>JBPCMK010000104.1:0-19727 GCA_051002375.1 Pyrinomonadaceae bacterium | reverse complement strand
ATGAAGATTTGCGGCGGCTGGCGCACGTTTATTTGTCGAAGGAACGCAGCGACCACACATTGCAGGCGACCGCGCTGGTTCACGAAGCGTATCTGCGGCTGGTTGATTGGGAAAACGCTTCGTGGCAGAATCGCGCCCATTTTTTCTCGGTCGCCGCAAGCGTGATGCGAAACATTCTGGTTGACCACGCCCGCCGCAAACGCGCGGAAAAGCGCGGCGGTTTCGGACAAAAATTGTCGCTCGACGAAGCGGTCAGCTTTTCCAAAGAAAGAGAAATTGATTTGGTCGCGCTTGACGACGCGCTTCTGAATTTAGAGAAAATTGACGCGCGGCAGGCGAAGATTGTCGAACTCAGATTCTTCGGCGGCTTGACGATTGAAGAAACGGCGGAAGCCTTGCGCGTCTCGCCCGCGACGGTGAAAAACGAATGGACTTTCGCCAAGGCTTGGCTGCGGACGCAACTGACAGGAAATTGAAATGAGCGAAACGAGTTGGGAGAAAAAGAAAAAAATTTTCGCCGCCGCGCTCGTCGTCGCCGAAACCGAACGCGCGAAGTTTTTAGAACACGAATGCGCGGACGATTTGACGCTGCGCCGCGAAATCGAAAAACTGCTCGACGCGCATCTTACCGACGAGAGCTTTATAGAAAAACCCGCTTTCCAAATTTCATCCGCTTTCGAGCGGGACGAGGCGGAGAAAATCGGCAGACATTTCGGGCATTACAAAATCATTCGTGAAATTGGGCGCGGCGGAATGGGCGCGGTCTTTTTAGCCGAGCGCGACGACGGCGAATTTTCCCAAAGCGTCGCGCTGAAAATTGTCCGGCAATCAATCGTTGACCGCGAAACTGATCGCCGCTTCCGGCAGGAGCGGCAGATACTCGCTTCTTTAAATCATCCGAACATCGCCAAATTGCTCGACGGCGGCGTGAGCGAAAACGGCGAATTGTTTCTGGCAATGGAATTCGTCGAAGGCGTTCGGATTGACGAATTTTGTGAGCGCGAAAATTTACCGACCGACGAGCGTTTGAAACTTTTTCTCTACGTCTGCCGCGCCGTTTCGTTTGCTCATCAAAATTTAATCGTCCACCGCGACATTAAGCCGTCGAATATCTTAGTCAGCGCGGACGGCGAGCCGAAACTGCTTGATTTCGGCATTGCCAAATTGATTGACGCCGAACACGCCGCAGAACAAACGCAAACTGATTATCGGGCTTTCACACCCGAATACGCCGCGCCGGAACAAATCGCGGGCGAGCGCGTTACGACCGCGACCGACGTTTTCAGTCTCGGTGTTCTTCTTGCTCATCTGCTCCAAAGTCCGAATTCCAAAGCCCAAAGTTCGTCGGACAGGAAGACGATTCAGCAAAAAACAAAGACTGAAGACCGAAGACCGAAGACCGAACTCGATTCGATTTTGCAAATGGCGCGGCGCGAAGATGCAAAGCGGCGTTACGCTTCGGTTCAGCAATTTGCCGAAGACCTCGAAAGATATTTGAGCGGTTTGCCCGTGCTTGCGCGGCGCGATTCGTTCGGCTATCGCGCGAAAAAATTCATGCGGCGCAATCGGCTCGCGGTCAGCGCGGGCGCGTTGATTGCCGTTTTGATTGTCGTCGGTTTCGCCGCCGTTTTGTGGCAGGCGAATGTTGCCCGACGTGAACGCGACCGCGCCGAAAAAAGATTCGCTGACGTGCGCGAGTTGTCGAACGCGCTTTTGACGGACATCGCGCCGAAAATCGAACGGCTCGAAGGCTCGACCGAAGCCAGACAATCGCTCGTCAATCAATCTTTAAAATATCTCGACAGTTTGGCGAACGAATCAGCCGACGCGGATTTGCAGTCGGAACTTGCGACGGCGTATGAAAAAATTGGCGACCTTCAAGGCGACCCGACCCGACCGAATTTGTCGGATTTTTCCGGCGCGATTTCGAGCTACGAAAAGGCAAACCAAATTCGCCGCGCTCTGCCGGCGAACGACGAAAACGAAAGTTTACTGGCGAAAAATTTTTTGCGCTCGAGCGCGACTCGCGCTTTTCAGAACGATGTCAAAAACGCGCTCGCGGACGCGGACGAATCTTTGAAAATTTACGAAAATCTGACGGCGAAAAATCCCGCGTCGCTTTGGCTCGAAATTGATTCGCTCGACGCGCAGATTGGCGAAGCGCAGATTTACGCCGACAACGATCAATTCAAAACGGCGATTCCGCTTTTTGAAAAAATCCTCGCCGCAATCGCCGCCGCGAACAATGAAACGAAGGAAATCGAAATGCTCAAAATTAAAGCCGGAACTTTTTACGCTAACGCGCTTTCGTGGGACGGCAGACAAGCCGAAGCCGAGCGCGAGATGACGAAGACGATTGAGGAAGCAGAAAAAATGCTTGTCGAATTTCAAACGGATTCAGGTGTGCGCCGACAAGTCTGGCGAACATTTTCCGTAACAAGCAGTCTTTACGAAATCGAAAACAATCGGCTTGCTTTGGCGTTCGCTGAACGGGCGTTGAAACTTGCCCAGGCAGCCGCCGCAGCCGACGGCGCGGATACGCAGGCGAAGCAAAATTTGGCGAAAAGTTTTTCGAGAGTCGGCATCTGTTCGGTCTTGGAAAATCGGATTTCGGACGCGCTCGAAGACTTTAAAAAGTCGGAAGAAATTTTGGGCGAGTTGGTCAAGCAAGAACCGAAAAACACGATGTATCAAAAAGATTTCGGCAGGCTGTATATTAGGTTCGGAGATTTTTATCGCAAGCGACAGGATTTTCAGAAGGCTTTAGAGAATTACGAAAAATCGGTTTTCTATTTCGAGCAAATCGGTATAGCAGACGAAAAAAACACGCTTGCCAAACGCGATGCAGCGCAGTCTTTGAAGAACGTCGGCGAAATGTTTTTGAAATCAGGCGAAAATGAAAAAGCGAGACAAACTTTTCAAAGGGCGTTCGACATTTTAACAAATTTGCAAGCGCAAAACGCGCTCGGCGAATTTGACCGACCAATGCTGGACGATGTGCAAAAGGTGTTGCGTAAATTATAAATTCAAATGCACGGAGTTTTATCCAAAGAATGAAATTTCCGGTCGGGTAACGGAAAGGATGCTCAAGGAATTAACCGCAAAACAATACCAATCAACACAAAACAAATTGAACATATTTCGTGTTGATTGTTGCTATTTCGCGGATTCAAATTTATCATTCTTACAAACAACGTCTCTTCAGTTATACGACCAATAAAATAATCAAACCTTTTCTTATAAAACGAAAGGAAGATTGTAATGGTAAAAATTTTCTCGGACATCGAACAGATGAATTTTTTCGCTGCTGAAAACTTTGTCGGGATTGCGGACTATGCAATCAATCGGCGCGGGCGTTTTACCGTCGCTCTCTCAGGCGGCTCAACGCCGAAATCGCTTTTCCGTCTTCTAACTTCGGAAAAGTTTAGCTCGCGGATTGATTGGAGCAAAACTTTTTTCTTTTTCGGCGACGAGCGAAATGTTTTGCCTGACAACACGGAAAGCAATTTTAGAATGGCGAGCGAAAATCTTTTCCAAACATTGAAAATCGCCGACGAAAATATTTTTTGCTGGCAAACCGAACTCGGAGATGCCGAAAAAATCGCCGAAGATTACGAGCGGAAAATAATCGAATTTTTCAATTTAAAGAATTCCAACCTGCCGCGATTCGATTTGATTTTGCTCGGAATGGGCGCGGACGGGCATACGGCTTCGCTTTTTCCGTTTTCGCCCGCGCTCTTTGAAACTGAAAAAATCGCCGTCGCCAATCCGGTTGAAAAATTAAACACGACTCGTTTGACCTTAACCTTTCCCGTAATTAACAACGCGGCAAATATTATTTTCTTGGTGAGCGGCGCGGAGAAAGCCGCCGCGTTAAAGGAAATTTTAGAAGGGAAGCGGAAGCCGGAAAAATTTCCCGCACAAAACGTCCAGCCGAAAAACGGAAATCTCCTCTGGCTGCTCGACGAAAAATCAGCCGCGCTTCTCGGTTAAAAATACTTTCGTCATTTACCAATTTCCATTTACCATTTACCATTGTAGAAGTATGGAAATTGAAATAGCCATCGCCGTTTTGATTTTAATCGTGATGACTTTTTTGGCGACGGTTGATATGGCTTTCTCGCAAATCAGTGATGTCGGGCTGCGTCGGCTTTCGTCGGATTATGAAGTCGGCGCGAAAGTTAAATCCTCCGCGTTTTTGCAGGACATTTCGGAAAATCGTCCGCGTTTTCGATTCTCTCTCTCGGCGGCGATTCAAATTCTGCTGATAATTTTTTCGGTTCTCGTCGCGGCAATCGTTAATTCCTTCGTGCCGACCAATCTTGAGATGGTGCTTTATTCGCTCGTCATCGGTTTGTTCTTTTCGATTGCATTCCGGCAAGTTATTCCGCGTTTTATTACGTTGAAAAATCCCGAAAAAAAACTGCTTTACCTGCTGCCGTTCGTCCGCCCGCTCTACGACATTCTGCCTTCGATTGCCGATCCGCTCGAACCGTCGTTTCGAGGGAAAGCGCAGCACAAACTCGAAACTACGATTGTTCCGAATGAACCGACCGAAGCCGAAAAAGAAGACAACGCCGAAGACCGTCAGGCGTTAATTGAGATGGGCGAAGCCGAAGGCATTCTGGAAGAAAAAGACCGCGAACTGCTGGAGACGATGTTCGAGTTTAGCGAAACACGCGCGGGCGAGATTATGACTCCGCGCACGGAAATCGTCGCCGTGCCGTTCGATGCGACCGTCATAGCGGCGCGTGATTTGATAGTCGAAGAAAAGTATTCGCGGCTGCCGGTTTATCGGGAAACGATTGACAATATCGAAGGTGTGATTTACGTCCGCGACCTTTTGAACGCCTGGGTTGACGGCAAGGAAAATCAAACGATTGAAAATCTGATTCGCCCCGCGTTTTTTATTCCCGAAACGAAATCAGCCGCCGAGCTTTTAAAAAATATGCAGTTGAGCCGCGTGCAGATTGCCATCGTCATTGACGAATACGGCGGCGTGGCGGGACTCGTTACGGTTGAAGATATTGTCGAGGAAATCGTCGGCGAAATCGAAGACGAAGACACCGAAGAAGAGGAAATCGTCGAGATAATCGAAGGCACGGACAAAACTTATTACGACGTTATCGGCTCGACGGAAATCGGAAAAATCGAACGGCTGTTCGGGTTTGAAATCGAGGACGACGATTTTACGACCATCGCCGGACTCGTGACGAGCGAAGCCGGATACGTTCCGAAAAAAGGCGAGCGGTTACAAATTCGCGGTCTCGACATAGAAGTTTTGCAAGCCGACGAAAAACGTCTGAGTCTTTTGCGCGTGAAAAAATCAACGCCCGAAAATGAATTTGATAACGACGGACAAGTGTGAATAAAGGATGATTGCCGCAAAAAGGCGCAAAAATTACAAAAATGAAAACCTGATTTTTTGTGCTTTTTTGCGGCTAATTTCTTAATTTGATGTTTAATGTAGTTTGTCAATAAACCTAACGATAAATCTCGACAATTATTTCGCCGCCCGATTTTACGAAACCGCGATACATTCCTTCACAGTTAAACGGCAGCGCGACGTTTCCGAAAGCGTCAACCGCAATCAAACCGCCTTCGCCGCCGATTGTTTTCAGATATTCTATCGTTTCATTTGCCGCTTCAATCAAACTCGAATTTTTATATTTCATACGCGCCGCAACGTCGTAAGCGGCGACCGATTTCATAAAAAATTCGCCGTGTCCGGTGCAGGAAACGGCGCACGTTCGATTGTCGGCGTAAGTTCCCGCGCCGACGATTGGCGTGTCGCCGATGCGCCCGAATTTTTTATTCGTCATTCCGCCGGTTGAAGTCGCCGCCGCCAAATTCCCGTCCGAATCGCACGCGACCGCGCCGACCGTTCCGAGTGGAGAGTGGTCTAATTGAACTTTTCCGCTTTCTCGCGCTTCGAGTAATTGTTGGTGGCGAAACTCCGTGAAAAAATATTCGTCGGGCGCGAATTCGATTTTCATTTCTTTGGCAAATTCATTCGCGCCTTCACCTGCCAGCAGAATATGTTCGGTTCGCTCCATTACGAGCCGCGCGAGTTTGATCGGATTGACGACGTTTCTGACGAAGGCAACCGCGCCCGCGTTGAGCGTCGCGCCGTCCATAATCGAAGCGTCCATTTCGTTTTTGCCGTCGTGATTGAAAACCGCGCCGCGTCCGGCATTGAACAGCGGATTATTTTCGAGTTCGCAAACCGTCGCTTCGACCGCATCGAGCGAGTTTCCGCCATCGTTTAAAATTTTCCAGCCCGCATCGAGCGCGGCTTGCAAACCGCTTCGATATTCATTTTCAATTTCGGCGGTCATACTGCTTCGCCGAATCGTTCCCGCGCCGCCGTGAACAGCCAACGCGATTTTGTTTCGTTTCACCATTTTATTGCTTTGAAAAGCCTTATTGTTCCCAAGATAGTTTTAACGTAGCCGGTTCTTTCGACTTCGCGGAATCCGACTTCTTTTATCAAATCCAAAAGTCGTCCGCGCAGATTGTCGCGCGTCGTTTCGTAGCCGTCAATCAAGCGAACTGATTTTGACAGGACGAACTGTATTTTGTTGCGCGGCAAAGCATAATCAGCCAGATGAAATTCGCCCGCCGGTTTCAACACGCGCAGAATTTCGCGCAGCGTCAAGGTTTTTTCGGCGAGCGTCAAGTGATGAAAAAAAAGCGAAGAAAAAACGCGGTCGAAAGTTTCATTTTCAAACGGCAAATTGTCCGATGAGCCTTGCTCGAAAAAAATATCGGCGCGATACTTTTTCGCTTTGCGCCGCGCCATCTGTAAAATTTCCTCGTCCACGTCAAAAGCGAAAATCCGCGCGTCGGGAAATCTTTTTCTGATTCCAATCGGTAAAGTTCCAGTGCCGCAAGCCAGATCTAAAATCGTTTGTCCGTTTTGCAAATTCGATTGTTTCAAAAGAGCCTGTTTGAAAGTGATTTCTCTGGTCGTGAGCCGCACAATCGGGTCGTAAAAGCGCGTCAGAAATTTGAATCGCAGGGCGGGAATAAATTTGTCTTCAGCCATTAAATCACCGTTCAAATTTAATCTTAGAATCTGCAACCGAATTTGTAAAAGCAAACTAAAACAGTCAAGGGATAAGCCTTTGCGCGAATTGTCAGAACCGCCTGAGGTAGCGGGCGGTTAAATTTTGCAAAATTATTTTCGCGTCGGCGGAGTGGTATTAGAATGATTTGCCATATTTCGGGCAGGCTGATTAGTTGGGCGATTCGCTGAATTGGCGACCGTATTCGCATTCATTGCAGAGCGGTTCGATTCCGAAGAATTCATCGAATTCATACTCGGCATTTCGCGGTTCGATTCCGAATTATTTACCGCGCTGGCAGGCATCGGAGTTCGATTGTCGCGCGGTTGAAACGTCGAATTAAGCGGAGTCGGATCGGACTGGCAAGCGGCAAAAAAAGCGGCGGCTGAAATAATGCCGCACAAAAATAATTTTCTAAACATATTCTCCTCGTTAATATTTGTATTGGAAGTAGCGCAAATCAATTTTCGCCTTTTCCAAACGGATTGTAAAACGCTTCGCAAATAAATACTTCGCAAGTAAAAAGGCAAAAGTAAAAGGTTAGGAAAAGCATTTCTTCACTTTTTACTTTTACCTTTTAGCTTTTTACGTTTACTCTTCATCTTCGTGCGATTTTATTCTGCCTTCGGCGCGGGCTTGCTCGACGACCTTTGCCAAGAGATTTCCTGGCAGCGGGTCGTAGTGCGAAAACTGCATATGGTATGAGCCGCGAGCCTGCGTCATCGAATTTAATTTCGATTGATAATCGAGCATTTCCGATAATGGAACTTGCGCTTTGATGACTTGCTGTTTGCCGCGCATATCCATTCCCGAAACGCGCCCGCGTCTGGAATTCAAGTCGCCCATAATGTCGCCGGAAACTTCGACGGGACAGAAAACTTCGACATCCATAATCGGTTCGAGAAGCGTCGGTTTGGCTTTTTCAATCGCGTTGCGAAACGCTTTTCTGCCCGCCGCGCGAAATGAATGTTCGTCCGAATCAACCGTGTGATAACTGCCGTCAATCAAGGTTACGCGAAAATCAACGAGCGGATAACCGGCGATTGCGCCGCCTTGCGCGGCTTCGACGATTCCTTTTTCGATTGCCGGTCGAAAATTTTGCGGAATCGCGCCGCCGAAAATTTTATCTACGAATTCAAAACCTTCGCCGCGTTCGCGCGGCTCGAAAATACATTTGCAGTCGCCGAATTGTCCGCGCCCGCCCGATTGCTTTTTATGTCGTCCCTGCACTTCGACTTGCGCCGTGATGGTTTCCTTGTATGGAACTTTCGGCGGATGGAGCGCGACTTCGACGTGATAGCGATTTCGCAATTTATCAACGACGGTTTCGATATGTAATTGTCCCGAACCCGAAAGAATAAATTCCTTTGTCTGCGCGTCGCGGTCGAAATGCAGGCTTGGGTCTTCTTCTAAAATTTTGTGCAAAGCGGAACTGATTTTGTCTTCGTCGGCGCGGCTTTTCGGCTCGATAGCGAAAGAAATCGCGGCTTCCGGGTATTGCACCGACGGATAAACAATCGGCTTGGCTTTCTCGCAAAGCGTGTCGCCGGTTTGCGTGTCTTTTAATTTGACGACGGCGATGATGTCGCCGGTCTGCGCTTCATTTACTTTGTCGAGATTTTTGCCTTGCAAAACGTGCAGTGCGCCCAATCTTTCCATCGTGTCGCGGCTCGAATTATACACGGTCGCGTCGGATGAAACTTTTCCCGAAACGACTTTCATCACATTTATTCTGCCCGCGAACGGATCGGCGACCGTGCGAAAAACGAAAGCGGAAAACGGCTCATCGTTCGAATATTTTCTGGTAATTCGGTCGCCGTCTTTTTCCGCATTGGCGAAACCGTATTCGGTTTCGTGCGCCGCCGGATTCGGCGCGAATTCGACGATGTGGTCGAGCAAAATCGAAAGACCGACGAGCGTATCTGCCGAAACCGCATAGACCGGACAAAGTTTGCTGCCCGCGATTGCTTTGGCGAGGTTCGGATAAATATCTTCCTCTTCCAAAGTGCCGTTTTCAAAGTATTTTTCCATCAAAGCGTCGTCCGATTCGGCGACGATTTCAATCAGACGTTCGCGCGTCGCTTCAAAAACTTCGCGTCCCGCCGCAGGAATCGGAATTTCCTTCGCCTTGCCGTCCTTGTCAAATTCATAAGCCTTTTGATGAACGACATCAACCACGCCTTTGAAATTCGCCTCTTGTCCAATCGGCAAAGTGAACGGCACGATGGAACGCGCGAAAGATTCTTTTGCCGTGTCAATCGCGTGTCCGAAATCGGCGCGTTCCTTGTCCAATTTGTTGATAACCATAAAGCGCGGCAACAAAAATTCGTTGGCATACTGCCACGTTTTTTCCGTCTGAACTTCGATGCCGTTCACGCTGTCAACGACGACCAGAGCGCAATCGGCGACGCGCAGAGCCGGTCGCGCGTGCGTTACAAACGCAGCGTAACCGGGAGTGTCAATCAAATTGATTTTCGTTTCTTTGTATTCGAGGTTGGCGAAATTATTGTTCAGCGAAACCTTTCGCTCAATAGCGTCTTCGTCGTAATCGGTCATCGTCGTGCCTTCGGCAACTTTTCCCCATCGCGTTGTCGCGCCCGCAATATGCAGTAAAGACGAAACGAGTTGGGTTTTACCCGCGTCGCCGTGTCCAATGACAGCCAGGTTGCGAATGTTTTCTGTTTGAAATGCTTTCATTTTCGGCAAAATCTCCTTCTTTAAATTGGTTTTAAGTTTCAAGTTTCAGGTTTCAAATTATCAACCTGAAACTTGAAACCTGAAAATTGAAAGTTGTTGGTAAGAATTTAATTTAAACGACAAGCCGAAAGATAGCAAGAATGGCGATATTCGTTGAGTTTCGAGCCGCAAAAATCATTTACAATCGCCTATTTTAATTTTATAATGAAAGCGAACTTTATGGCGCAAAACTTTCCCCATTACGTCAAACGGAGTTTCGATCTGCATTTTGCAGCAAAAACAAGAGTAAAAATGAATTTGCCTAAAATATATTTCAAGCGTTTTATAATTTTTTCGCTGGTCTTTCTGACGACGGCGATTTCCGGTTTGTCAATCAAAGCTCAAACGAGCGGCGTTGATTTGTCGTTTAACGCGATACCTTCTAAAGAACCCGCCGTTAGTATAAATTTTACGCTTCAGTCGGACGGCAAGATACTTGTTTTCGGCGGCGTTCTGATCATTGACGGCGCGGCGAAAAATCAAATTGCGCGGCTTAATTCGGACGGAAGTTTGGATAATTCGTTTGACTGCGCCGCGTGCAATTTTTATATCGGCAGCGCGGTTATCCAGCCGGACGGGAAAATTGTCGTCGGCGGTTCGGCTTATTCGAGCCTGCCGGATTCAAGCGTTGCGCGAGTGGCACGTTTAAATTCGGACGGAAGCCTAGACAATACGTTTGTCTCACCTTTCGGCGAACCTGTCGCTTATTCGACTTCTTCGGCAATCGTCGAGGCAGTTCAGCCGGACGGGAAAGTTTTAATTTCGACTATAAATTCATATCAAGGTTCTTCTTATTTTGGTCTTCGTCGTCTCGATGCAAAGGGCAGCTTTGACAGTTCGTTCACGACCATTGACTTCGGCGGCGGCAGAGCATTGGGGTTTTACGATAAAGTTTTTGTTTTGTCGGACGGGAAAATTCTGGTCGGCGGCACATACTCTTCTTCCGGCTCAAGCAGCGGCTTTATCCGGCGTTACAATTCGGACGGCACGCTCGAGACGACGTTTGAACAGCCGTCTTTTTCAGGAACAGCCGGAGGATTCGGAGGCGGAAACAGCGTAAATGATTTCGACGTTCAAGCCGACGGCAAAATTTTGGTCGGCGGAAATTTTAATAAAGTCAACGGCGTTGACCGCGTAAATATCGTTAGGTTGCTGTCCGCCGGAAATGTTGATTTGTCGTTCGAGGCGGCGAATGCTTATGTAACTTCAGAAGCCGTTTCCGAAGTGGAAATTCTGTCAAGCGGAAAGATTTTAGTCAGCACCGGAAGCGGACTGTTTCAAGGCTCCGGCAACCGATTCCTTCGCTTTAATGCCGACGGCAGTATGGACAGTTCATTTGTTCCATCGAGTAATTTTACACAAATCGGTCATTGGGAAATTGATGCGGCAGGCAGAATCGTCGTGTCCGGCGGGTTTAACGAAAACGGCGTAATCGTTTATAAAATCGTTCGGCTCAATCCGAACGGCGACACTGACAATTCGTTCGCCGCAAACATTGGAATACCCGGCTCGATTGCGGTTTTAGCGATTCAAGCGGACGGCAAAATCGTCGTCTTCGGCAGTTTCACGCGCATCAACGGCGTTCGGCGAGCGAACCTTGCGCGGCTGAATTCTGACGGAACGATTGATCCGACTTTCAATCCGGGAAGCGGATTTAGCGGCGGCACGGAAATCAGAAAAATTCTGGTTCAGCCGGACGGAAAAATTCTGGTCATCGGATATTTCACCGACTATAACGGAACGCCGCGAAGGGAAATCGCGCGTTTGAATTCCGACGGCAGTTTGGACGCTTCGTTTAATCCAACGGTAAATTCGTCCGTTTATGCGATTGCTTTACAGGCGGACGGTAAGATTTTAATCGGCGGAAGTTTCGGCAGCGTCAACGGCGCGACTCGCACGGGCATCGCGCGGCTCAACGCCGACGGCAGTTTGGACGTTTCGTTTAATCCGCTTTTCGGCAGTCCGACAATTTACGACATCGCCGTTCAAGCGGACGGCAAAATTATAGTCGGCGGTTTTTTTAACGGTGTCAATGGTTTCAGTCGAACAAATCTCGTTCGGCTCAATACGGACGGCACGCTCGACAGTTCTTTTAACGCCGGAAGCATTTCTACCGTTAAGCGAATCGAGAGTCAAGGTGCGGGAAATTACTTTATATTAACCGCGTTCGGCAAAATCATCCGACTGCGCGGCGACGGTTCGACCGACGCATCTTTTCAATCTCAGAGCGAAGCGAATATCAATGATATTCTAGCTCAGCCGGACGGAAGCATTATTATTGTCGGCAGCTTTTCCGCCATTAATAACATTCCGCGTTCAAATATCGCGCGGCTTCAGCCGAACGGCAGAGTTGATTTGGCTTTCTTTCCAATCGGCGCGAATGGCGCAGTCAAAACAATTGCCCGACAAGCGGACGGGCGAATTTTAATCGGCGGCGATTTCACGACCATTGCCGGCGTGGTTCGCGTCGGCATCGCGCGTCTCGATGTCAGCCCGTATCATCTGATTACGCGGTTTGATTTCGACGGCGACGGACGCGCCGATATTTCCGTTTTCCGCCCATCAAACGGTTATTGGTTCGAGCTTTACAGCCAGAATAATTCGTTTCACGCTTTCCCGTTCGGACAAGCCGGAGATTTGATCGCGCCCGCCGATTACGACGGCGACGGTCGCTCCGACCTCGCCGTTTTTCGCGGAACTGTTCCGGGCGCGGGCAACTTCGCTTATTTTTATATTTTCAACAGCGCGGACAATTCCTTCCGCCCCGAACAATTCGGCGCGACGGGCGATGTGCCGATGGCAGGCGATTGGGACGGCGACGGCAAGGCGGATTTAGCCGTGTATCGCGCGGCGGCGACGGTCGGCGGGCAGAGCTATTTCTTTTATCGTCCGTCGTCGCAGCCGGGCGTAAATTTTCGTACGATTGCGTGGGGCGGCGCGGGCGACAAACCGCTCGCCGGAGATTTCGACGGCGACGGCAAACAAGACGCGGCGATTTTCCATCCCGCGTCGGCGCAGTGGTATATTATCCGCAGCTCGAACAGTTCGATTATTAACACGACATTCGGCGCACCGACCGATATTCCCGTTCCGGCGGATTACGACGGCGACGGCATTACAAATATCGCGGTCTTTCGCCCTTCGACAGGTTATTGGTTCACGTCGCAGAATCCGGCGACAAACTATGGAGCAATACAATTCGGCGCAAGCGGAGATTTGCCTGTTCCGGCAGATTATGACGGCGACGGGAAAGCCGATGTCGCGGTTTATCGTCCTTCGACGGGCGCGTGGTATTTGCTGCGTTCGACGCAAGGTTTTACGGGCGTGGCGTTCGGCGATGTGAATGACAAACCGATTCCGAACGCTTATATACGTTAGAAAAATCTTGTAAATAAAACGGCTTGTTCTGATAAAGCACAAACCGTTTTTCGTCAAGAGCAAATTTCTCACATAAAAACGTCTTAGAAGCTGTTTGGAAAATCAATTGAGAAAATAGAGACGAGTAAACTATTCGCTGTTCGCTATTAACTATTCGTTGTTTGGCAGAAGAAAAAGAATTTGCTTTGAGAAACAGCGAATAGTTAATAGCGAATAAGGAACAGTTTGGTTATCATTTTAACGAATCCATATTTTCCAAACAACTTCTGAAAAAATATCGAATATTTTGGCTTGGCTTGCCATACAAACATCGCGGAAGGCAAAGGGCAAATAATTTCAAAATGAGGACAAAATGAATTTTCAAAAAAATCTATTAAAAATTTTATTGACATCTTTTATGGCTTGGACGTTTCTGGTCGGCAATCTTTTGACGACGGCGCAAGACTTGCCGCCGAATGAAGATTTGTCTTTGGGCGCGAGCATTTTCGTTTTTCGCACTAATAAAACGGCGCAGAAAAAGTTTGTTTCCGCCGCCAAAGTTAATCGAACGAAAACGCAGCGCGTCGCCGCCGTGAAAAATGTTCGCAAGCAATATGACACGCTCGCCACCGTTGCCGAACGGCGCAATCGTGTTCAACAATCCGCGCCCAAAAACGAGCAAGTGAAAATAAATGTAAAGTCTCCGAAGGAAACCTCAAAGACTTTTACGGGCGCGGGACAAACTTTCTTCGAGCAGGGCGAGATAGATAAATCAATCGAAGCATACCGGCAGGCGATTGACCTCGACCCGAAAAACACGGACGCGAAACTCGGTTTGAGCGACGTGCTGGCGAGCCGCGCGAGCGATTTGCTGGTGGAGGAAAAAACTCAGGAAGCCCGTGGGTTGTTTGAAGAGGCAATAGAATTGAACGGTAAAAATTCGGTCGCTTATTCGGGTTTGGGCGAAATTTACGATGCTGCGGACGACACCGACAAGGCGATTGCGAATTACGAAAAAGCGTTGAATTTGAACCCGGATTTAACCGAACTCAACGCGACGCTCGGCATTTTGTATTATCAGAAAAATGATGTCGCGCGAGCCGAAAATTTTTTGACGAAGGCGTTGGCGACCAATAAAGACGACGCTAACACGCAATACTTTTTAGGAATGATTCGCTACAAACAAACGCGCTACGAAGACGCGCGGGCGGCTTTGAGCAATGCCGTCAAACTCGACGCGGCGATGCCCGAAGCGCATTTTTATCTCGGCGATGTTTTAGCCAGACTCGACCGGCAAGCCGATGCAATCAACGAATATAAAGAAGCGACGCGACTCAAGCCGACGTATGTTGATGCGTGGTTCGGTTTGGGCGCGGCGCAGTATGAGCAGGGAAATTATGCAGATGCGGTTGCCGCGTATAAAGAAACGGTTCGTTTGAAAAACGACAGCGGCGAAGCGCACGCTAATCTCGCCGACGCTTACCGCCAGCTTCAACGCTGCGGCGAAGCCAACGGCGAATATCAACTCGCTTCGATTTTCATCAAAGACGACGCGGAACTTTACAGTAATTGGGGATTTTGTTCGGGAAAAGTTCAGAAATGGGACAATGCGATAAAGCATTTGAACGATGCCATCGCTTTGAGCGCGGACTACACCGATTACACGAATCTCGGCTGGGCTTATTACAATTCGGCGCAGGAATATATAAAATCGAAACGTCCCGCCGATGCCAAACCGAAGTTATTGCAGGCGAAAACGGCTCTCCAAAAAGCCGTCTCGCTAAAGCCGAATTTTGCGCCCGCGCTGATCAATCTCGGCATCACTCTGAACGATTTGGGTGAATATCAAGCGGCGGTTGACGCGCTGAAACCGGCGGTCGGGCTGCGTCCGAATTCGCTGTTCACAATCAACGAACTCGGCATCGCGTATCGCAAACTCAACGATTATGACAACGCCGTCAAGCAGTTTGAGCGAACGGTTCAGTTAGACGATAAATACGCCATCGGCTATTACAATCTCGGCGAGGCGCAATATCGAAGCGGCAACGTCAAGGAAGCGAAAAAGGCTCTTGATAAACTCAAGAAACTGGATACGAATTTAGCGCAGACGCTCGAAATTCTGATTAGCGGAATGAAGTTGAAATCCAAGTAGCGAAAAACGCATCCGCGAAGAAACACGAAGCGACACGAAATTATTTTGATAAAATTTTTCGTGTCGCTTCGTGTTTCTTCGCGGATAAAATTTATTTCTTTTCCGCGAACGCATCGGCAAATTCGGCGACGCACAAAGCCGTGTTGCTTTTTCCTTTGCCGCAGGCGATTCCTAAAAGTTTGAAAGTCGGGCTGAAAATATTTTTGCGGTGCGAGCGGCTTTTCAAACCGTCGTCAATAATCATCGTCAAAACCACTTCGCGGGCTTTATCAACCTTGTAGCTAATGTTTTCGGCGATTCTGCCGTCGGAAAATCCGACTCTCGAAAAACGCGCCGTCAAATCGCTGCCGTCTTTGCTTTTGTGTCCGAGCGTATCGTCGTCCATCAAATCGTCGAGATGAATTTTGGCGACTTTGTTCATTCCGTTGGTTACGGCGAAGGCATCGGTTTTCGGCATTTTCTTTAATTCTTCGATGGCTTCGTCAATCGCGCTCGCGCCTTCAATCATTGCGATGCCGGACGAATTCGGCAGATACAAAACATTGCCCTTCAAAGATTTTCTGTATTCTTCCAAATACGGAAGATAAATTTTCGGATCGGTTCGCGCCGCATTTATTTCCTCCGCGACCGATTGCTCCAAAGCCGACATCGAAACTTTCTGCTCGGTTTTGACGACTGGTTTTTCAATCGGTTTCTCGACTGGTTTTTCAATTGTTTTCGGAGCAGATGTCGAAATCGGTTTCGGAATCGGCTTCATATTTTTCTGCGCGTTCGCGGCGAAAACCACAAACAGAATAATTATGGGCGCGATTAAAAATCGAACAATATTATTTTTCATACTTTCGTTAGAAGAATACTTTTGCATTCTTTATAATTAGATTTGATTTCTGACGAGCGAATTTTTCAAAACAATATCGCAAATCGGCGCGAATGTAAAGAAAATTTTCACGGAATAAACCGCGAATTTTCGGACATTCTAAAATTGAACTAATTTATTTTAACTTGGAGAATTTATGATGAAAAAAATGTATCTGTTCTGGTTTCTGCTCGCGGCTTTGACCCTGAATGTTTTTTCGCAAGACGCGATGAACAAAAACGCGGCGACGACGACGAAGGGAATTTCAGCCGAAGAAGCGTCGAAAACCGCGCTCAACGTCGGCGCGAAAATGCCCGCTTTTTCGCTTTCGGATTCGGCTGGCAAAATCGTCAACAGCGATGATTTGCTCAAGCAGGGAAATTTGGTCGTCGTTTTTTATCGCGGCGCGTGGTGTCCGTTTTGCAATCTTTATTTGCGGAAATTGCAGGAAAACATCTCGCAAATCAAAGCCGCCGGAGGAAATCTCGTGGCGATTTCAATTGAAAATCCCGACCGTTCGCTGGCAATCGCCGCGAAAGACAAAATTGATTTCACGGTTTTGAGCGACCCGAATTTTACACTCGCCCGCAAGTTCAAAATCGTCTATGAACTGCCGCCGGAAACCAACGAGCTTTACAAATCGAAAGGTCTCGACTTGGCAACTTACAACAGCACGGAAAAACCCGAACTTCCACTTTCGGCAACTTATGTGGTGAATAAAAAAGGCGAAATCGTTTATGCTTTTCTCGAACCCGATTATAAAAAACGCGCCGAGCCGTCGGCGATTATCGAAGCATTATCGAAAATAAAGACCGACAAAATGAACGCGAAAAAATAATCACGGCGAAGGAAAGCGTCGGCGGTAATGCAAAAAGAATCGAATAAAGAGACGGTTGACAGCCGTCTTTTTTAATTTTTGTGATAACCTGTCTAAAAAATATCAATCTGTCTGGAGGTCAAAATGAAAAAGCTTTTTTCTTTATTTATCATTGTCAATCTTTTCGTTCTGCCTTTGTTCGTGTCGGCGCAGAAGGGAAGTTTCACCGAAATCAAACAACTGCAATCGCCGCAGAATCCGCGACTCGGCTTCGTGATTCACGGCGGCGCGGGCGTAATTCGGCGCGGCAGTCTCACGCCGGAGCGCGAAGCCGAATTGAAAAAGAAACTCGAAGAAGCCGTCCTCGCCGGATACAAAGCCTTGCAAGCCGGAAAGACGAGCATTGACGCGGTGCAAATCGCCATCAATCTGCTGGAAGATTCGCCGCTTTTTAATGCGGGCAAAGGCGCGGTTTTTAACCACGAAGGCAAAAACGAACTCGACGCTTCGATTATGAACGGCAAAACTTTGGCGGCGGGCGCGGTCGCCGGCGTTCATCACGTTAAAAATCCGATAACCTTGGCTCGCGCCGTGATGGAAAAATCGCCGCACGTGATGATGGTCGGCGACGGCGCGGAACAATTCGCCAAATCCCAATCAATCGAACTCGTGGACGAAAAATATTTCTTCACTCAGCAGCGTTGGGACGATTTACAGAAAATTCTCGAACGCGAGAAAATGCAAACTCCAAAAACCGAAGATTCAAAACCCAAGACCGAAATTCAAGATACAAAACCGGAAAAATTCGGCACGGTCGGCGCGGTCGCATTGGATAAAGACGGCAATCTCGCGGCAGGAACTTCGACCGGCGGAATGTCGAACAAACAATTCGGGCGCGTCGGCGATTCGCCGATTATCGGCGCGGGAACTTACGCTAACAACGATTCGTGCGGCGTGAGCGCGACGGGTTGGGGCGAATTTTTTATCCGTCTCGGCGTGGCGCGGGACATCTCCGCGCTCGTTGAATATCGCGCTCTGCCGATTCAGCAGGCGGTTGATATGGAGATGAATAAAGTCAAAACTTTAGGCTGCGACGGCGGCGTGATTGCGATGGACAAATTCGGCAACATCGGCATCTCGTTCAACACCGAAGGAATGTATCGCGCCTACATCGGCAGCGACGGCAAGCCGGTCGTCGAGATTTACAAAGACTGAAAATTCGGCAAGGCAATCAAATTTGACGGGAAAAAGAAAATCCGCAAGCCGAAAAAAGGTTTGCGGGTTTTCTATTCGTCTTTCATTTTGAATTATTTTACGGATTCACGGGCGCGGGCGGTTTCGCGGGGGATCTTTCGATGTGCGAAGCCGAGAGCCACGCGGCGAGTTTGCCGGTGTTGCTGCGATATTTGTTTTTGACTACGCCTTCTAAAGTTTTCACGGCTTGCATTCCGCGCCGCGTCGCGTCGCCGATGTTGCTCGTCGCCTCGACCTGCGAATCCATCGCCGCGCCGGGAGCGTTCAAACTCGTTTCAAAATCCGTAATCGCCGCCATCAAATCGGCGCGAAACGTCGGCGGCAAACCATATTCGATCATTTGCGCGTTATACTCTTCCGAATTGGCATAAAAAGCGCGGGCGGCGGCGAGCAAATCTGCGTCGTTGGCGGTGCGCGACAGCCGGAATTTCAAATCAATGCCCGGAATTTGATAAACCATCGAACGCGCCGTTTCGTTGAAGTCCGACATTTCCTCGCGCAGATTCTCGCGCATCGTCGCTTTGCTGCCGTAGTGAAATCTGGCATCGTCGCGGCTCGCCGTCTGATCGCCGATTAAAGTTTGAATTTGAGTAATAACGTCGCCGATTTCGGCAAACTGCGCCGCTCCGACGCTGCCCGCTGGAAAATCCGCCGCGTTCGTTTTCCCGAACTCGTCCACGCGAATAAACATATCGTAACGTCGTCTTTCATGATGATTCATAGTGATTTTTCTCCTGATTTAATTTAGATTCACCCCTTGATAAGACTGTCAAAGCCGCTGTCGCCCGTTTTCCGCGACTGTTCGGCAAAAGACGGCGGCTGTTCGGATAAATAGACCGTCTGTTTGCAAAAAGAGTCTCGCTGTCTCGAAAAGAATGCCGCTGTTCGTCAAAAGAGAGCATCTGTCCCGGCGAAGTTAGTATCTGTATCGGCAAAGTTAGTCGCTGTTTGAAAAATCAAGTGCCGAATTATCAAATCCCGCGAACAGTAATCGTTTTAAGCAATAACAGAAACAATCTAATTGTCAAAAAGATTCGTCTGATTATCCTGTTTCGCTTTCCGCGCCCGTTTCGTGACTTCTTCCATCAACGGCAGATTCATTCTCGCGCCGTCTAATATCTCTTGAACCGTAACGATTTGCAAACGGTCGAAGGCGGCGAAGTTTTCCGGTTTGAATTGTCCCTGCTGTTTGGCGAATTCAATCATCGGTTTGGTCGGTTCGGTGCGCGTGATGTAGATGCCGCACGCCGCGCCTTCGCTTTTGACCGTGCCGAACAGGTCGCGCACTTCGGACACGCCGACGTTTTTGCCCGATTTGACCGAGAGCAGAACGGGCGCGATTTCGTCTTTCGATTGGCGCGTGTAGGCAACGCCGTCAATGCCTTTGTCCGCGCCTTTCTTTTCGTTAATCACGGCGCGATTGTCCGAATAGGTGAGAATCGCCCATTTTTCAAACTCTTTGCGAACGCGGTCGTCCTTTTTATGAAT
>JBPCMK010000103.1:0-67208 GCA_051002375.1 Pyrinomonadaceae bacterium | reverse complement strand
GTCGTGGAAATCGAGCAGGGGGGTTTGTACCAACTGCGGTAATTCGGCGGCCGAAGGCATTTCGCCTTTTGAAGCGTCGGCTTTTTTGGTTATCGTTTTTGGCGGCGGCGGCGCGTCGGCGGTGTTGCTCGTGTCGGTCGGAGTTTTCTTTGTATCGGCAGTTGAAAATCCGCCGTTTCGACGATAAGTTACGCCGTCGAGTTTCATTTCGTCGCCCGTCGGCGGGCTGTCAATTTTCAGCGTCGGACCGATGCCGAAAAACGTGATGCTCAATTTTTTATCCGCTTCGTCAACGTCCACCGTTCCGCCGTCAACTTTCGTATTTCCCGAATGATAATCGCCTTTGCCGTCGGCGCGAATCGAAATCGTCGAGCCGTCCTGCGCTTTCCAATCGCCCAAATATGCGGGCGGAGTAGGCTTTGAACTGCTTTTCTTTCCAATCCCGAAACAACCCAAACCGACAAAAATCAAAATGCCGAACACGAACAGCGCGGATGATTTCGTATTTTTGCCGAAAATAAATTTACCGATTGAATTTCTCATAGTTTCTCCTTTTTTGAATAAATTGATTGATATTAAAAGAAGAATGTTTTGCGAATAAAACATTCTTCGCCCTTAACGCTCTCCCTTGCGCCACGGCGCGAGCAGATTGCTCCAACTGTCAACCGTTCGCTCGTATTCCTGCGGACAGCGCACGGCGCGTTCCTTCGGCAGATATTGCTCGTTTAAAAGATATGCGTATTTTTCTTTGTCCGAGCCGTAAAGCATACAGAGCGAGTTATAAAATCTTTGTTCTTGAAGAAGATGTTCGTCAGCCAGATTGCGTTTTTCAGCCGCGCTGCCTTTCGATTCGATATAAAACGCATCGGCGGCGGCAAGCACCGCGTTCACGCCGTCTTCGCCGAGTTCGGTTAAATTGATAAACGAAGAACATCGGTCAGCCGCGTCTTCTTCGTTGCCGGTTATCGGCAAATTGTAGATGTCAATAAGCGCGTGTCCGATTTCGTGCAGAAAGGCAAAGCGCACCGCGTCGAACATTTTATCGTAAGCATTTTGGTCTTCGAATCCGCTGCTTCGGAAAACTGTGTAAAAATGTTCCATCAGTTCATAGCAAACCGTAACCGAATGGTCGTCCGCGTTATAAAAAGCGTTCGCTTCGCCGCAGTCTTTTGTTTTGAGAGTGATGTCGTAAGGCAGAATCAAAGAGCGATTTAATTTATCGGCGGCTTTCTCCAATAATTTTTCTTCTTTTATCTGCTTGTCAATTTCATTGTAGCGAGGATTTTTGACCGCTAAATGCTCGACGATAAAATCGCCTTCGTCAGACTTTTTAGCTTCGACTAATTTTTGAGTTTCTTTGGTTTCGGTGAGTTTGTTTGCGGCGTTTGATGAATTGGAAACTTCCGAATCCCGGCTTGAACGATAAACGCAAGCGACCGTAACGACGATTAAAATCGCCAGAACAGCGAGCAGATTGGATTGGCTGCGGCTCATAAAAAGACGGATTACGAATTATGAATTACGAATTACGAGAAAAAACTTCAAAATTATGAGGCGGCATTTTCTTTTAATTCGTAATTCATAATTCGTAATCCGTAATTTATTTATTGCGATTTTTCAACCAGCCGTAAAAGCGTGCGAACCGCCACGGCAGTCGGACCTTTCGCGCGGTGCGGTTTCACGTCGTCCGCCCACGCTGTTCCGGCGATGTCGAGATGCGCCCATTTCGCTTTGTCTATGAATTCCTGAATAAAAACCGCGCCGATAATCGTTCCAGCCTTTCGTCCGGTGCCGATATTTCTAACGTCGGCGATGTCCGATTTAATTCCTTTGCTGTATTCTTTGCTGATTGGAAGCTGCCAAAAATTTTCGCCCGTCTCCGCGCCGCAAGCGATAATTTCATCAACCAAATCCTGGTCGTTGCCGAGAACGGCGGTATTCAAATCGCCGAGCGCGATAATCACCGCGCCGGTCAGCGTCGCCATATCAACGATGCGCGTCGCGCCGTTCTTTTCGGCGTAAGCCACCGCGTCAGCCAAAACCAGACGACCTTCGGCATCGGTGTTTATAATCTCGACGGTTTTACCGTTCGATGCGGTTACGACATCCGACGGACGCGAGGCGTTTCCGCCCGGCATATTTTCGACTGCCGCGACAATACCGAGAACCGGCACGGTCGGCTTTAAAAGTCCGATTGCCCGCATCGTGCCGATAACGGTCGCGCCACCCGACATATCGTATTTCATCGCTTCCATTCCTTCGGCTGGTTTAATGGAAGTTCCGCCCGTATCAAACGTGATGCCTTTGCCGACGAGCGCGAGCATCTCGCCTTTTTTAGCGGTTGATTTTTTCGGCTCGTATTTCAAAATAATCAATTTCGCGGGTTGTGCCGAACCTGCGGAAACCGAGAGAAGCGAATTCATTCCGAGCCGTTTCATTTTCGCTTCGTCGAGAATCTCGCATTTCAAACCGACTTCCTTCGCCATCTTTTGAGCGCGGTTTGCCATTTCGGTCGGAGTCAGAATGTTCGGCGGCTCGTTCGCCAAATCGCGCGTCAAATTCATCGAATCGCCGATAATCTCGCCGCGCCGCAAGCCGTCTTTCAAATCTTTTTCCTTCGCGCCTTCAACGTATAAAACAAACGTATCAATCGTTTTATTGTTTTTGTCTTTTCGGTATTTGTCGAGTTCAAATTCGCCGGCAACAACGCCCTGTGCCGCGCTCGCGGCAACGTCCGCCGCGTCGCCTTCGAGACGCGCCGCGAGCGCGAAACTTCTGACGCTGCGTTTTCGCAAATATCGCGCCGCCGTTCCCGCTAAAACTGCCGCGTCCGGCGTTTTATAATCAGCGCGGTCGCCAATGCCGACGAGCAACAGCCGACTCGCTTTGATTTTCCCTTTCGGCTCGAAAAGAAAATACGCCACATCACCGCTCTCGCCCTTGAATTCTTCGGACTTGATGACCGAAGCGATGTTTCCGCCGGTCAGTTTATCCAAATCTTTTAAGATTCCGCCGCTCGTCTTTTCGCCTTTAAAGACGGCAACCGCCAACGCATCTACATTTGCTTCTTGAAAATTTTCAGTAATCGCCTGAGTTCTCATTTTTGTTCCTCGATTTTTATAATTTTACTTTCCCGCAAAAAGTTGTTCTGACTATAACTTAACTCGGATTTTCTTTCAACTTTACCGCTCTTTCATCTGTGCGCGGGTTTCGCGGTCAATCGTTTTCGACTTTAAATCTTCGCGCTTGTCGTAAAGTTTTTTGCCTTTCGCCACGCCGATTTCAAATTTGATGCGCCCGTTTTTCCAGTAAATTCTCGTTACGACGAGCGTCATTCCTTTCTGAGTCGTTTCCTTTTCGAGCCGTTCGATTTCGCGTCTATGCAGCAAAAGTTTTCTCGAACGAAGCGGTTCGTGATTGTTTCGATTGCCGTGCGAATACGGCGAAATGTGCGCGTTAAGCAGCCAGACTTCGCCGTCTTTGACCGCGACGTAAGATTCTTTTAACTGAATCCGTCCGACCATCACGCTTTTGACTTCCGTGCCGACGAGAGCAATGCCGGCTTCGTATTTATCCTCGATGTGATACTCGAAAAAAGCGTGGCGATTATTGATAATGTCTTTCTCGTCTGCCGCCATAAATTATTATTTTGCATTTCAATTTTCCGGCAGGCAAGTTTGTAAATCATTAAATCATTTGACAAGTTTGGCAGCAGTCCATAAATTAGATTTTAGCTTTTGTTGGGAGATCGTCTAATGGTAGGACTGCAGTCTCTGGATCTGCCTATCGGGGTTCGAATCCCTGTCTCCCAGCCAAATTTTTATGAGCGATTGGCACGAAACCGAAATCCGCGTGCGCTACGCCGAAACCGACCAGATGGGAATTGTCCACAACTCGAACTATCTGATTTGGTTTGAAGTCGGGCGCAGCGAATTTTGTCGGGCGCGTGGTTTTTCTTACAAGGAAATGGAGGAAAAAGACAACGCGCTGATGGTCGTCGCCGAAAGTTATTGCCGCTACAAATCGTCCGCTTATTACGAAGACGTTTTGACAATCCGCACGAAAGTCGAAGAAATTCGCAGTCGCTCTTTAAGATTCATTTACGAAATCTTTCGCCCGTCCGACGAAACTTTACTTGCCGAAGGCGAGACGCTTCATTTCGCAACCGACGAAAATAAAAAGGTTCGTTCTCTACCACAAAGCTACAAAGAAAAATTGATGTCAAGCGAGATAATTGACGAAAATGCTTTTCCTGCCAATCAAGCACCAAACTGAAATTTATCACCGGCATTTTCAAACTTCAGATTTAATTCCCGGAATTTTATTTCGGAATAAATGATAGCTGAAAGCGAATAATTGATAATTGAAGACGCTCCGAAACTATCAGTTATCAGCTATCATTTATCAGTTATTCCGAAAGTTATTTATCGTGATATAAACTTTGAATCATCGCTAAACTTTTACCCGCCGGAGAATCTGCTTTTGTGCAATGCGGATTTATTTTTGATATACTTTTCAAAACTGAATGACTATTCATTTTAAAATATAAATCTATGATTGAACGCGAACAACTCGAAATGGACGTAGTATTTGTCGGCGCGGGTCCGGCGAATCTGGCGGCGGCACTTCATTTAAAAAAGCTGATAAAAGAACACGACGAACTCATCGCCAAAGGCAGAAAAGCGGGCAGGGAAATCGGCGAACTCGAAATTGGCATCATCGAAAAAGGCGCGGCGGTCGGAGCGCATATCTTGTCGGGTGCGGTGATGGACCCGATTGCTCTGCGCGAGTTGATGCCGAACTTTCTCGAACAAGGCTGTCCGGTTGATTCGACGGTCGAGAGCGACGCTTTCTGGTATCTGACGGAAAACCGCGCCATCGAATCGCCGATTACGCCGCCGCCGCTTAGAAATCACGGAAAGTATATCGTCTCGCTCAGCAAAATTTGCGAATGGCTCGGCGAAAAATGCGAGGAAGCCGGAATAAATATTTTCCCCGAATTTCCGGGCGCGGAGATGATTTACGACGAAAACGAGCGCGTCGTCGGTGTTCGCACGGGCGATAAAGGAATTGATAAAGAAGGAAAGCCGAAAGAAAATTTCGAGCCGGGCGTTGACCTTTTGGCAAAAATTACGGTTTTAGGCGAAGGTTCGCGCGGCTCTTTGACGAAACAATTAATGCAGCGATTGGATTTAAACGAAGGCAAAGAGCCGCAAGTTTTTTCTTTGGGCGTGAAGGAATTGTGGGAAGTTCCGGCAGGAAATTTTGAAGAAGGTCGCGTCATACACACGCTCGGTTTTCCGTCCGACACGCAGACTTACGGCGGCGGTTGGATTTACGGAATGAAGAATAACGCCATCAGCATCGGCTATGTTACCGGACTCGATTACAAAGACCCTCTGATTGATCCGCATCACGAATTTCAAAAATTCAAAACGCATCCGAAAGTCGCCGCAATTCTCGCGGGCGGCAAGATGCTCAAATACGGCGCGAAATCAATCAATGCGGGCGGCTGGCACACGATGCCGAAACTTTTCGCGGACGGCGTGTTGCTCGTCGGCGATTCGGCTTCGTTTTTGAACGGGCAGCGCATCAAAGGAATTCATACGGCGATGAAGTCTGGAATGCTCGCGGCGGAAACGATTGTCAGCGCGTTCGACCACGAAGATTTCACGACGAAAACGCTGCGGCATTATGAAGAAAAAATCAACGCGAGCTGGATTTACGATGAGCTTTATCCGGTCAGAAATTTTCACGCTTCCTTTCAGCGCGGTCGCTGGGCAGCACTTCTCAACACGGGTTTGCAGTTTTTGACCGGCGGACTCGCGTGGGGTTATATGCCGATGGAATACCACGTCGCCGGACACGAGCGAATGGAAAAACTCGACGAATATGATTACAAAGGCGATGCGATTGTTCAGCGTTATCCCGATTTGAAATTCGATAATCAATTAACTTTTGACAAAGTAACCGACGTTTATCACGGCGCGGTCGCGCACGAGGAAGACCAGCCTTCGCATCTGCATATTTTCGACACAGAAATCTGCGCGACGCGCTGCGCCGAAGAATACGGCAATCCGTGTCAAAGATTTTGTCCGGCTGCCGTGTATGAAATGGAAGAGAATTCAAAAACCGGACGACGCGAGATAAAGGTAAATTTCTCGAACTGCGTTCACTGCAAAACCTGCGACATCGCCGACCCGTATCAAATTATCAATTGGGTTACGCCCGAAGGCGGCGGCGGTCCGAATTATAAAGGAATGTGAACCGATTTCGGATTTGGGATTTCGGATTGGTTGAGGAATATAAATTGCTCTTAATTTTTTTGTGTTTTGAAATGATACGCAAAATTAGAATTAAAAGGAGACAAAAATTATGTCAATGCCGAATAAAGATGAAGTCCAAGGAAAAGTTGATAACGTCAAAGGAAAAGTCAAAGAAGCCGTCGGAGATTTAACCGACAATGAAAATCTGAAAGCGGAAGGCGAAGCCGACCAAGCGTCCGGCAAAACGCAGGAAACTTGGGGCAAAGTCAAACACGGTGTCGGCGATGCGGTTAATGCGGTCGGCGACGCTATCAAAGAGTAATAAAAATCAAACGACGATTAAAATAAAAAAGCGAAAGTGTCAAATCTTTCGCTTTTTTATTTGTGTTAAGAATGTATTAAAAAATAAAAAAAAGCCTCAAAATTCTCGGTTTCAAGTTGATCTACTATCGAATTCCGTTTAGAATCTATCGTTACGTCCCCGTCAAATCTAAACTATCCGTTAATCCAGACGCTTGAGATTTATCTTTTAAGCAAAAACATTCGATTATGAAAAAAGAAGATTCTTTCCGTTCGCGTAAAATTTTTATTTTACTTTCCGTATTAGTTTTAACATTCCGTATTAGTTTTAACATTGGCGATGCTTTTCGGCGGCACACTTTCAGCATCAGCCGATACTAAACGGGCGGAGAAACCAACCGTTAAAAAAACTACAAAGAAAAAAGCCCACAAGAAAAAACATAAACACAGAAAAATCAACAGGCGAAAACGGCGCGAATTATCGAGTCCGATTCCGCAGCCGAAGATGGAAGAAGATGAATTCGAGGGAGACGTGGAAAAACGGCAGGAATGGTTTATGTCGCAGAGAACTTATCCGTTTTCCGAATTGCCGGCTGACGCTCGCCGAAAGGCTTGGCTCTCGCGTCCTGAATCGGCTTTCGGCGAAAACGCGCCGCTCGCGCAACAATGGCAGTCAATCGGACCGCGTTCGACAAATTCTTATTTTCCGAATAACTGGGGCTTGACGAGCGGGCGCATTAACTCGGTTGCCGTTTCGCCTGCCAATCCGCAGTTGATTTTAATCGGCGCGGCAACGGGCGGCGTTTGGCGTTCGACCGACGGCGGCGCGACGTTCGCTCCGACTTCCGACAGCCAAGTTGATTTGGCGGTCGGGTCAATCATTTTTGCGCCAAGCAATAATTCAATCGTTTATGCCGGAATGGGCGACCTCGACGGCGGTTATCTCGGCACGGGCGTTTTGAAATCAACCGACGGCGGATCGTCCTGGACGCGAATCAGCAACGGGACTTTGCCCGCGCCGGGAACTATCGCCAGAATCGAGGTTGACCCGAACGATGCCAATCGTGTCTATGTCGTTCAATTCGCTCATCGGTCTGGCAGCACGAATTTTTCGAGCGGATTTTGGTTTTCAACCGACGGCGGCGTTAATTGGACAAAAACATTAAGCGGTTTGCCGACCGATTTGGTGAGGCATCCGACGCAGCCGAATACGCTTTATCAGGCGACGAAAAGAAATGACAGCGGTGTCGGCAGTTCGACCGGCGGCATTTTCAAATCCGTTGACGCGGGCGCGACCTGGACTCGAATTTACACTTCGCCTTTTGCGTCAACTTCAAATATTAAAATCGCCGTCTCGCCCGCCGCGCCGTCGAATCTTTACGTCTTAGTCGGAAGCGGCACGACGGCGCAGATCGAAACAAGCACCGACGGCGGCGCGACGTGGACGAATCACGGCTCGGCTTTCGACACCGCGCAATTTGGCTACGATTGTTACTTGTTCGTTCATCCGACCGACCCGAATCAAATTTTTGTCGGCACGCGCGATTTATGGCGCAGTCTCGACGGCGGCACGACATACACGAACATTACAAATAATTTTACAATCGCCGGCGGATACACTCCGACTCAAGCCAGAGCGCATCCCGACCAGCATCATTTTTATATTTCTCCGACGAATCCGACGACGATGTATGTCGCCAACGACGGCGGTTTATGGCGTTCGACGGACGGAGCAAACACATTTCAATCGCTGAACGCTAGTCTTAATTTGACGATGTTCACGAGTCTCGATATGCACCCGACCAATGCCGCGATTAGCTATGGCGGAACGCAGGACAACGGAACGCAAAAGCGCACCGGAGCGCAAAGCTGGCGCGAATTTGCGGCAGGCGACGGCGGACAAACAATCATTGATGTGATTGACCCAAGCATCGTTTTTGTAACTTACGTCAATAATACGGTCTATCGCTACACGAACAACGGCGATAGTTATAACGGACAAATTGGCAGCAACACCGTTTTTGCCAGCGACCGCGTGGCATTTTATCCGCCGTTTGTCGGCAACGGTTTAAATTCAAATTTGTATTTCGGGACTTATCGTCTTTACGTCAGCACCGACCGCGGCGCGAGTTGGAATACGCCGGGGGGAGCGCAGGATTTGACGAATGGCGGCGGTGATACTCTTTCGGCAATCGGTGTCGGACGCTCGAACACGAATATATTTTATACAGGTTCGGCGCAGGGTAAAGTAATGGCTACCAGCAACGGCGGCACGAGTTGGACGGACGTTACTGCCGGACTTCCGACACGCTTTATCAAATCAATAATCGTTAGTCCGACCGACTCGAACACGGCTTTTCTAACGGTTTCGGGTTATGGTTCGGGGCATGTTTTCAAAACGACAAACGCGGGCGCGAATTGGACGGACATCAGCGGCAATCTGCCGAATGTTCCAACCAATACTTTATTGATTGACTCTAACAACGCCAACACGCTTTATATCGGAACGGACATCGGCGTTTTTCGCTCGACCGTCGGCGGCAACACTTGGGAAACTTTTAATACCGGAATGCCGCCGACGATTATCAGCGCACTCGATTCGCAACCGAGCGGATTGATGCAGGCGGCAAGTTACGGGCGCGGATTGTATGAGATAAACTTGAACGCGACGAACGCCCGCACGCAATTCGATTTTGACGGCGACGGCAAGGCGGACGAATCGGTCTTTCGACCGTCGAACGGAACCTGGTATTTGAATCAATCAACCGCCGGATTTACAGGCGCGAGTTTCGGGTTATCAACCGATAAAATCGTTCCCGGCGATTATGACGGCGACGGTAAAACCGATTTAGCCGTCTTCCGAAACGGCACTTGGTATATTCAGAGAAGCCGCGACGGTTTCACCGGAATCGCTTTCGGGGCAAGCGACGACATTCCCGTTCCAGCCGATTACGACGGCGACGGCAAAACCGATGTCGCGGTGTTCCGTCCGTCAACCGGCGCGTGGTATATGCAGAGAAGTCTGCTCGGATTCACCGGCGTTTCCTTCGGACAAACCGGCGACCGTCCTGTTGCGGCAGACTACGATGGCGACGGCAAAACCGATGTCGCGGTCTTTCGCCCGTCGAGCGGAATCTGGTATCTGCTCAGAAGCAATCTCGGTTTTACCGGAGTTCAATTCGGCGACGCAAACGATACGTGCGTTCCGGCGGATTACGACGGCGACGGGAAAGCCGATGTTGCAGTCTTTCGTCCGTCAACCGGAACTTGGTATATCCAGAGAAGTCAGCTCGGATTTACGGGAATCGCGTATGGCGCGGGAAGTGATTTGCCGACTCCGGCGGATTACGACGGCGACGGCAAGGCGGACGTATGCGTTTTCCGTCCGTCGAACGGCGGCTGGTATCGGTTAAATTCGTCAAATAATCAAAACGCTTCGCTCGCTTTCGGCGCGAACGGCGATTCTCCGATTCCGAACGCCTTCGTTCGATAACTCGAAATAAAAAAGTATAGCCGCGAAAAGGCGCAAAATACGCAAAAAGAAAAACAGAAAATCTTTTACGTATTTTGCGCCTTTTCGCGGCTGGTATGTTTTTAAACTACCGCCATCAAGGATTCGGTTAATTGATTGGCAGCAAATTCCACGTTTGAATAAATCGCCTGCACTTCGCCGCCGTTATCCGATTTCAAGCCTTCTTCGGCTTGCGATAAAATTGCTTCGATGGCTTCTCTTTGTTCGGGCGGAAGCGCATCTCTATATTCGACTAATGTCTTGCGCGTGTTTTTAATCAGCGAATCGAGCCGGTTGCGTTGCATAATTAATTCTTTCGCGGCGCGGTCTTTTTCGATGGAATGTTCGGCTTCCATAATCAGATGTTCGATTTCGTCGGGCGCGAGACCGGAGGAAGGCGTAATCTGCATCGCTTGTTCAAAGCCGGTCATTTTATCGAGCGCGGAAACATTGACGATTCCGTTCGCATCAATTTCAAACGAAACGTCAATTTGCGGAACGCCGCGCGGCGCGGACGGAATGCCGACGAGATCAAATTTACCGAGACTTCGGTTGCCGCTCGCTACTTCGCGCTCGCCTTGCAGAATGTGGATTTCGACCGTTGATTGATTATCCGTAACGGTCGTAAAAGTCATCGTATTTTTGAGCGGAATCGTCGAGTTGCGCGAGATGAGTTTGACGAACAAACCGCCGCGCGTTTCTAGTCCTAAACTCAAAGGCAAAACGTCGAGCAAAACGATGTCTTTCACATCGCCCGTCAAAACGCCGCCTTGAATCGCCGCGCCCATCGCCACCACTTCGTCCGGGTTGATTTCCGCCGAAGGTTCTTTTCCGAAAACTTCCGCGACCGTCCGGGTGATAATCGGCGAGCGCGTCTGTCCGCCGACGAGAATAACTTTGTCAATATCCGTCGGTTCGAGTTTCGCGTCCCAGAGAGCTTTTTGGCACGGCTCGACCGATAACTCGACCAAATCCTGCACGAGTTCTTCAAATTTCGCCCTCGTCAAAACCGTGTTGATGTGTTTCGGTCCGCTTGCGTCCGCCGCGATGAACGGCAGATTGACGGTCGTTTCCAGAACCGAAGACAATTCGCATTTGGCGCGTTCCGCCGCTTCCTTTAAACGCTGAAGAGCGAGACGGTCGTCCTTTAAATCAATGCTGTTTTCGATTTTGAAATTGCCGACCAGCCAATTAATAATTCGCTGGTCAAAATCCTCGCCGCCTAAAAATGTATTGCCGGACGTGGAGAGAACTTCAAATACACCGTCGTGAATTTCCAGAATTGAAACGTCGAACGTGCCGCCGCCCAAATCATAAACCACGACGCGCTCGCTTTTTTGTTTGTCGAAACCGTAGGCAAGCGCGGCAGCCGTCGGCTCGTTAATAATGCGCTCGACTTCGAGACCGGCGATTTTGCCCGCGTCGCGCGTCGCCTGTCTTTGCGCGTCGTCGAAATACGCCGGAACGGTGATGATCGCTTCGGTAACTTTGTCGCCCAAAAATTCTTCCGCCGCGAGTTTCAGACGCTGCAAAACAATCGCCGAAATTTCCGGCGGGCTGTATGTGCGGTCGAGAACGCGGATGTGCGCGTCGCCGTTCGGTGCTTCGACAATATCGAACGGCACGTTCTCGCGCATCTTCTCGACTTCCGGCGAATTGAATTTTCGACCGATCAGCCGTTTGACGGCGAACAGCGTATTTGCCGGATTCGTAACGGCTTGGCGTTTGGCGATTTGCCCGACGAGCCGCTCGTCTTTTTCCGTAAAACCGACGACCGACGGCGTGGTTCTGCCGCCCTCTTTATTCGAGATAATCTGCACCGCGCCGCCTTCCAAAACCGAGACGCAGCAGTTGGTCGTGCCTAAATCTATTCCGATAACTTTGCTCATAATTTTAATTAGTCGAGAGTGGAGAGTAGAGAGTGGAGAGTAAAAGAATCGGTGGGTTCGACTCTCGACTCTCTACTCTCCGCTCTTCGATACTTTGACCATTGACGGGCGAATCACTTTATCGCCGATTCGGTAGCCGCGCAGAACTTCTTCCGTTACGGTGTTCGGAGGAAATTCGTCGTGCTGTTCGGTTGCAAATGCTTCGTGGAAATGCGGGTCGAATATTTCGCCGACCGCGTTTATCGGCTGAACGCCCATTTCCGCCAAAATCTCGTTTAGCTGTTGGCTGACTAAAACGATGCCTTCGTAAAATTGTTGAAATTCCGGCGGCTGTTCGTCCGAAGTTTTTTCTGACAAATCCAGAGCGCGATTCAGATTGTCCGCCACCGGCAGCATCTGCGTCGCCAGATTGCTGATTTGTGCGCGGAAGGTTTCGCCGCGCTCGCGTTCGGTGCGGTTTTTGTAATTTTCAAAATCGTTATGTCGCCGCCGCGCGTTTTCAAACATCTCGACGCGCTCGGTTTCCATTTGGACAATTCGGTTTTGAAGTTTCGAAACTTCCGTTTGCAGATTGTAGATTTCAACCTGAGTCGGCACATTTTCTTTGGGAGAATACGCGGCTTGGGCGGTTGTTTCGATTTCGACCGACGGCAAATCGGCTTTGATAAAATCGGGAACGGCTTTGTTGCCGAAATCCGATTCGTCAATTTCGATTACAAGGTCGGACGAAATATCGAGGTCTCTTTCTTTCGCTTCGAGTTGTTTGAAAAACTCTTCAATCGAAAGCTGGTCTTCCATTTCAATTTCCTTTAAGTTTTGGGATTTTGTTTTTGAGTTCATCGTTTATTTTAGCGAGCCGGATATTCTTTCGTCATCATTCTTTCGAGAATGCGGGCGACGTAGCTGACGATGGAAATCATTCGGGCGTATTCGATTCGGGTCGGACCGAGAACGCTCAAAGTTCCGCTCGTCTCGCCGCCGCCGATGCGATATGGCGCGGTGATAAGCGTGCAGTTTTTCAAAGAGGAAGCCGAATTTTCGCTTCCGATAATGACCTGGACATTTCCCTTGATCGTCGGGTCGCGCTCGATACATTCGGTCAAGATTTGCACGAGCCGCGATTTTTCTTCAATCGTGCGAATAAGCTCGCGCAGTCTTTCGAGGTCGGCGAAATCGCGCTTTGTCAAAATGTTTGAAGTTCCGTCCACATAAACTTCGCCTAAGTTGTCGGCTTCGCTTTCGATGCTTTGCGAGCAGAGAATCATCGCCATTTGCAGCAGTTTGTCGAACAGAGAAGTTTCTTCGTGCATCAATTTCAAAATCTCCGCGCGAATCTCCGCCAAACTTTTGCCGCCGAATTTCGCGTTCAAATAATTTGAAGTGCGGTCGAGTTGCTCGTTCGAGAAGGTTTCGTTGAGCCGAATAATTTTGTTGTGAACGATATTCGGCGCAGAAACCATCACGACGAGAATTCGTTTTTCCGAAAGATTGACGAATTCGATATGCTGCAATCTATCTTTCGCCAGCGAAGGCGAAACGACGATGCCGACGTTTTGAGAAAGAGCAGAAAGAAGCTGTGAAGTGCGTTCCATCAATCTGTCAGGCGCGTTTGATAAATCCGGTTCATTAAGTCCGAGTTCCTTATTTATCAAATTCAAATCTTCATTCGATAACTGAAGAACGCCCAAAAGATTATCAACGAAAAATCGGTAGCCTTTATCGGTGGGAACTCTACCCGCCGATGTGTGCGGCTGCTCGACGAGTCCGAAATCTTCCAAATCGCTCATCACGTTGCGAATCGTTGCCGAACTTAATCCGGCGGCGTTAGCAAATTTTTCAGCGATTATTTTCGAGGCAATCGGTTCGCCCGTAACGAGATGTTCGTTGATGATAGCGGATAAAATTACTCGTCCGCGACGGTCTGGCGCAGAAGAATCTTTTTCGGTTGTCTTGCTTTGGTCGGGGACAGCCATTTTTCCTCTGGCGAGTTTGAAGAAAATCGCTCGGAGGCGATATTCTTGAGCTATTAAACGAATAGCATTTTCGACAAGCATCTGTCAACATTTATAGTTAAACTATGATTAACAACTTTATGATTGCCGACTTAACGCTCATCAAAAAATTCTACGAAGAAGCGTTTCAAACTTTAGACGCAAACCGCGAAATGCCGGAAATCGCGGTCGAATTTTATCCGTATATCGGAATCCAAAATACGATCCGCATTCGCGGCGGAAAAGTTTTCGTTCGTCTCGCCGAGCTTTGCCGTGCCGCGCCGCCCGAAGCGCAGAGAGCGTTGGCATTTATTTTGACGGCGAAACTTCTTCGTAAAAAAGTCTCGTCCGCCGCGAACGAAATTTATCGCGCCTTTATCAAAAGCCGCGAAGTTCAAACAAAGGCAAAAGAAAATCGGCGGGCGAAAGGTCGCAAAATTATCACGACTTCCGAAGGCGACGTTTATAATCTGGAAGAAATTTTCGAGCGTGTGAATGCAAATTATTTTCGTGATTCGATTCTGAAACCGACTTTAACTTGGTCTGCGCGGCGCACGTTTCGCATACTCGGTCATCACGACGCGGCGCACGAAACGATTGTCATCAGCAAAAGTCTGGACGATAAAACCGTGCCGTCGTGCGTCGTCGAATACGTCGTTTTTCACGAGATGCTGCACATCTTTCATCCGACGACGCACCGCAACGGCAGACGCTACAATCACACGCCGCAATTCAGGCGCGACGAGCGAAAATTTGCGTATTATAATGAAGCGGAAAATTGGATTGAAGAAAACGCGCGGTCTCTGAAACTAAAAAGCAAAAGACAAAATTCGTCAAAGCGAAAAAATCGAAGTTGAAAATTTTATTCGCAAATTATCAATTATTCATTATTCATTTTCAATTATTTTGAAGAGAGAAAAATTCGTTCCGAAATAATTTAAAATTGAAAATGAATAATTGATAATTGTTTTTCCGGTTAGAATAAATGAATTTTTAAGTCAGGACTAAATTTAAAAATAACTATGCTGACATCCGACCTTTCAATAAATTTTCGGCGCGGCGATAAAATTTTCCCGCGTCTCATCAAAACCGACGACGCGGGTTACTTGCGCGACGCTGAAGTTTTGATTGAAATTTTCGACGAATTTCAAAGTCGAAAGCGCGGCGAACTCGAAACGGAACTCGAAGAATACGTCGGCGCGGGAACTGATTACAGAATTTTGCGCGGCTTGATAAAACTCTTGACCGACAGATGTAAATTTGAAACCGCGAGCGTCGCCGAACCGGTCGAGATTCGCCGCAAAGTTTTTCTCGAAGCGAAAAATTTTCAGCCGGTCTTACCCGATTCAAAAACGAGAAACGATGTTTTAGAAAAAATCGCCGGAGAATTTCAAACCGATACCGAAACCATTTCGGAAAATCTCTACGCCGATTTGTCCGCCGAGCAAAAGCTGATTTATTTCGAGCCGCTCGCTCCCGCCGATTTGCTCGACCGATACAATCTCGCGCAGGCGCAAGCCTTGCTTTACAAATGCGTCGAGATGACAATCCAAGTTGCGCCGTCGGACGCGGCAAATTACCGCGCGATTTTCGGCGCGATAAAGCGTTTCCGTCTGATTCATTCAATCAAAGGAAACGCTGCCGAAGGATACGAAATAAAATTAACCGGCGCGGCTTCGCTTTTTTATCAATCGCAAAAATACGGAATTCGGATGTCGGTTTTTCTGCCCGCGCTTCTGCTTTGCAAAGATTGGCGAATGCGTGCGGAGATTTCTCAAAAGGAAAAAGACGCTGCGTTTTATGAACTGGCGAGCAGTCAAATCGAACTCGTCTCGTGCTATTTCGACGAGCCGGAATATGAAAACCCGATTTATGAACGCCTGCAAAAAGATTGGGAAAAGTCAGACGCAAGTTGGAATTTGGAAGCGAGCAGCGAAGTCGTTGATTTGGGCAAAACGGCTTTCGTTCCCGATTTTGTTTTAGCCGCGCCCGACGGCGAAAAAGTTTATCTCGACGTTTTAGGATTTTGGACACCGAAGAGTTTGCAAAAAAGATTAGAAGAATTTCAGGCGGCAAATTTCCAAAAATTTATTCTTGCCGCGTGGCAGGAACTTCGCGGCAGCCGCGACGAGCCGCTCTGGGAAAACGAAAACGTCGTGTTTTTCAAATCGAAACTCGAACCGCGTGTTTTAGAGGAAACGGCGGAAAATCTTTTAATCAAATAAACTTCTATCTTTTCGCTTTTTCGCATCTTGAAACTGTCTTGCGTCAGTTCGCCTTTGGCTGATAAATTCTTCGGTCGTGTTTCTGGCGACGACTTCATATAAAACGGCTTGCTTGTCTTCCTTCTTTCGCAAAATTCTGCCCAAGCGTTGAATATGTTCGCGCGACGAACCTGAACCGGAAAGAATTATCGCCACGCTCGCGTCGGGAATATTCACGCCTTCGTTCAAAACTTTCGACGTGCAAAGAGCGAGAACGTCGCCTTTGTTAAATGCGTCGAGCCAGAATTTTCTTTCTTTGACATTCGTTTCGTGCGTGATGGCGGGAATTAAATAATCGTTCGAGATTTGATAAACCGCCGCGTTTTCGTGCGTGAAAATCAGAACTTTATCGTGCCGGTGGCGAACGAGCAAATCACGCAGAACGCGGCGTTTCGCATCTGTGCCGAGCGCGATTCGTTTCGATTCGCGGTAGGCTTTCATCGCGCGTCTCCCTTCTTCGCTCTGTGCGCTCTTGATGATAAACATTCGCCAGCCTTCCTGTCCGTATGGTAAATTTTTGCTGCGTTTGAAATCGGTATAAATCTGCCGCTCACGCCGGTATGCGATTTTTTCCGCTTCGGTCAAATCAACTTCAATTCGCTCGACTGTATAATCGGCGAGATATTCGCCCGCCAATTCCTGCGCTTCGAGCCGATAGACAAATTTGCCGACGAGCGTTTCCAACAAAGATTCGTCGCCGTCCGCTCTGTCGGGCGTTGCCGACAGTCCGAGACGAAACGGCGCAATCGCAAACTCCGCCGCGTAACGATAACCTTCGCTTGGAAGGTGATGACATTCGTCGAAAATCACCAAACCGAATTGATTTCCCAAGCGTTCCTGATGACGAAAAGCCGAAGCATAAGTCGTAACCGTAATCGCGCCGATTTCATAAAATCCGCCGCCGATTAAACCGATTTCCGCGTCGAATGTCGAAACCAAAATGTCATACCATTGATTCATCAAATCGAGCGTCGGCACGACGACGAGCGTTTGCCGGTTGCACATTTCAATCGCCATTGTCGCAACGTGAGTTTTGCCCGCGCCGGTCGGCAAAACGATTACGCCGCACCTTTCATTTTGCCGCCAAGCCTCGATTGATTCAGTTTGATACGGTCGCGGCGAGACGTGAAATTTCGGTTTGAAATCAAACGAGTCATATCGTTTCGCCGCGTCTTCATAAGCGGTTTTTGTGCGAATAAATTCTTTGATTATCTCGCGGTAAAGATACGCCGGAGCGCGAAAATGTTTTGTTCGCTTGTCCCACACAAAAGCCTTCGGCACAACGTCGCTCTCGTTCGCGTTTTCCAAAATGAGCGTGCCTGATTCGTATTTTAGAATGTAATTATTTTCCGGCATTTTAATTTGTGAATTGTTTTAAAATTGTTCCAATCAAACCGAAATCCGAAACGGTTACGCGCTCGATTTTATTTTCCGCAAAGCGCGTTTCAGTCGTATAAAACGTGGCGAGTTTTCGGTTTTCATCTTTCTTCGCCGCCAAAACTCGAACGATTTTTTCAGCCGAATCAGCATCTTTTCCAAACGTAAAACTCGTTGAATGGTTTTGCAAAAATTTCTGAAAAGTCGGATTTTTCGTGTAATTTCGTCCGCTTTGTTTTGCCTCCAAGCATTTTAAAACGCTTTCTCCGTCGCCCAAAATCAAATGATTTCCGGCGAACGCCGCCGCGAGTCGCTTGTCTTCGGAAAACCAAACGTCCGCGTCGAATTGTTTTTCGGACGGCACTTTAAAGTTAATTTCTTTTGTGATCGAATCTTTTAATTTGTCCGCATCAGCCGCCGAAACGATAGAAACACTTTGCGTGCCGTCCGCGTCGAACTGCGCGGTTATAATCGGCGAAGCAGCCGCATCTAAAAATTTTTCCGCGCTCGCCGCGCCGTAAGATTCGAGCAGCGAATCGGAAAATCGGATTAAAATTTTGCCGCTCAAAACGTCCGTATTTTTCGCCGCGAGCGAAAGCATTCCGCGCCACGCGGTCAAAGGATTTTTTAGATTGTAGCGAGTCGCCAAGTAAAAATCGGGCGGCAGAAATTCGGCGGCGGCAATCTGTGCGTCCGGGTTTGTCGCTAAAATATCTTTGACTTCGGAAGCGGCTTCCGAAGTCAAAGATATTTTGTAATCGTCTTCGATGCCGCGCGTCGTTTTGTTCGCCGTCCAGAGTATTTCCCGCGCCGAGTTCTGCGCGATTTGCGGCAAAACACGCGCGATAAAATTTCTTTCTTCGGATTCTTCCGCCGCGTCCGCCGCGACGAAAACGCCCGCGAGATTTGAAATTTGCTTTACGCCGTCGGGCGAAACGTAGCCGAACGCCAGATTGTTTTCCGCGCCGGCGAACGACTCTCTATTTGATAAATTGTTCGCTTCGCCGCGCTTGACCGCCAGACATTTTTCGAGAGCCGCCGCGTCGTTGCCGAAATAAATCAAACTGCCTTCGACAAATGCAAACGCTTTGCGATTGCCGCTCGCCGTCCAAGTGTAAAATTTTCCGCCGTCCTTATCGCTCGTCTCCAGCCGCGCGTCGCCGCCGTAAATTTTTCTCACGAATTTATCCATTTGATTCTCGACGAGCGAGCGCGTTTGCCAATTCCAAGCGTGGGTTTCGATGACGGCGACGAATTGCGGTTTGAAATTCAATACGGAATTTTCGTCTGTGATTCGTTTTTCGTCCGATTCAAAACCGTTAATGACAATAGCGATTTGGATGTTTTTGAAGGCGGAAAAATCAGGCGCGTCCGGCGCGAGTTCACGAAACGCCGCGCTGTCGGCGATTGCTTCGAGCGTTTCTTTTAAATCGTCGGTTTCGAGAAAAGCGATTGCATCGCCCGGCGCGAGTTTTCGCAAATCGGTTTTACGCGCGGTGCGGCAAGCCGTCGAAACAATCAAAATTACGACAATAAAATAATAAATCAACTTGATTCGATTCGGCATTCTGTAACAATTTTAACGAACAAATTTCTATTCGGCTAATCAGTTGTATTATGATGAGAATTCAGAAAATTTTCTTTGGGAGAAACAAATGGCGACAATTTCATTTTACGGCGGAGTCGGTTCGGTTACGGGTTCAAAATATCTGCTCGAATCAAACGGGAAAAAAGTTTTGGTTGACTGCGGGCTTTTTCAAGGCGAAAAGGAATTGCGCGAGCGCAACTGGCAAGACCCGCCGTTTGATCCGAAAACCATTGACACTGTGATTATTACGCACGCGCACATTGACCACACGGGTTATCTGCCGCGTCTCGTCAAATTGGGTTTTGCGGGAAAGGTTTTCACGTCGCGGGCGACCGGCGATTTGATGAAAATTCTTCTGCCCGATTCCGGCAGACTTCAGGAAGAAGAAGCCGATTATCGCAATCGAAAAAACTTGACGAAACATTCGCCCGCGCTTCCGCTTTACGACGAAGCCGACGCGCGAGCCGCGCTCGAACATCTCGCGCCCGTAGCGAACGACGGCGTTCCGGTCGAAATCTGCGCGGGTTTCAAAGCGAGCTTTAACGTCGCCGGACATATCTTGGGCGCGAGTCTCGTTTTGGTTGAATTGGAAAACGCGCGAGCGAACGGCGAGAGCATCAAATTTTTATTTTCCGGCGATTTAGGACATTACGACCAGCCGATTTTGAAAGACCCTTCGATTCCTTCGGACTGCGATTATTTGATGGTCGAATCAACTTACGGCAATCGTCTGCACGGCGACGTTTCGAGCGAAGACCAGATGGCTGATGTCATCAACGAAGCCGCGAAACGCAACGCTCCGGTTTTGATTCCGGCGTTTGCCATCGGACGCACGCAGGAAGTTTTATATCTGATTCGGGATTTAGAAGAAAAACACCGCATTCCCGTTTTGCCCGTGCGCGTTGATTCGCCGATGGCGGCGCAGGCGACGCAGGTTTATAATCGTTTCGCCGAAGAACACGACGAAGAATACGCTTCGATTTTGGCGCATCACCGGCATCCTTTGCGGACGGGTTCGATGATGACGACTTCGAGCCGCGACGAATCGAAAAAATTAAACGATGAAAAAGGAACGCGCATTATTATTTCCGCATCGGGAATGCTGACCGGCGGGCGCGTTCTGCATCACGCGGTAAGGATTTTGCCCGACCCATCCGCGACAATCGTTTTCGTCGGTTATCAAGCGGCGGGAACTACGGGCAGAAGAATCGAGGATGGCGAAAAAGAAGTCAGAATTTTCAAAGAATGGATTCCCGTGCGCTGCCACGTAACGCGCATCGAAGGTTTTTCCGCGCACGCCGATTGGAAGGACGTTCTGCGCTGGCTCGAAGGTCTTCACGTTGCCCCGAAAATGCTTTTCACCACACACGGCGAGCCGGAAGCGGCGCAAGCAATGGCGCAGCATATCCGCGAACGATTCGGCTGGACGGTTCACGTTCCAAGCTATGGCGAAACGATTGAATTAAAATAAAAATTAAAATTCCGCCGCGTAAAATTTCACCGCGTCGCCCGCTTGCAGAAAGGCGGGCGACGCGGCTTCGGGCGTGAAAAGTTCGACGTTCGTTTTGCCGATAATCTGCCAGCCGCCGGGCGAATCTAAAGAGTAAATTCCCGTCTGCTGTCCGGCAATTCCGACGCTTCCTGCCGGAACTTTTAAGCGCGGCGAAGGTTTGCGCGGAACGGCGATTTCTCCGGCGACTTCGCCCATATATGCAAAGCCGGGCAGAAATCCGAGCATATAAACGCGATAAGTTTCACCGAGAAAAATTTCGATGAATTTCTCGCGCGTCAGATTTTTTTTCGCCGCGAGAGATTCCAAATCGAGCGCGAATTCTTTGTCGAAACAGATGGGAATTTCGATTAAACGCGAATCGGTTTTTTCCAAATCGTGCGTGTTTTGCAAAGCCGTTTCCGCCAGATATTTCACCGCATCGAACGCCGTCGGGAATCGGGAAAATTTTTTTCGGATTAAAAGAACGTCGTAAAAAAAGGTGAGCGAAGCGTAGGCGGGAACAATTTCAATCAAACCGGCGAAAGGGTTTTTTTCAAAATAATCGGCGAGCTTTAAGACGTAATTATTTAACTCGACGGAAATTTCATTGCCGAATTCGATTGTCAAAGCGCGGTCGCCGAGCGGGAACATTTTGCAGCGCATTTTAATTTTTACCTTTTTCTTTGTTTCGGGTCGAGATATTCCCGCAGACCGTCGCCGATAAAATTAAACGCCAGAACCGTCAGCGCAATCGCCAGCGCGGGAAACAGTAAAACGTGCGGCGCGTTATACAAAATATCGAAACCGCGCCCTTCTTCAATCATCGTTCCCCACGAAGGCGCGGGCGGCGGAATGCCCAAACCTAAAAACGACAAAGACGCTTCGGACAAAACCGCGCCCGCCATTCCCAAAGACGCTTGGACGATTAAAGGCTGAATCGCATTCGGCAAAATATGTGTAAATAAAATCCGCGAATCGCTCGCTCCCAAAGCGCGGGCGGCAAGCACGAAATCATACTCGCGGACTTTCAAAACCTGCCCGCGCATCACACGGGCATAACCGACCCATCCGATAACGCACAAAGCTAAAATCAACTTGCCCAAACCCGCGCCGAGAAAAGCGACGAGCGCAATCGCTAAAAGAAGTCCGGGAAACGCGAGAAAGACATTGAAGACGTAACCGGACAAAAATTTATCCAGAAAGCCGCCGTAAAAACCGGCGACCGCGCCGAGCAATATTCCGATAATCGAAGAAACGACGACAACCGTTATTCCGACTTCGAGCGAAATTCTCGCGCCGAAAACGACGCGCGAAAAAACATCGCGTCCGAGCGCGTCCGTACCGAACCAATGCTCCGCCGACATCGGCGCATAGCGCATCATCAAATCTTGCGCGGTCGTATTGTGCGTGGCGATGAACGGCGCGAAAATCGCCGTCAAAATAAAAACGGCGGCGACGGCGAGTCCGATGTATGTTAGACGATTCAAGATAATCTAATTCGCGGGTCTAACCGTCTATAAACAAAATCGGTTAGCGAGTTCGCTAAAATGTACGTTACCGAAATCACGAGAACGCAGCCTTGCACGAGACGATAATCGCGTTTGCTAATGCCGTCGTCTAAAAGCAGCAAACCCAAACCTTGCCAGTTGAAAATTTTTTCGGTGATAATCGCGCCCGCCAGCAAAACTCCGAGCTGCAAACCGAGAATCGTAACGACCGGAATCAAGCCGTTTTTCAAAACGTGCTTATAGACGACTTTTCTTTCCGACAAACCTTTCGCCCGCGCCGTGCGAACGTAATCTTCGCCAAGTTCTTCAATCACTGACGAGCGCACCATTCTCGTTAAAATCGCCGACAACGCCGCGCCCAAAGTTACGGCAGGCAGAACGATGTCTTCGGGATTTGCGCTGCCGGTCGGCGAAAACCAGCCGAGTTTGACGGCGAACAGATAAACCAAAAACGGTCCGATGACAAAGGTCGGCAAACTGATTCCCAACAGCGCGATGAAAGATGCGAAATTATCAATTAAAGAATTTTTATTCGTGCCGGCAAGAACGCCGAGCGGAATCGCAATGCCGACGGCAATCAGTAGCGCGGCGAGCGCGAGCTTTATCGTCGCCGGATAACGCGCCGCAATCATATTTAAAACCGGCTCGTCCGTGCGGAACGAAGTTCCCAAATCGCCGTGCAGAAGTCCCGTCCAATAATCAACGTAACGATTGTCCGCGCCGTGCCATATAAAACCTTTTTCAGAATTGTAGGAAAAGAAAAACGCCGGTTTATCGAGTCCGTGTTTCCGGTTGAAATTTTCGATTTGCTCGGTCGTCGCTTGGTCGCCCAAAATGGCTGTCGCCGGATCGCCCGGAACTAATTCTATTAAAAGCGTAACTAAGGATACGACCGTCCAAACGACGAACAACAGCAAGCCGATTTGTTTCAGGAAATTTAAAAATTTGTATTTCATTTAACGCCAATTTACCAGCAAAGTCATTTTCGGAAAATCTTGTCGAACGGCGTTGTAAAACTTTTCGTCCGCCGTTACGAACTCGCAGTTTTCCTTGACGCTCAAAGCGAGATAAAGCGAATCATAAAACGTGCGTTTGTATTTAACGGCAATTTGGAGAGCTTCGTCAAATAAAAGTATCGTCGGCGTTATCACAAACGAAACTTTCTTAATTTCTCTTATTGCAATTTTGGCATCCGCTTGTTCGAGTCCTTGAAAAATTTGTTTCTTCCAAATAATGTTGCCGTATTCGGCGTATATTAAATCGGGCGCGAGAAGCTCGACGTTTTCTCGCTCGAATTCGTCATAAATTAAAAGGGCTTGCGCCGAATCTTCTTCCGAAGCAAACCACTTCACGGCGATACCGCTGTCAACCACTAGCTTTTCCATCAGCGCATTCTATCCTCTCTCAGAAGCGGCGTGCTGTCGGGCATCACGCCGTATTTTTCCTTCATTCTTTTTTGAAACTCTCTGATTTCTTTTCCGACTTCGCGCCGCTGTTCCAATTCTTTTTCCCGCGCCTCGGCTTCTTCCGTTTCAAATTGTTCGGACAGTTTTTCGAGAAAACCCTCGACGCTCTCAATCTCGCGTTTTCGCGCTTGCTGCTCAAATGATTTATAAGTTTTCTCCGAGATATTTATTGTAACACTCATAATTTTACTCCTGTATGAATCGCGGCGATACCGCCCGTCAAGTTTTTATATTCTACATCGGAAAAGCCCGTTTCGCGCATCATCTTTGCCAGATTTTTTTGGTCGGGAAAGCGCGAAACCGAATTCGGGAGATATTGGTATGCGCCGCGCGAGCCGCTGAACGCGCCGCCGATTCTGGGCAAAATCGTCGAAAAATAAAATTGAAATAATTGCCGAAAACCGGGCAGAACCGGCGCGGAAAATTCTAAAACGACGAGCTTTCCGCCGCGTTTCAAAATGCGTTGAAACTCGATTAAGCCGTTTTGCCAATTAGAAAAATTTCGCAAGCCGAACGCGATTGTTACCGCGTCGAATGACGCGTCGGCGAAAGACAAATTCATTCCGTCGGCTTCGATGTATGGAATTTTCAAATCGGTTTTTTCGTTTTTATCAAACGCGATGTCGAGCATCGGGCGGCAAAAATCCGTGCCGAAAACTTTCGCCTTCGCGTTTTTTTGCAGTTCCACAGACAAATCGCCCGTGCCGCAGGCGACATCTAAAACGAGCGCGTCGGAACTTTCCAAAACGTCTTTTAATTTTTTGGAAACGAGTTTGCGCCATCGTTTGTCAATATTTACGGAAAGAAAATGATTGAGAAAATCGTATTTACCGGCGATGCCCGCGAACATCTCGCGCACGGCGCGGGCGTGTTTCAGTTCGTCGGCGGTTTGTTTTTCAATCATAAAAAGAGCGAGAAATTGAACGAGTTAAGCGTCGGTTTTGATTAGAAGCGTTCTGACGACCGCTTCCTTGCGCCAGCGTTCGAGAACTCGCTGTGCGTCGGCGAGCGAAGTCGTCTGCGCGTCGGTTTTGGCGGCTAGACGAAATGTATCCGCGTCGAGCCGCGAATCAATTTGGTTTTGATTATTCGAGTCTTTTGTAATTTCGCTTTTCGCCGTTTCGTATTCGTCGGCGGTGATATTCGGTCTGAGCAAATCTTCGACATAATCGAGAAAATTTTCGGGCAGCGAAACGTCCGCGCCGGCGATTTTAAGCGAGCTTTTGTCCCAATCAGAAAATTTTACGACGATTAAACCCGGAAGAAAATACGAATTCTGCCGGAGGGAAACTTTGTCGCCGTCTTTTTTTTGCAGACGGTTTTGCAAAACCCGCGCGGCAATCTGCGCGGCGTAAACATCCTTGTCGCTTCGCGCCATTCCGCGAAAAGCGAATCTGAGTTCGCTGGCGTTGTTAATCTCGGTTTTAATCAGAAAAAATTTCGTGTCCGGCGCGGCGGGTTCGGCGAATGTGGCGGGAATTTTTTTGTCGGCTTTTTCCCAACCGCCGAAAAGCTGGCGCACGGCTTTATAGACGTAATCTGGTTTGGCACTGCCGGAAACGGCGAGCGTCGCGTTGTCGGCGGTCAAAAATCTTTGCTTGGCGAGAAGCAAATCGGCAAAGTCAATTTTCTGTAAAGACGCGCTCGTTCCTTCCGCGCTTTTGCCATACGGATAATCGCCGAACAAGCGTTTGGCGACTATTTGGTCGGCGAGATACGACGGGTTTTTTTCGAGTTCTTTTATTTTTTCGAGCCGCGCGGCGCGAACCTTTGCCGTTGTTTCCTTATCAATCGTCGGTTTGGTAACGGCTTTGGCAATCGTCTCTAAAATCGTTACAACTTGGTCGGCATCGCCGGTCGCGTTGATTTGAATGTAATCGTAATTGGTTTCGACCACGAGACTGCCGCCTAAATCTTCCCGGAAAAATTCCTTGGCGGATTCGTCCGGGAAAAGAATGTCGCCGAGCAGAGCCATCGTGCCTTCTTTGTCGAGCGTGTCGAACGCCGCGCCGCTGTTGATGCGAAGTTTGACCGTAACTTTATCAGCCGTCGGTTCATTCCACAGCAGCACTTTCAGACCGTTGAGAAGTTTTTCCTGTCGCGGTTGGGAAGACTTGACAATCTGCGCCGCCGCAAAAGAAACGCCGGTTAATAAAATCAAAAAAAACAGCGCGAATTTCACCGAATAATTTTTAGTATTCATCATTTTTAACTCGTGATACGATTAATCGTTAGTTGCGGCGCGAACATTTTTCGTTGGCATCGAAAAACGAACGCCCGCCGCGTAGAAACCGAACAAGTCGGACAGAGAAAACACACGACTGAAAATTCGATTTTGCCGCAGCTCCGCGCCATTTTCGGTTTCCGCCGCGAATGAAAATTTTAGATTCCCGCAGGCATCGCGTCAAACGGCAATCGCATCTATCTGTGTTGTATCCTGCAAAAGTGTTAAGTATAAAATTTCCCGAAAAACTTAACATCTGCAAAAATCGCGTTATAATTGTTATAATTAAAGAAGCAATTTTGAATTCTTTTTCAAAAGTAAAGTAAGAAGATTTGAGAGGTTGAAAAGATGGGAAAAATAGTTAAATACTGTGCCGTCTGCGACGAAAGTTTTGCCGAAAAATTCGGCTATTGTCCGACTTGCGGGCAAGAGATGACGGCGTTCGAGATGAATCCGGTCAAAAACGAAATCGAAACATCGGCGAACAAACCCGAAACCGCAGATGCGAATATCGAAGCGTCGAAAGCGGACGATATTTTGGAAATTCCGACAATCGCCGCGCCCGTCGCAGCGATGATTTCGCCGACGATTGAAACGCCGCCGGTCATCGAAGCGAAAGTTGCCGATGTCGCCGAACCAGAGGTCGTCGAGACGGAAATTTTCACCGATGATGACCAAGCGCAATTAACTAATATTCACGAAGTAAATGACGCGACGGAAGATATTCCGTTTGAAGAAACCGCGCCGGCGACGAAAACTTTTGCGGCGGGCGCGGGCGCGACCGTGAGTAATTTTAACAATCCGTATCAAACGACAGCTTATAATTATCCGACCGGCGATGCCGCGCCGGAGGGCGATTACCGCATCACCGTTATCGAGGAAAAAGGCGTTCAGCAACGCAATATTATTCTTCTCGGTACTTTGATTTTAATGACTTCGCTGGCGGTCGGCGGCGTTGTCTATAATCTTTTTACGCATAATCTTTACGTTAATTCGATTGATCAGGACAGCCCGCTTTACGTCGCGGAAGTTGATCCGATTGCTATCGAAGAGGAAAAACAGCCGAAAAAGGAAAAGGATAATGGCGGCGGCGGCGGCGGCGGCGGAAAAAATAATCCGCAAGAGGTATCGAAAGGCAGATTGCCAAATCAGGTTGACAAACCGATTATGCCGCCGCAGCCGCTTCCGCAGGTAACAAACGCTTCGCTTCCGAACCCGAACGAAACGCAGGGCAAAATCAAACGCGAAAGAACGAGCGAGCCGGTCGGTTTGCCGAGTGGTTTGCAGTCGGACACTTTATCGAGCGGTTCTGGTTCGGGCGGCGGAATCGGTAGAGGCAACGGAACGGGAATTGGCGGCGGAAACGGCACCGGCGAAGGCAACGGCAACGGTTCGGGCAGCGGCAACGGCAACGGCAACGGAAATGGAAACGGGACAGGTAACGGCAACGGAAAAACGCCGCCGCCGCCGCCGACCGCTCCGGTCGGCGTAACGGAAGCCGTGAAAATTCTTGCCAAGCCAAGAGCGAATTACACCGACGCGGCGCGGCAAAATCAAGTTCAAGGAACGGTAACTTTGCGCGTTACATTTTTACCTTCGGGACAAATCGGAGGCATCGCTCCGGTCAGCGGTTTGCCCTACGGCTTAACCGAGCAGGCAATCGCGGCGGCGCGCGGAATCAGGTTTGAACCCGCGAAAAAGAACGGCGTGCCATACGCGGTAACAAAGCAGGTTCAATACAGCTTTACTATTTATTAAAATTGAGACGAATGTTTTTGAAAGTCGTGAGCTGGAGAAATTCGGCTCACGATTTTTATTGTCTGAAACTGAAGCCCCAATTTAATTATTCGTTCAAACCGAAGAATTTTTTAATCGAATCGAAGACGCTTATTTTATCAACTGTCGCGCGAGATTTCGTTTCGGCTTCGAGTTTGTCCAAAGCGGCACGGCGTTCTTCGATTATTTTACCCAAACTTTCGACGAGTTCGGGGTTTTCTTCGAGAATCGGTTTCAGACATAAATTATTGATTTCCAAAACTTCGGTTTCCTCTTCGGCGATGACGGTCGCGGTGCGCGGCTGTCCGGTGAGTAGTCCCATTTCGCCGAAAAAATCGCCTTCGCGCAAATTTCGCAGAGGTTTGATAATGCCTTCTTCTTTGACCTGCACTTTGACCGCGCCGCGATGAATGACGAACATCGAACTGCCTTTCTGACCTTGCCGCACGATTGATTCGTCGGGCGCGAAAACCCTTACTCTGGAAGCCGCAGCGAGTTTTTGCGTTTCTTCGTCCGAGAGCGGCGCGAAAATCGCCACGCTGCTCAAGCGTTCAAAAATCTCGTTGTTCGGTTCGGCGAAAACATCTTCCTGCGTTTTCGTCTCGACGTGAATCGTGCGCGTTTGATAAGCGAATTCGAGATGCTCGCGCTGAAACGCATACCAAATTCGCTGGCGAATGAGCGCGTCCGTGTCGTTGTATTTCGAGTAATCTTCGAGCCAGTATTTTATTTCGTAATCAATTCCGTTGTCGCCCAAATTCCGAATCCGCACAATCGGGCGAATTTTCGGTGAGACATTTTCGACTTGACGGACTGTTTCGCGGATAACTTGAATCGTTTTGGCAGGCGAACTTGCGTAGAGCGTGTTGAAGAAAACGATTCGCGCATTGAGATTTTCCTTCGGCGCGACTTCAATCGCTTCTTTGCCGAGAACGCTGTTGCTGATGACGATTAACTTATTTTGAAACGTGCGAATCTTCACGCCGCGCCAAGAAATGCTTTCGACGATGCCCGCGCCTTTGGTTTGAAGCGAAATAACGTCGCCGATTTGAAACGGCTGGTCGGCTTGAATCGCCAAACCGGAAAAAAGATTTCCCAGAGTGTCCTGCAAAGCGAGACCGATTATCACGCCCAAAATCGTGGAAGTCGTGAACAAAGCGGCGAGGTCAATGCCCGGATATTGCGAATTGAAAATGACGAAAAATGAAACGATGTAGAGAATTATCGAAAAAACATTTCTCAGAAGCGAAGAAATTTCGTGAGAGTTTCCGCGAAACGCCGTGTTGAAAATCAAATAGTTGAGAAATCGAATAATCGAAATTATCAAACTCATCCAGAGAACGATTTTGATAATACGAAAAATTTGATCAAAGAGCGTCGCAGCGGTTTCGCCCATTCGATTATCGGTCGTTCCAAAAAACTTTGAAATGTATTCTTTCAAAGGAATTTCTACGAACGGAGATGAAACGACGATAAGCAAAAACGTAACGATGACGGCAAAGACGATGAAGAATAAAAATTTTTTTCGCAGATCGGAAGTTTGCATAGTAAAAATAATGACGCACGAGATTTTTCCCCCTTGCTCACGCACGGGCTTCTACCTTCGTTAGAAAATATCAACAATCGTCGCGCCAATCAATAACAGCGACAGCGCGGAGACGACGATTGTGATCAGCCACGCGAGAAAATTAAACCACGGCGAATTTCGATATTCGCCCATAATCTCGCGGTTGGCGGAGAGCGAAACTATCGCTATCAAAATCACCGGCAGCAGAAGTCCGTTGACGCACTGCGTCAAGAGCAGTAATTTGATTTGCGGAATGCCGGGAACAAGCGCGACGACTGCGCCGACCACAATCAGCGCGGAAAAAATGCCGAGAAAAATCGGTGCTTCGCGGAACGAATGCGACAAGCCTTTTTCAACTCCTAACGCTTCGCTCAACGAATAAGCCGTCGCTAGCGGAAGCACGCCCATCGCCAGCATTGACGCGCCGAAAAGCCCGACGGCGAAAAGATATTTGGCGTATTGTCCGGCGACCGGCGCGATGGCTTGCGCGGCATCGGCGGCGGTTTCCAGCTTTAAACCTTGCGTGTGCAGCGTCGCGGCGGTCGAGATGACGATAAAGGCGGCGATGAGATTGGCGAAAATTACGCCGAAAATCGCGTCGGCGCGGACAATCGGCAAATCTTCCTTGTCCATTCCTTTTTCGACCACCGATGACTGCACGTAAATCTGCATAAACGGCGTAATCGTCGTTCCGATAAGAGCCATCACCGTAAAAAGATAGCCGGTTTCAAAACTAAACGTCGGCGTAACGAATTCGCGTCCGACCTGCGACCAATCGGGTTTTGCTAAAAACGCCGAAAAGATATACGTCAAAAAAACGAGCGACATCAGCAGAAAAACTTGCTCGACCCTTTTCGGCGTGCCTTTGACGACGAGCCACCAAACGACGATTGCCGCAACCGGAATCGTGATGTAACGCGAGATGCCGAAAATCTCCGATGCCTGCGCGATGCCGACAAATTCGGCGATGATAATTCCGGTGTTGGCGATAATCAAAGCCAGCATCACGACCGCCGTCCAGCGCACACCGAATTGTTCACGAATCAAATCCGCGAGTCCTTGTCCGGTAACAACACCCATTCGGACGCACATTTCCTGCGCGACGATAAAACAAACGGTCATCGGAATAAAAGCCCACAAAAGCGTGTAGCCGTATTCCGCTCCGGCTGAAGAATACGTAGCGATGCCGCTCGCTTCGTTGCCCGAATTGGCGGCGATGATTCCGGGTCCTAAAATGGCGAGATAGGCAAAAAATCTATAAGAAGGCAGAGCGCGGCGCACACGCGCGGGAAAGCGTTGCAGGTTTCGCACAAATTTTCGGTCGGAAAAACCTTTGAATTTCATTCGTTCTACTGTCGCCTTCGTTCATTGTTTTTATGGATTATTCCGCTAGCAGAAATTTGAATATAGCGCGATTGAGAGAAAGAGAAAAGTTGAGAAAAATTTATTTCAGGATTTGGCGGCGGAGAGTTTCGAGCCGCCCTAAAATATCCGATTCGTATTTTAGTTCGGCGAGCGGCTTGATTTGCTCGTCAATATACCGCCAATCGAGATTGTCTTGTTTGATAAGAATCGTTTCGATGTCGTTCCAATCCTTGCCGCGGTCGGCGACGGCTTTTGAAACTATCAAATCTTCAGCCGTGCAAATCTTCAGCGAAATTTGCGGCAGATATTCACGAAAAACAGCCCTCTTTATCATTTCTTCTTCAAACGGAATTGCGCCGAGAGCAACGTCAATGCCGACTCCGTTTTCGGTTTGAAGCAAAACGATTCGGTTTCGCAGAGCAAAATCTTTTGCGTCCGTCAAGCGCGTTTGAAAGTTTGCTAAAAGCGCGTCAATAAATTTTTCTTCCGAACCGAAACCTGTCAGCAAAGTTAAATCAACGTCTTTTGTAACTCGCTGTTCGCCCCAAGCCTGTAGAGCCAGACCGCCGATAAAACAGAATCGCCAATTTTGTCGGTCGAAAAATCCTTGAATTAGACTGGCGGTTTTGACAATCGGTATCATTTTTTTCGCAGGCGAGAGAATAATTTTTGCTGTTCAAGCAGACCGGAAACAGGTTCGGGCGGATTCAAATACAACGCCGATTCGCAAGCGTCGCTCAAAAGAATTATCGAGTCGGGCAGAGAACTGTTGCGAATTTCTTCGCGGCGCAATTCTTCTAAAACTTTTCCGGCGCGTTTCCAATTTTCCGCCCACGCGCGAAGCTGTTCCTTTTCGTCTTCCATCGCTTTTATTTTATCACACGAAACGGCTCTCTTGACGGCGGCATTCGGCATTTTTAAACTTTAGATTTACAATTAAAAGATATGGCACACAATTTATTCAACACACAGCAAACATTCAAAACCGGAAGCGGCGCGGACGGAACTTTTTACTCGCTGCCGCAGCTTGAGAAAGAAGGCGTGGCGAAAATTTCCTGTCTTCCGATTTCGATTCGCATTGTTCTCGAATCAGTTTTGCGAAATTTTGATGAAAAAAAGGTTCAAGAACAAGACGTGCGGCATCTGGCAAATTGGGGCGCGAATGCCGGGCGCACCGAAGAAGTTCCGTTCGTCGTCGCCCGCGTTATCTTGCAGGATTTTACGGGCGTTCCGCTTCTGGTTGACCTTGCGGCAATGCGTTCGGCGGTGCAGAAAATCGGCGCGGATACGAGCTTAATCGAGCCGCTCGTGCCGGTTGATTTGGTGATTGACCATTCGGTGCAGGTTGATTACGCGGGCAGCGAGCAGGCGTATCAGAAAAATATGGAGATGGAATTCAAGCGCAACGAACAGCGTTATCGTTTTTTGAAATGGGGAACGCAAGCCTTTAACGGTTTCTCGGTCGTGCCGCCGGGCATCGGCATCGTGCATCAAGTCAACCTCGAATATCTCGCCAAAGGCGTGTTTGAAAAGGACGGCGTTTATTATCCAGACACTCTGGTCGGGACGGATTCGCACACGACGATGATCAACGGTTTGGGAATTGTCGGCTGGGGCGTGGGCGGAATCGAAGCCGAAGCCGGAATGCTCGGACAGCCGGTTTATATTTTAACGCCCGACGTTATCGGTGTGCATTTGTCGGGCGATTTGCCGCAGGGCGCGACGGCGACCGACCTTGTTTTGCGCGTTACGCAGATTTTGCGCGAGGCGAAAGTCGTCGGAAAATTCGTCGAATTTTTCGGCGAAGGCGCGAGAAAACTGCCCGCTACCGACCGCGCGACGATTGCGAATATGGCTCCCGAATACGGCGCGACGATGGGCTTTTTCGGCACGGACGAAAAGACGCTCGAATACTTTGCGGCGACCGGCAGAAGCGCGGAACACATCGAAACGATTAGAAACTATTACACCGCGCAAGAGATGTTCGGCATTCCTCTGAAAGGCGAAGTTGATTACACGAACGTCATCGAACTCGATTTGACGACGATTGTTCCGGCGGTTGCCGGACCGAAACGCCCGCAAGATAGAATTGAACTTTCGGAATTAAAAGAAAAATTCACCGAGCTTTTCACCAATCCGATTAGCGAGGGCGGTTACGGCAAAGCGTTGGAAGATTTAGAAAAGCAATTTATGGTAACAATCGGCGCGGATGTCGCGGCAATCGTTACCGGCGGCGGCGGACAAATTCATTCGACCGTTCCCGCGCCGGTCAAAAACGATACGAGCGCGGAAAACACCAGTACCTGGACGGAAACCGAAATGGTCAACAACCGTCCGACACCCGACCGCGTTTTGGAATTGACGAAAGATGTCGAGCAGAAAACCACTTCTATTGGACACGGCGACGTGGTTATCGCGGCGATAACTTCCTGCACAAACACCTCGAACCCGAGCGTGATGCTCGCCGCCGGAATTTTAGCGAAAAAAGCCGCGCGGCGCGGAATGAAAGTTCCCGATTATGTCAAAACATCGCTCGCGCCCGGCTCGCGCGTCGTTACCGAATATCTGGAGAAAACCGGCTTGCAGGTTTATCTTGACCAACTCGGTTTTAATCTCGTCGGCTATGGATGTACAACTTGCATCGGTAATTCCGGTCCGCTCGATCCGGCGATTGAGGAAGCGATTGTCGAAAACGATTTGATTGCCGCGTCGGTTCTTTCGGGCAATCGAAATTTTGAAGCGCGGGTTCATCAAAACGTCAAAGCGAATTTTTTGATGTCGCCGCCGCTCGTCGTTGCTTTCGCGTTGGCAGGCTGCATTCAAAAAGATTTCGCGGTCGAGCCGGTCGGCAAAGACGGCGAAGGCAACGACGTTTTTTTGAAAGACATCTGGGCTTCACTCGACGAAGTAAAAGAAGTTTTACAGATGGCGACCGAGCCGGAAACTTATCGCAAACTTTACAGCGATTTCGCCGAACAGAATCCTTTGTGGAACTCGATTCCGACTGTTACGGGCGACGTTTATGCGTGGGACGAAAATTCGACATATATTCAAGAGCCGCCTTATTTTGAAAACTTCTCGATGGAAACCGGAAAATTTTCCGACATTGCGGGGGCAAAAGCATTGGCGATTTTCGGAAATTCCGTAACGACCGATCATATTTCTCCGGCAGGCGCGATCAAACCGACTTCGCCCGCCGGACTTTATTTGCAGGAGCGCGGCGTGGCGATTGAAGATTTCAATTCCTACGGTTCGCGGCGCGGCAACGACCGCGTGATGCTGCGCGGAACATTCGCCAACGTCCGCATCAAAAACCTGATGGTCGCGCCGCGCGAAGGCGGTTTTACGTGCTTTATGCCGGACGACGAAGTGATGACGATTTACGATGCGGCGATGCGTTACGTCGCGCAGAAAACGCCGCTCGTTATTTTCGCCGGACAAGAATACGGAACAGGGAGTTCGAGAGATTGGGCGGCGAAAGGCACGGCGTTGATGGGCGTGAAAGCCGTTATCGCCGAATCTTTTGAACGCATACACCGCTCGAATCTTATCGGAATGGGCGTGCTTCCATTACAGTTCAAAGAAGGCGAATCGGCGCAAAGTTACAATCTCGACGGCTCGGAGACATTCGACTTAAACGGACTCGAAGGCGCGGAAATCAAGCCGCGACAAAATGTAACTTTGATTATCAATCGCGCCGACGGCACGAGCGAAGAAGCGCAGCTAACTTTGCGGATTGATACGCCGATTGAAGTTGAGTATTACAAAAGCGGCGGCATTCTGCCGTATGTTTTGCAGCAACTTTTGAGTAAGGATGAAGGATGAAAGATGAATAAAACTGTCGGCTTTTCATTTATTTTTTACCTTCATCTCATCTTTTCTTCTAAAATAACTTCAAATTTTAATTTCTTATTCATCCTTCATCCCTTAAATATGGAACGAAACCGCACAGGCACAATCAACATTTACAAAGACCTTTTCAAGGAAATCGGCAAAAATGTTTTGATGGGCAACGCCGTTTTCAGACGTTGGCGGCACACGCGACCGCGTGCCGGAGCGTATTTTACGGGAAGCGACGAAGAACTCGAACGCTACGCATTTCTCGGTTTGAATCTTTTGCGAAAATACGTTGGCGATATTCGCGGCAAAAGCGTCTGTGAAATCGGCGCGGGCGATTATTTAACGTCCGGTTTGGCGATGCTCGCGGCGGGCGCGTCGCGCTATGCCGTGATTGACCGGTTTCCGGGCGATTACACGGGCGCGATTGCGAAAAATTGGTATCGAGGTATTCGGGAAAATTGGTCGCGCGTTTATCCTGAAATCGTTTGGGCTGAATGGCTCGATGCCGACAAATTTCCCGAAAGTTATGGTGAACGCCTCGAACTTATCAAGCAGCCAATCGAGACCGCCGAAACTGAAAATAAATTCGACATCGTTTGTTCCTTTCAGGTCGGCGAGCATATCTCGGACATCAACGCCTTTGCCGAAATGAACAAACGCTTGCTCGTCCCGGAAAGCGGCGTTGCGCTGCACCGCGTTGATTTCGGTCCGCACGATTGCTGGTTTCAATACGGCGATCCGCTCACCTTTCTGCGTTTTTCCGACGCGGCGTGGAGATTAAACGGCTCGAACCGCGGCGTTCCGAATCGTTTCCGGCATCACGAATTTATGGCGGCGTTTGAACGCGCCGGATTCGAGGTCGAGATTGTTTTCTCGGAAAATTTTGAACGCGAGAAGATTGATTTGACGCGCTTGAACGAAAAGTTTCAAGCGATGCCGCCCGCATCAATAATGGTCGGCACGGCGATTTATCTGCTGCGCCTGAAACATTAGACTCGACAAAAAGAAAAAGGTCGGACGGCTAAACCGTCTGACCTTAAAAACTTCAATTTGAGAAAAAACTTCTAAGCCGCTAAACTTACGCCTGCCGCTTGAAATTGCGGGCGGCTTTCGAGTTCGTAAAATCTAATCGGGACAGCCCCGTTCACCCGTTCTTTTTCCTTAAACATTTCATACCATTTATCGCATTGCGAACAATGATAAAACTTGAGCAAGTCCGCCGTCTGAAAATTAAATTCCAATTCGTTATCACAATGCCAGCAAGTCATACCTCGTCTGTTCCTCCTCGTTTGATTTAATAACACTCTAGCACAGAACGAAGTTTAACGCCAAACTTTTTTGAATGAAATTTGAATCCCGATTGAATATCGTAAAAACGCGCCTGAAAGCAAACAAAAAAGACCAGCCATTTCTAGCCGGTCTTGATAAAATTTCGTTTGATTTCTGACTGTTAGTAACCGCGACGATTTCGATTATTGTAACCGTTATTGCCGCCTTGATTATAACCCCGGTCGAAGCCTTGCAGAAACGCCTGACGATAAGCCTGTTTGTAAGCGTCTTTGTTGCCGCGTCCGTCGTAACCGTTCAAACCGTTTTTATAAGGACTTGTGCTTTGCGGATTGTCGCGGTCGCCCTCGCGTCGTTCTTCCAACCCTTTGTTCACACCGTCCTGATAGCCGTATTGCTGCGCCAATCGGTAAGAATTATTGTTGCCGTAGCCGTTATTATAATTGCCATTGTTATAATAACCGTTATTGTTGCCGTAATTACCGTTATTATCGTTATTGTTGCCGTAATTACCGTCATTGCGGTCTTCGCGGCGGTCGCGTCGCTTGTCTTTGCGCTCGCGTCTTTCTTCGCGGCGTTCGCGCTGCTGCTGGTTGCGATAATAATCGTCGTCATTGCGATACTGCGCGTGCGCCGTAACGCTCGACAAAATCACAAACCCGAAAGCCAAAGATAAAACCAAACTTATATTTTTTATTTTTCGTTGTAAATTGTTCATAATTTTAACACCTCACCTCTGCCCACAATTTAGCAAACGATATGCCAAATCATTCAAACGGGAAAACCGTCTTTTTTCCGAACGGTTTTAATGCTCGAATCTCGAATTCGACACCAAATCGTATGGCGATAAACGCAATACGTTTATCGAAGACGAAATAGGTTGCATCACCTTCCCTTTTCTTTTATCTTGGTTACGCTGAATATATCTTTTTAATGCGAGAACATTCACTTTTAGATTTATGTCAAAACTCTTAATTACCAAATATCACAACCAGCTTCACGAAATCCTCAACGCGGGCGGAACGCGCAACGAAGGTTCGATTACATTTGCTTTTGCCAATCTGCTGCGTTCTTACGCGGAAAAGAAGAATTTGCTTCTTGTCGAACAATTTGAATTCGTCGGGAAAAGCGGCAAGCGCATCAGACCTGACGGCGTTATCAAGTATTTCGGCGGCATTGATGTCGGTTACTGGGAAGCCAAAGATTCAAAGGATAAACTCGACGTTGAAATCAATAAAAAGCTCAACGAAGCGGGGTATCCGACCAAGAACATCATCTTTGAAGATTCGCAGACGGCGGTTTTGATTCAGGAAGGCGCGGAGGCGATGCGCGTTTCGATGACGGAGTGGAATCTGCTCGATGATTTGCTCGACAAGTTTATCAATTACGAGCCTTCGGAAGTAAAAGAATTCAACAAAGCTCTCGAACAGTTCAAGGAAAACGTGCCGACGATTGTCAGCGGTTTGCGCGAACTGATGGAACTCGAAGCGGAAAAGAATAAATCCTTCCGCGATAAGCGCGACGAATTCTTGGAAATCGCCCGTAATGAAATCAATCCCGAAATAATGCCTGAAGATATAAGGGAAATGGTAATTCAGCACATCTTGACCGAAGATATTTTCACCAATGTTTTCGGCGATGCCGAGTTTCACCGCTCGAATAACATTGCGCGTGAACTCGAAGACGTGATTCATACGTTTATGACGCGCGAAGTGCGGAAAAACTATCTGAGCCGCATCGAATACTTTTACAAAACCATCCGCGACGCGGCTTCGGGCATTACGGATAACCACGAAAAGCAGAAATTTCTCAAAACCGTCTATGAAAATTTCTACAAAGTTTATAATCCGAAAGGCGCGGACAAACTCGGAGTCGTTTATACGCCGAACGAAATCGTCAGGTTTATGATTGACGCGACCGATTGGCTGTTGGATAAACATTTCAACAAAACTCTCTCGGATAAAGGCGTGGATATTCTCGATCCGGCGACGGGAACGGGAACATTTATCGCGGAACTGATTGATCGAACTAATATTTCTATTTTGAACATCAAAAAAGAATTGAAGGAAATTTTTCTAAAAATCTGTTTGCAAGTAAAATTATTAAATGATGACCGAAACTAATATCGAAAATCAAAGTGATAAGAATTTAATTGCCACACTCGAAGATTTGGGTTATCTGCCGAACGGCTTTCAAGGCGGATTTTTGTTTAATTTGCTCGGACATACGAACCCGAAGATAAGATTTTTAGCGGCAAAGAACATCGCCAAACTTAATCAAACAAAAAGTCTCGAACCTCTCTGGAATGCCTTCAAACAGGAAACGGACACCACAACCCGACGCGAGATAGTTTCGGCAATCGGCAGACTTCGCAAGCCGCAGAATAAACCGTATTTGTTTGAAGTCTTGCAGGATGAAGACCCAAAAGTCGTTTGTCAAGCAATTCGCGGATTGCTTGTTTATGATGATGATGTTTTAGTAGAACGAAAATTTATTAGCCACGCCGCTTCAGCGCGTGGTTAAAGATAAAACAAATTCATTGAGGGCGTTTCAACGCCCTTTCAAAAATCGATAAACTCAAATTTATGTCGCGTCGAGCATATTCCGAAATTAATTTTCATATCACTTGGCATACGAAGAATAATTTGCCGTTAATCAAAGCGGAAATAGAACCGAAACTCTATGGTTTTCTACGAAAGAAGATGTTGGAAACGTCCGAAATTTTCGTTCACGCCATCGGCGGTATCGAAAACCACATTCACCTTGCCGTTTCCGTTCCACCAAACATTCAGCCTGCCGAATGGATTGGACAATTAAAAGGCGCGAGCGCGTATTTCATCAATCACAACTCAAATCATAAATTATTAGAATGGCAAAACGGCTATGGAATCGTTAGTTTTGGCACTAAAGATTTGAAATGGGTTGTTAAATATGTGCAGAATCAAAAAGAACATCATAAATCGGGGAAAATTCATAAACGCCTCGAATTAGTCGAAAAAGAAAATGGCTAAAGCATTTTGAAAAGGACGTTGAAACGCCCTAACGATAATTTGAACATCGTTGACCACGCGCTAAAGCGGCGTGGCTATAATAAATCTTTTGGAAAATAACGCATGACTTCTAAATTTACCGACCAAGACAGAAAACTTGTTATTGATGAACTTGAGAAAATTCAGAACATCAAACTCGAACAGGTAAAGCCTTCACGAAAACTTTACCGCGACACGAATGGAATGTTTTATCTTATCTCGGGCGGCGCGGAAGATTGGCACGGTATCAACGCTAATATTATGCAGACTTTAGCATCGCATAATCAGGAAGGCGCATTTGTTGTCGTCAAGAAGTATAAAACCAAAATGGATGTTTGCGTCGGTTCGCTCGCTGCCTTTCTTCAACATAAAGATAAGTTATTATCCACGCAAAAAGGTAGTTTTCAGTTTCATTGTGTTTTGACGGAAGACGGTTTGTATTTGGAAGAAATACCCGAACTTTACTGTAATAAAGTTACTGAAATACTTTTCCCGAATCACAAGCGAGATTTAAGTCGTTTAAAGGACATATCAAAAATTATTAACATCGAGATTCAGGATGATGTCAAACTTTCACATTATGATTTGCAGGCAAAATTGGTTTTGGTTGGCAGTTACTTGAATTATCGAACATTCGTTCCTGCACCGGACAAGAACAAACAAACAATCTTCGGAGTTTTAGGAGATTTATGCACGGAAAAAGAAATCCCCGAAGGCGCGATTCCGGGCTTGAGCTTAAACACTGTAAAATTTGTTGATGTCATCTGGTTCGATGAAGAAGGTTATCCGACACACGCCTTTGAGGTTGAACACACAACCGACATCACAAAAGGTTTACTGCGGCTTTACCAAGTTCATAAGTTAAGAATTAAGATGTTCATCATTTCCGAAGAAATTAATAAAGGCAAATTTCAAAGAGAAGTCGCTAAAAGTCCGTTTGCTAAAATCAAAAATGAATTTGTCTTTAAGAATTACGATGAACTCGATGAGTTTTTCCAATCGGTTAAACATTTCAGTCAAATGCAAGTGAGGTTTTTAGCAAATCAATGAATAAGCAAATCAATCTTTCAGATACTGATAAAATTTTCGCAACGGGCGTGTTCTTGCAACCTGTTAAATGCACGATAAACAATGTAGAGCAATGGCGTTGGGTGGCAGTTGATTTTGAAGATGACAGTTTTTATAACGGCGAAACTGTTAATCTAAACGAATATGCTGAAAACCTTGAAGATTTAATAATTACCGAATCTCAAGAATAAGGTGGATTATGGTCAACCGCAGGCAAAAAAGTTGAAAAACCTCTGATGTTGACGCTGTGTAAGCTGTATCAGGTCGCCGATGAAAATTATTCAGTTAAACTTAAAGGCAAAAACGTCGAAGTTGATGAAACAACCTTTGAACGCGAGATAGATTTTTATTTTATCGAAGGAAACAATCAATATAAACGCGAGGTTAAACTAATGGGCAAAGGTAATCCCGAAAGTGCTGATGCCGTCATCGCCAGAGACAACCGCGTTTTTGTTGCCGATAAACTTTCCGATATGAATAAGAGGCAATTAAACAGTTTAAATGTTGATTGGATCGAATTGCGAAGCGAGAACGGTTTTCAAAAGTTCGCTTCCGTTTTAGATTCTTTAAAGATAAAACACGGTGAAATGTTAGAAGTTTCAGAGGAAAACTTGGAAATTATTTTTGATGAAATAATGAACTAGAAAAATATACTCAAATTATTTTTATTACGTTTACGCCGCGCTTCATTCGCCTGTTTATCGGGTGAAGTATGAGCAGAATTTGAAACGCGAGTTTCCGCGCCTGCCGTTTTATGCGGATTTTTCCCAATGGGCAAATTGGGGTGCGGAATTGATGGATTTGCATATTAATTATGAAACGCAAAAACCGTTTGCGCTCAAGCGAAACGATTTGAAAAGAAAGCCGAAACAAACGGCTTTGTTTGACGGTAAAGAAAACCCCGCATTTGAAGCCAAACCGCAGACCAAACTTCGCGCCGATAAGGAAACCGGCACAATTATCATAGATTCGATCACGACTTTGACGGGCGTTCCGGCGGCGGCTTGGGAATATAAATTGGGTAATCGAAGCGCAATCGAATGGATTTTAGACCAATATAAAGAAAAAACGCCGCAGGACGCGACGATTCGGGAAAAATTTAATACTTACAAATTCGCCGATTATAAAGAACAGGTTATTGATCTGCTGAAAAGAGTAACGACGGTCAGCGTTAAAACTATGAAAATCGTCAATCAAATGCCGAAAGAATAATCGAAACAAGCAAATTTGTGATTTTATTGAGAAAAATCACAAATTCCGTCTTGCGTATCGTAAAACTTCGCTTCCGGTGGGCGATACTTGACTTGCGTATCGCATATTCTGCCTTGCGTATCGCAAAACTTCGCTTCGGGTGAGCGATACGCAAGCGGCGTATTGCAAAACTTTGCTTCGGATGCGCGATACGCAAGCAGCGTATCGTGAAATGCGACGGCAAATCAAAAAAACTGTTGACAAAGATTATCATTCAAGCGCAGAATGTTCGGCATTGACACCTCCGAAAAGCGAGCGATTCACTGCGAGAAAACTTACTGCACTCGCAAACGGAGCGTGTTTTCGCCTTTGCATTACCGTTAAGGCTCAACCTTCCAAATTCAACACCTTCTCGCAGATTAAAGGAGGCGACATTATGCCAAACAGTCCTAAAGAAAATGAAGATAAAATGTCAATGATTCTCAATGCGTGGAAAACGCTCGCGCCGACCAAGACGTTCGGCGGTTTTACGCTTCAGCAGTTTGAAGATCAAGTTAATAAAAGCCTTGCCCCGCGCACGCGGCTCGACCAGTTGGAAGACGAAAAAAAGCAGCAGCAGGCATCGCGTGAAAGCGAAGATGTAACAACGATGAAAGACGTTCAGTTTATCGTCAATGGCGTTCTCGCCGATCCCGAATACGGCGACGATTCCGCGATTTACGAAGCGATGGGCTACGTTCGCAAATCAGACCGCAAATCCGGTTTGACGCGCAAGAAAAATAATCATCCGGTCGGATAAAGTCGTTTCAGACGAATAAAGTTTTTGCTTTTAACCGCAAAATCGAGTTGTCAACGCCCGGTTTTGCGGTTATTATTTTGGACGAATTCATCTGAAAAATACGTCTTTTGCCGCTCGAAGCAAATAAAATAAAGCGTAAAAAAAGTCAGCAATCTTTCATAATTCCGAAGGCGAAACAATAAACTTTACTTTAGCGTTAAAGATGAAAATAGGAGAAATAAAAAATGATAATTACAACGGGAAATAATGTCGAGATGGGAAATATCACGCAATACTTGGGCGTGGTGCGCGGCATCGTCGTGCGGGCGACGGGCATCGGCGCGGGTTTTATCGGCGGGCTGAAATCGCTCGGCGGCGGCAACATCGAAGAATTCGCCCGCGTCTGTGAAGCGGCGCGACAGGAAGCCTTTAATCGAATGGTGCAGCACGCGCAGGAAATCGGCGCGGACGCGATTATCTGTATGCGCTATGACGCGACCGAATTTACGCAAGGTTCGACCGAAGTTTTAGCCTACGGAACGGCGGTCAAGCTGACGAATAAATAAAAGTAGTTTTAGAGACTGTCTCAAAAGTTGACGGCTGTCCGGCGAACATCTTGCCCGCCGCTTGATAAGGTAAAATAAATTGTCGAACTAATCCAGATGAAAAACGGCAAGCAAGATGCTCGCCGCGACAGCCGTCAAGATGACGGCGTTATGTTGCTTTCGCTTTGTGTTCCGACGAATTACGGAAGAAACGAGCCTTTGCCGCGCCGACCGATTCGCATATTCGTCAGCCAGTCGAGCCAGCGATATTTCAGAGCCTTCGGGTTTAAGAATTCGGTGATTCCGATTGTTTTTCCCGGCTTGCCGTCGCGCAAAGTCAATGTCATCTCGCTCAAAAAACGCAGATAGAAAAAGCTCGAATCAATAATTTTCATTTGTTTGACGCGCAGACGATTATCGTCCGCGTCGGTCAGCGTAATGCGCTGCGGATATTTTACTCCGAACTTATCGCGGGCGAAAATTTGTTCTTCGTAACTCGCATCGCTGTTTGTCAGAACGCCGTCGCGCACCGTAAATAATTTCGTCGTCGTGTCCGCTTCGCCGCGTTCCTTGTAGCGATAAAAAACGGCGGTCGCGTCGGCGTAATGAGCGCGTCCCCATTGCCAATCGGAAACGATTTCGGGCAGCCAACGGTTATCGAAATTATGGTCGTGATAACCCGTGCCGCGAAAATGCACGATGTCGAGATTGTTGTCTTTATCGTCGAAGACGCTGATTCTGCCCGTAACGTCAGCCCTTGAAACGACCAGATTCCAACTGTGCGCGTCGCCCGCGTCAAATTTATCGCCGGGCGTAAAATCGCTCTCGATTGAAAGCCATTCAAAATTTGCTTTGAGAATTCGGTTGCGGCGCAGCCGTGCGTCAATCGAAAGCGTGTAACCCGAACCATACGGCGCGGACTCGAAGCGAAACGAATTGCTGCCGATTTGACACGAAGGCGTGTCTTGTCCGGCTGAAAATTCTTCGGGCGCGAATTCGCTGATGGCGCGATAGCGCGGCTTGCCGTCGCGGTAATAAGTAAAGGCAAGCGCGGGATAACATCTGCCGCAATCGAAATTTTTTTTGCGGCGGAGTTTTTCCGCGAGTCGGCTGTGCGGACGGTTCGGCGAATTGTAACGCGGCGAGAAGATAAAATTATCGAGAAAAATTATCACCACCGCGTCGCGTCCGTCTTCGGATAAAGCGTCGAAATACCACCATTCGAATGCCTTCGAACTTTGCTTCGGATGCCAAACGTCAGCCGCGATACTCGACGAAAACGCAAATTTTTCCTTCGCCTTTGTTTGAATTGCCGTCGTCATTTTCGATTTCGGGAAATGCCTTTGAGATTCGACGCTAAAAGCATCGCAGAAAATAAAAATTATGGCAAACTTTGAGCCGCGAATCGAATCTGTAAATTTGAACGAACGGCTCTCCCGAAATTCTAAAAACGAAAAGGAGAAAAGGATGAAAAAAATAACGAGAGCGATTACGCTCGGTTTGGTTTTAACGATTGGTTTGCTCGCGGCGGCGTGTCCGCAACGCGAAAGCATCGGCAGCATCGAGGCAAATCCGTCGAAGTTTTACGACAAAGAAGTCGGGATCGTCGGAACGGTGCGCGATAGTTACGGGTTGAATGTTCCTTTGACGCAGATTCGCGGCGGCGTGTATAAAGTGGACGACGGCACAGGCTCGATTTGGGTCGTTACGCAAAACAGCGTTCCGTCAAAAGGAACGCGCGTCGGCGTAAAAGGCAGAGTTCAAAACGGCGTAAATTTCAGCGGCAAGAATTACGGTTTGGGCATTATCGAGGAAGGCAGAAAGTTTCAGGGAAAATAAATAAAAACATCAATCTGAATGACAAGCGGCGGGCGGGCAAGTTAAAATCTTGACGCTCGCTTTTTTATTTTATGAAACGGCTGATAAATTCTTTCGACCGACAATTTTCCTCGCTTCAAAGGCGTTCGCTCGAATTATTGAAACTGATACCCGACGGAAAACTATTCTGGAAACCGCGCGAGTTAAACCGAACTTTTACGATGTTCTCGTGCGGCGAATTTATCTTGCGAAGTGCGGGCGCGGTCGAACAAACCTTCGGCGGAATTACGACCAGACTTTGGGACGACCCGTTTGAATGGACTCTGCCCGAAGAACTTTCGACCGCCGATTTGATGGCAAATTATCTAGCGGAAGTCGAAGAAACGCGCCGCAGAGGTTTTGCGCTTTTTAATTCGGACGAAGATTTACAACGCGAAATGCCCGCGCCGGAAAAACTGAAAACGATTTTCGAGATTCTGCTCGAAACCGTTTCCCGCGCCGAACATTTTCAAGGACGCGCGTTTGCGATTTTTCAAATGTTCTCGGACGAAAAATTGCCGCCGCTTTAATTTTGCGTTTTGAACATTTTGGAAATAAAATTCGTAGCTCCAAAGAGATTTAAGCGCAGTTTGTAGAAAATTCAGGAGAAGAAGAATATGTATTGCCCGCGCTGCAGTCAGCAGCAAGTTTCGGAAGAAACAAAATTTTGTTCGCGCTGCGGCTTTCCGCTCGGACTCGTCTCGGAGATTTTGGCGCACGGCGGTTTTCTGCCGCAGCTTGCCGAACTTTATAAATCGAAAAATTGGCTGACCAAACGAAACGGAATCGTGTTCAGCGTTTTCTGGTTTATGTTTTTCGTTTTGATTATGTGTCCGTTTTTCGGCATTTTGGATATTGATAAACTTGCCGGAGCTTCGGCGGTTGTCGGCATTTTCGGCGGGCTGATGTGGCTGATTGCTTCGCTGGTTTTGTTAAAAAACGAACCGAATCAACCCTTCGCTCCGATGTATGAATTGCCGCCATCGGAGATGAAAAGTTTTCGGGAAACTTCCGATAAACATTTGCCGCCGCAGCAAACTTCGCCCGCGCAAAGCTACGTTCCGCCCGCCGCTTCGTGGAAGGCGGCAGACACGGGCGATCTCTTACATCCGCGCAGCGTTACCGAAGGCACGACGAAATTGTTGAAAAAAGACGAATAGAGTTTTTGAGAGAATTTATCGGCTCGCCGCTTTCTATTATTTTTCAGATTGTTCGGCGGGCTTTTTCTTTTTTCGTTTGAGCAGAAAAACCAGCGGAAACATAAGAGCCAGCAAAACAGCGTAAAGCTGAAAGGCATCTATAAATGCCAGCATCGAGGCTTGGCGGGTGAGTGTATTCCACATCACTCCACGCGCTATTCCCAATGATTGAACGGCGGTGTAGCCTTGCTGCTGAAACAAGAAAAGCAAATTCTTTATCGTTCCGACGTAATTCGGATTGAAATTCGATGTGTGGTAAGACAGATTATTTACGTGAACCTGCGTTTGAGTGATAATCAAAGTCGAAGCGATAGCGACCCCGAAACTCGAACCCGTATTTCGCGCCAGATTCATAAACGCCGAGATGCCGTTGACTTTATCCGACGGCATATCCGTATAAGCCGCCGTGTTGATCGAGGCGGCGAGAAACGACAAACCGAACGATTGATAAACCCGCGCCCAAACCAGAGTCGTGTAATCAGCCTGCAAGGTCAGCGACGACAAATTCCACTGCGCGTAAGACAGGGCGAACAAGCCGAAGGCGATGATGTAGCGCACGTCGTATTTATCAATCAGCCAGCCGACGATTTGCACCATCACCATCATTATCAAAGTGCCGGGCAGAAATATTAAACCTGAATTCGTCGCGCTGTAACCGAACAATGTCTGCGCCATAAACGGAAACAAAAAGACCGAGCCGGTGGACATCAGCGAAAGCGTGAAAACAAGCAGTGCCGCGCCCGCGAAGTTGCGATATTTAAACAGCGTAATATCAACCGCCGGCTGATCTTGATAGTATTCCCAAGTTATTCCGATCAGCAGCGACAACACGGCGGCGACACCGAGCAGAAGAACGAAATCCGATTCAAGCCAGCCTTCTTTCGGACCGAAATCGAAAAATAATTCGAGACAAGCGATGCCGGAAATAAACAGAATTATGCCGACCCAATCAATCGTTTTGCCTTCGCGCCGAAACGCTTCGGTGCGCTCGCGGGCTTTGTCGGATTCTTTAACGAAAGCACTTGTTAAAAGCAGCGAGACAATGCCGATTGGAACATTGATGAGAAAAACCCAATGCCAGCTTAAAGTGTCGGTGATAAAACCGCCGAGAACCGGACCACTAATCGGACCTACCATTACCGCGAATGCGTAAATCGAAAAAATACGACCGAGCTTGTCCGGCGGCGTGGTGTCGGCGAGAATCGCCTGCTCGCTCGCGGCAAGTCCGCCGCCGGACAAGCCCTGCAAAATGCGAAAAAAAACGAGCGTTTCGATGTTCGGAGAAAGAGCGCAAAACAGGGAAGCGAGCGTAAAGCAAAAAACGCAGACCATATAATATCGTCGTCGCCCGAAATACGTCGCAACCCACGCGCTGATGGGAACAATCGCGGCGTTGGCAACCAGATACGAGCCGGTTATCCAAGACGCTTCGTTGATGGTAATTGACAAACCGGAGGCGATTTTCGGCAGCGCGACGTTGGCAATCGTCGTGTCCAAAACCTCCATAAAAGTAGCGATGGAAAGAATAAAAACGGTGATGTAAGGATTCGGCGAGAAATCGGAATTGTCTGTCGAAGAATCGCTCATTTGATTATCTGAGTTTCACGCGCGGAACGACCGACATTCCCGGCACGAGCAAGTATTTTTGATTATCGGGCTGCCGGTCGAAAACGATTTTCACCGGAACTCTCTGCACGACTTTGACGAATCCACCGGTCGCGTTTTCCGACGGCAAAACCGAAAAGCGCGAGCCTGTTCCGGCTTGAAAGCTGTCAATCTTGCCGTGAAAAACCGTGTTCGGATAAGCGTCAATATAAATATCAACCGGCTGCCCGATTTTCATTTGTTCGAGCTGCGTTTCCTTGTAATTCGCCACGACCCAAAAATCATTTTGCGTTATCGCCATTAAACTTTGATCGGGCTGCACGAGTTGTCCTTCCTGCACGGTTTTGCGGGCGACGTAGCCGTCTTGCGGCGCATAAATTTTCGTGTAGGAAACTTCGAGTTCGGCTTGGCGAATGGCGTTTTCGGCTTGCGCGACTTTGGCTTCCGCCGCGCTGATTTCTGACGATTGGACGGCGATTTGTTCGGGCAAAGTCTGCGCTCCTTGAAGCCGTCCGAGCGATTCGTTCGCCTGCGAAGCGGTTGCGTCAACTTGCGCGAGAGATTGGCGATAATCGCTTTCGGCGGAAGCGATGCCCGACTGCATTTCCTTGACGCGCGAGCGTTCGACTTCGACTTGACGACGCAGGGCGGCAAACTGCGCCTGCGCGATTTCCACTTGTTTTTCAGCCATCGTCATCGCTGCTTCGATTTGGCTGAGTTCGCGTTTCGACTGCTCGAATTCCTGTTTGGAAATATCGCCCGCATCGAACAAAGATTTGTTGCGGGCAAATTCGGCGCGGGCGTAATCAATTTTGGCTTGCGCCGCCGGAACTTGAGCGCGGGCTTGGGCGAGCGAGGCTTCCGCCGCCGGAATCTGCTCTTGCACTTGACTCAGATTTGCTTCGGCGACAGCGGCTCGGCTGCGATTTTGCTCGATGACATTTTGTTTTGAATCGGATGCGAGACGCGATTGTTCGACGTTGTTTTTCGCGGTTTCCAAATTTGAACTCGCTTCGGTCAAACCGGCTTTGCCGTTCTTGCGGGTCAAAGCGGTTGTGGCGTTGGCTTTTTCGAGTTCGGCGAGCGCGGTCTGTTTGGCGACTTGGGCTTCTTCCAATTTCGCTTCCGGCTCTCTTGAATCCAACTCGATTAGCAAATCGCCTTTTTTGACCAATTGATTTTCCTGAACGTGAATGCGGACGACATACGAAGATATTTTCGGCGTTATCAAAGAGATGTTGCCTTCGACGAAAGCGTCGTCGGTCGTGGCGAATTGGCGGGCGTGCAGCCACCACGCAAGACCGATTATGCCGCCGACAAAAATCACGCTGCCGACAATATAAATCGGCAGCCGCGAACGCTTTTTTTTCGGCGGAGTCGTCTCTTCGATTTTTTCTTCTGAAACAGTTTCGGTTTCGACTGCAGACATTCGTTTGAGAGAAGAAGAAAGAAAATTTATTTTCGTCGGAATTGTAAAATAAAACCTAACAATGTGTCAAAGAAAATTTCGGCGTTTTGTATTATTTGCCCGAGCCGGTAAAGTTATAAGTAACGTATAAGTTGAGTGCGCCGTCTTTAACATCGGCGCGAACGTCTTTGACTTGCGCCTGCAAATTTCCGTTGGTCGCAGCAATCGGAAGATTCAGAGCGATTTGCTGACCGCGCAAAATGACAATTGGATTGACCCTTTGGTTGATTGTCGTCTGCACAATCGGCGTTACGAAACCGCTCACGACCGGCAAAACGCCGTCGAGATTTACCGTCTCGACATTAATTTGTCCGAACACGGTTTGCTGTGATTCATCATAACGAAGTGCCAGATTCGCCTGCGCCCAGCCGGTAAAATTTACACATTGACCGAAAACCGAAGTGCTGCCCGCAAAGGCGAGCGGCGCGGAGATTTTTCCGTTTTCAAGGCGAACGCCCGTCGTTACGCCGCTTCCTTCGGGTTTCAAAATTATCTTGCCGTCGCAGCCATTGTTATTTTGAAAAGCGAAACTCGCAAGCTGCGGCTGCGCGGTCGGAACGTAATTATTTCTTCCGGTCAAATTAAGCGGAAAAGCGGGCGCGTTCATATCGCGGAAAATCGTCGCCAGAATCGTATCGAAAAACTGCTGGTTTAAGACGACGTTCGCCGTTCCTGCGGGCGAGCCATTCGGATCGGGCTGCTGAATCGGCTTGCCGGGAGCTTGCGCGGCACGCGGCACGCCGCCGAACAAATAAAAAATCAAGCCGCCGCCGATTATTAAACCGAGAACCGCGCCGAGTATGAATGTTAAAGTTTTGCTCATAGTTTTATATCAATTACGAATTTCAAATTACAAATTACGAATGTTGGAAAATTTTCTTCAATTCACAATTCGTAATTTGAAAGCGCGTAATTTTCCTATTGTGCGTTTTTCATTATTTGACCGACAATCGCCATAGCGACGCTTAAAAGTTGATTTACCTGTTGTCTGATTTGTTCGGGTTCGACTTTTTTGAAATTGGTCGGTTCGGCAAACAAACTCGCATCGGCGGTTGTCCGAATGTTGCTTATTTCGGTTATCAAACTCAAACCGTTAACTCCCTGTACGCTGCCGTTTTCCGACTGCGAACTCGTTACGGAACGCAGAGGCAAACCGGTTTCTTTGTCAACGAGAATAAAAGATTCGGTTTCGACCGTTCCGGCTTTCGTCTGCGTATTGGTCGTCGCGCCGTAACTGTATTTTATCGCGTCGCGTCCATTAACTTTTTCTTCGCCGACTTTCTCGACACCTTTTAGGTTTTTAACCCGATTGACGATTTGGTCAGGCATCAATAAATTTTGAATGTCGAAACCGAGCGAATCCTTATCTAATTCGCCATATTCTTTACGCTGCGGCGCGATAATATATTTTTTGCCGTTCGTTTCCAGATAAACGATTTTTTCTCCGTTCGGCGCGGCGATTTCCAAACGGCGGTTCGCGCCGTCGCGCCCCACTTCCGCTTTCAACGGCGGCATAGACATTTTTTGACTGCCGGAAGTTTCCAGCCGCGCCGTTACCGTCGCTTGATATTGCTCCGGTTCTTTCGTGTCAACAACCGCGCTCGAATTAACGACTGTATTTGAATTCGCAAGATTTGAATTCGCAAGATTTGAATTCAACGAATTCATCGAATTCATCGAATTCATATTCGTATTGGTGTTTGCATTCGCATTTGAATTAACCGTCATATTAACGGTTGTATTAGTCGCCGGTGCTTGACACGCGAGGCTGAAACAAGCCGCGCAAAATAAAGCCGACCAAAGTAAATAAGTTATTTGTTTTCGCATAAAATCTTCTCCTTTTCGATTTTTCTCAAGGCTACCTTTTTTAGATTGACTTCGGCAAGTAAAATCAATGGAAAACCCGCCGTAATTCAATTTTAATATCCGATTGCTTCGCCGTCGCTTCGCGGGTCAATCGCGCCCAATCGAACGCCGGTTTTTTCTTCAATCGCAATGCCGGTTGCCGAGGCGACGAAACCGGGCTTTTCGGCAAATTTATGACCGAGATTTTCCATTGCGAGCCGCGTGTCGGGCGACATTCCGAAAGGCTCGTAAAGAATCTCGTCGGGAAACCATTGATGATGAATTCGCGGCGCGTCAATCGCCTGCTGAAGCGTCATATCGTGGTCAATCATATTCAACACGATTTGCAAAACCGCTGTGATAATTCGCGGTCCGCCGCGCGCTCCGGTGGCGAACCAGAGCGAACCGTCTTTTCGCAAAACAATCGTCGGAGTCATCGAGGAAAGCGGACGTTTTTTCGGTTGAATATCGTTTCGTTCGCCTTGAATCAAACCGAACATATTCGGTTTTCCGGGACGCGCCGCAAAATCGTCCATCTCGTCGTTTAATAAAATGCCCGTGCCTTTCGCCGTAACGCCCGAACCATATAAATCGTTAATCGTGTAAGTGTTCGTTACGACGTTGTCGTCCGCGTCAACGATTGTAAAATGCGTCGTTTCCATCGGTTCTTTCCCGACGACTTCGCCAGCTTTGATGTCGGAGCTTTTCGAGGCTTTCGTCAAATCAATCGTTTCGCGTCGTTTGTCGGCGTAGCTTTTGCTAATCAAATCGCTGACCGGAACATTGACGAAATCCGGGTCGCCCATTAGTTCGGAGCGGTCGGCAAAGGCGCGGCGCATCGCTTCGGTGAGAACGTGATAATACTTCGACGAATTCGATTCCATCGAATGTAAATCGTATTTTTCCAAAATATTAAGACATTCGAGCATTACGATTCCGCCCGAACTCGGCGGCGGCATCGTGATAATTTCGTAACCGCGATAAGTTCCGCGAAGCGGCACACGCTCTTTCGGCTGATAGTTTTTCAAATCCTGCAAAGTTATCAAACCGTTGTGCGCCTTCATATCGTCGGCGATCAATTTCGCGGTCGCGCCTTCGTAAAAATCCTTCACGCCGAATTTTTCCAGACGGTCGAGCGTGTTCGCCAAATCCGGCTGTTTGAACGTATCGCCTTCTTGGTAGAATTCGCCGCCATTCAAAAATATACGTTTGCTGTCTTCGTATTTGTCGAGATGATTTTGATAAGACTTAAAAAGATTTGCCAGCCGGTCGCTTAAAACATAACCGTTTTGCGCGAGCTTTCGCGCCGGTTCGACAAGCTGCGCCCAAGACATTTTTTTCGAGCCGTATTTCTGAAAAGCATAATCGAGTCCGGCGGGCGTTCCCGGAACTCCGGCGGCGCGATAACCGACGGTCGAAGAACCTTCGCCTTTGATAAGCTCGCCTTTGTCGTCAACATAAATATCTCGATTCGCCGCCGCCGGAGCCATTTCGCGGTAATCAATCGCCGTCGTTTTGCCGTCCTTAAAACGAATCAGCATAAATCCGCCGCCGCCCAAATTTCCGGCTTCGGGATAAACGACCGCTAAAGCGAGCGCGACGGCAACCGCCGCGTCCACGGCGTTGCCGCCGCGTTTCATCACGTCCGCGCCGATTTCCGAAGCGAGCCGGTGCTGCGAGGCGACCATCGCGTGTCGTCCGCGGGCGGCTTCGCGCCGCGCCGCAAAAATATTTCTGTCGGGCGGAATAAACGAAAGCTGAAATGACATAACGAAAAGAATGACGCAGAATTTTTTGATTGATTTGGAAAACATATCTTGCACTTTAACAAAAATCCGGTTTATTGATAAGCGAACGGGCGAAATAATTCGGGTTTCTTCGACATTTGTAGGTGCAACGATTTTCAAATTGAAAATCTCGAAGCATCATTAAAAAAGAGATGTAGATTCGTTTATTTGCGCCAACGCTGAAATATGTTTGGCAAACGACGAAAAAAATAGTAGAATCAGCGATGATTATTCGTCCAATCCCCTTAAGTTAAATTATCACGCAAACGAGTTTTAGATTCGATTTCGCGCATAAGGAGTGCGTAAAAGTATGAAAAGATTTTTTACAGCCGCAATTTTGTTATTGGCAGTTTCGCTGACGACCGTTCCGATGTCGGCGCAAAAGTTGTATAAATTAGATTTAATCGGTAAATTCGGAAAAAGTCCGGTGCAGTATTCGGACGCGAAGGCATACACGGACGGTCGCGGCGTATGGATCGGTTGGCAGACTGAAAGGGAAACGAAAAATCTCGGATTTTACGTATATCGCGTCGGCGGCGGAGAACGTCAGCTTCTCAATACGGCTCTAGTTCCGGGCGCATATGCGCGGGCGCAAGCCGAACAAATCACTTCCGGCAGCTATTCGTATTACGACCGTTTTGGCGATGCTAATTCAAATTATATCGTCGAGAGCTACAATCTAAACGGTCAAAAAATTGCGACCGATTTGATTCAGCCGCAAGTCGTCAACGATTTGAAAGATGTTGCCGGTTCTTCTTCCGAGCAGCTTTTTAATCAATCGAAAAACGCCAAGCCCGAAGTTTTGCGAAACGATTTGATTTTGCCTAAGGATTTGGCGGAAGAAGTCGAAAGCAACAACGCACAAGCCGATCCGGTTACGCAGAAATGGGTGGCGGCGCAGGCGGGCGCGAAAATCGGCGTGAAAAACGAAGGCTTTTACCGCGTCTCGCGTGCCGACCTTCAAACCGGCGGCTTTGACGTTACCGCTCCGACCGAGCGTTGGCAGCTTTACGTCAACGGTGTCGAGCAGGCGATTAACGTCGGGGCAGACGGCAGCTATATCGAATTTTACGGCAAAGGAATTGATACGCTCGAATCGAATACGCAGACATATTTTCTGGTTGTCGGAACGCAAAACGGCAAACGCATCGGCACGACGATTCGCCGCCAGATGAACGGCGCGGTTTTATCGCAAGGTTATTCACAGTCGTTTCTGAAAAAAGAGCGTCTGTTTTACGCCTACAATGTTCTAAACGGAGATGCGGAAAACTTTTTCGGAACTTTTCTCGGCACGAGCGGCGCGACCGTCAATTTCAATTTATCAAATGTTGATTTTAATTCGCCAACCGCTTCGATAGACCTTACCATCAACGGCGCGACATTAGTTCCGCATCAAAACAGCGTCAGTATAAACAACGTCCCGCTCGGCGTGATACAAGCGAGCAACTACGCGCACACTACCACACATTTCGATATTCCGACTTCGGTTCTGCTCGAAGGAACTAATACGCTGCAATTCGCTTCTACTCCGGCTTCCGGCGACGGTTCGTATTTCGATTCGGTAAAGGTAAATTTTTCGCGCAAATACGTTGCCGACCAAGGTCAGCTTTCGTTTTACGTGCCGAATTATAAAGCAAGCTACGTCGAAAATTTCGCTTCGCTGAATGTTCGTCTGTTCGATACGACGAATTCAGACAATCCGACTTTAATCAGCGGCTTGACCGTCGAACAATCCGGCGCAGGTTATCGGGTTTATATACCGTCGAATCGCGGACGAATGATTTACGCCGTCGAAGACGCGGCACTCGCGCAGCCGTCTTGGATAGTTCCGAACGCGCCTTCGACTTTATCAACCGCCGCTAATAACGGCGAAATGATAATTATTTCTTACAAAGATTGGCTGCCACAGGCGGAAGACTGGGCTAATTATCGCCGCTCGCAAGGAATGACGGTCAAGGTCGTAAATATAGATGATGTCTACGATGAATTTAATTACGGCGTTTTAAATTCCCTCGCCATCAGAAGTTTTCTGCAATACGCCAAAACTAATTGGCAAACTCCGCCGAATTACGTTTTGCTGCTCGGCGATGCGACTTACGACCCGAAAAATTATACGGGAATCGGAATTTATAATTTCGTTCCGACCAAGTTGGTTGACACGGTTTATTCCGAAACGGGAAGCGACGAAACCTTAGCGGATTTTAACGACGACGGCTTGGCTGAAATACCGATTGGCAGAATTCCCGCCAGAAACGCGGCGACCGTTACGTTGGCTCTCAATAAAGAAATAGCTTTCGAGCAAACGGTCAGCAGTCAAGGCTTAAATCGCGGAGCGGTTTTCGCCTACGATTTGCCGAACGGCTATGATTTTCAAGGTTTGAGCGGAAGACTGCGCGACCAATTACCGACGACAATTCCGCGTATTCTGGTCGGTCGAGAAATGCCAAACGCGCAGACGCAATTATTAAGCGAACTAAACAACGGACGATTTCTGGTTAATTATTCGGGACACGGCAACGCCGGAGTTTGGGCTTCGAGCGGCTTTTTTAACAATACAAATGCCGGTGCGCTAAATAACGGAAATAACTTATCAATTTACACGATGCTCACTTGCCTGAATGGTTATTTTATTCAAGAAAACGACGCAATGGGAGAAATTTTGTTAAAAAACCCGAACGGCGGCGCGGTTTCGGCTTGGGCTTCGACGGGCTTGACCACCGCCGACGTGCAGGAAGTAATGGCAACGCGCTATTACAATCAGATAGCGGCAGGCAATATAACACGGCTCGGCGATTTGATCAGAGATGCGAAAACGACTATCAGCTACGGACGCGACGTGCGTTTATCCTGGACGTTGCTCGGCGACCCGACTTTGAAAACTAAATAATTTTGTTTTCATTCTTGAGACTTAAAGTGAATTGCTTTTGATAAAAGCAATTCACTTTTTATTTCCGCCGCTTTCAAGTTTTCGGTTGACTCTCGGCTCTCGACTCTATAAACTTTAGACTTTAAGATGTGGTGAGTTACAGCGACTTGCGACCACGAAAAAAATCGCTAAACAGCTTTTGAGTTTCAATATAATTTTTTAGATAAAGAAAACTCTGCGCTTGTTTGGGCGCGGAGTTTTTTGATTTGCGATTTTCGATTGCCGATTTGGGATTTTTTTCGCTCGCCAATGCAAGCAACCGACCAATCGAAAATTACAAATCGCAGATCGCAAATATGAAAAAATTTCTCGATTTATTAAAAGAAAAAATCGTCGTCTTTGACGGCGCGATGGGCAGCAATCTTCAGGCGCAGGAATTGTCAATCGAAGATTGGGGCGGCGCGAATTTTGAAAACTGCTCGGAAAATTTGCTTTACACGAAACCCGAAGCGATTGAAACGGTGCATCTCGGATTTTTGCAGGCGGGCGTTGACGTGATTGAAACGAACAGTTTCGGCGGCAGCGAAGTTGTCTTGCAAGAATTCGGCATCGCGGATAAAACTTACGACGTGAACCTGAAAGCGGCGGAACTCGCTAAAAAATTGGCGAATGATTTTTCCACCAAAGCGCAGCCGCGTTTTGTCGCCGGTTCAATCGGACCGGGAACGAAATTGCCGACGCTCGGACATATTTCTTACGAAAATTTGAAACGCGCTTACGACGAGCAAGTGCGCGGGCTTTTGGACGGCGGCGCGGATTTATTTATCGTCGAAACTTGTCAGGATTTGCTGCAAACGAAAGCTGCGCTGCGTTCGATTTTTGAGCTTTTTCAAAAACGTAAAATTAAATTGCCGGTCATCGCGCAGGTTACAATCGAAACTTTCGGCACGATGCTCAACGGCACGGAAATTTCCGCTGCGCTTGTTGCGCTCGAACCTTTTCCGATTGACGTGATCGGAATGAACTGCGGAACGGGTCCCGACCAAATGACCGAAAACGTCAAATATTTGTGTGAGAATTCGCCGTTTCCCGTTTCTGTTTTGCCAAACGCTGGACTGCCGGAAGTCAAAGACGGAAAACAATTTTACAGCGAAACGCCCGAAGATTTTGCGAAAAAGGTCGAGCATTTTGCGAAGGACTTCGGCGCAAATGTTGTCGGCGGTTGCTGCGGAACTTCATTTGAACATCTGCGACTCGTCGTTGAAAAAATGCAGAATGTCTCACCGAAAAATCGTGAGATAAAATTCACTCCGGCGGCGGCTTCGATTTATTTTTCGCAACCTTACACGCAGGACAATTCGTTTTTAATCGTCGGCGAAAGAGTCAACGCTTCAGGCTCGAAAAAAATGCGCGATCTTTTGGAGGCGGAAGATTGGGACGGACTTGTAAAACTCGCTAAAGAACAAGAGCGCGAAGGCGCACATATTTTAGATGTCAACGTGGATTTTGTCGGGCGCGACGGCGTTTCAGATATGCACACGCTCGTTTCGCGGCTTGTAACAAATGTCAAAATTCCTCTGATGCTCGATTCGACCGAGTGGGAAAAAATGGAAGAAGGCTTAAAGCTGGCGGGCGGAAAGTGCATTTTGAATTCGACGAATTACGAAGATGGTGAGCCGCGTTTTATAAAACTTCTGGAATTAGCGAAAGAATACGGCGCGGCGATTGTCATCGGTTTGATTGACGAAGAAGGAATGGCGCGAACCGCCGAAAACAAATTGAAAATCGCCCGCCGCGCATTCAAACAAGCGACCGAATTCGGCATCGAGGCGCACGATATTTTCTTCGATCCTCTCGCGCTGCCAATTTCGACGGGAATCGAAGAAGACCGTAAAAACGCTTCGGAGACAATCGAATCAATCAAACGTATTCACGCGGAAATGCCCGAAGCGAATATTATTTTGGGTGTTTCAAACGTCAGTTTTGGCTTGAATCCGGCGGCTCGCGTTGTCCTTAATTCAATTTTCTTGCACGAAGCGGTCGAAGCCGGAATGAATTCGGCAATCGTCAACGCATCAAAAATTTTGCCGCTCAATCGCTTTAACGAACACGAAATCGAAGTCGCGCAGGATTTGATTTACGACCGCCGAAAATTTGCTAAAGATAATGACAGCGAGGTTTGCGTTTATGATCCGCTCGGCGAATTTACGACGATGTTTCAGGGCAAAACGGCGCAATCAATGAAGGTTGACGTTTCAAATCTCTCGACCGAAGAAAAGCTGAAACATCACATTATTGACGGCGAGAAAATCGGCTTGGAAGACAATTTGAAAATCGCGCTCGAAAAATATTCCGCGCTCGAAATCGTCAACAACATTTTGCTCGACGGAATGAAGGTTGTCGGCGATTTATTCGGAAGCGGACAAATGCAGTTGCCGTTCGTTTTGCAGTCAGCCGAAGTTATGAAAACGGCGGTCAAATTTCTCGAACCGTTTATGGAAAAAGTCGAAGGCGAGCAGTCGAAAGGCGTGATGGTTTTGGCGACCGTCAAAGGCGACGTTCACGACATCGGCAAAAATTTGGTTGATATAATTTTGACGAACAACGGCTATCGAGTAGTAAATCTCGGCATCAAACAACCGATTGACGAAATTCTGCGCGTCTTTGAAGGAACGCATTGCGATGCCATCGGAATGAGCGGTCTGCTCGTCAAATCAACTTTGGTGATGCGCGACAATCTCGAAATTATGAACGAGCGCGGCATCAATGTTCCGGTCATTTTGGGCGGCGCGGCGTTAAATCGAAAATATGTTGACAGCGATTTGGTTCCGCTTTACAACGGCAAACTTTTCTACGCCCGCGATGCGTTCGACGGTCTGCACGCGATGGACGCGCTCACGCAGCGCGAGCAGTCCAAAGTCCAAAGTCCAAAGTCCAAAGTCGCGGCAGTCGGCGAATTGTCAGAACCGCCTGCGTTAGCGGGCGAATTAGACGCGACAATCGAAACCGTCTCCGACGCAGAAGACCTCGTTGGCGAAGATGCCAAACTCGGCAAACAAGCCGCGCGTGTTTCAAACCGTCAAACCGGCGACACGACGCACACGACGAAATCCGACGTTTCAAACGATGTCGAAATTCCCGAAAAACCTTTTTACGGCTCGAAAGTCGTCGAGATAAAAGATTTAAATAAAGTCTTCGCATTCATCAACAAGACCGCGCTTTTCAAAGGGCAATGGCAATACAAACAAGGGCGCAAATCAATAGAAGAATACGAGCAAATTTTGCAGGAAACAGTTTATCCGAAATTCGCCGAAATCAAAGCCAAAGCAATGCGCGAAAAACTTTTGGAAGCGAAATTGGTTTATGGATATTTTCCGTGTCAATCCGAAGGCAACGATTTAATTATCTATGAAACGGACGAGAAAACCGAAAAATTAAGATTCACATTTCCGCGTCAACCGAAAGAGCAGCGCGGCGGAAAAAATCTTTGTTTAGCGGATTATTTCGCGTCGAAAGATTCGGGGAAAATTGATGTCGTCGCGTTCGATTTGGTAACGATGGGACGACGCGCCAGCGAATACGCGCACGAGCTTTTCCGTTCGGACAACTACACCGATTATCTTCTTTTTCACGGGCTTTCAGTCGAATCCGCCGAAGCCTTAGCCGAAATGTGGCACAAACGAATCCGCGAAGAATTCGGCATCGCTGACCAAGATGCGAAAGATTTATCCAAACTTTTCCACCAAGGCTATCAAGGCTCGCGTTACAGCTTCGGCTATCCGGCGTGTCCGAATCTCGAAGACCAAACGAAACTTTTTGAACTGCTTCTGCCGGAAAGAATTGAGGTCGAATTGTCGGAAGAATTCCAACTCGTTCCCGAACAATCAACTTCGGCAATCATCATTCATCACCCAGAAGCGAAATATTTTAATATCGAGTAACAGACGGCTCAACCGACTTTGTTTGTTCGCAAAGTCGGCTTTTTCGTTGTAGAATTTTAGATATGACGGAAGAAAATAAAGAACGAAAAGAAACTACCTTAACCGAAGACTTAAAAGCGGTCGGGCAGATCATCGTCGGCGGAATCGAAACCGTCGGCGGAATTTTGACCGCCGATCCGATTACGCAAGCCGAAGGCGAATACAACGTCGAAGCCGGAAATTTGCGGCAAGAAGCTGCCGAGAGTTTAGAGAAGGGCGAAGAAATGCGACGCTCCGAAGAATCCGACCGGAACGAATAAATCCTAATGAGCAAAAAGATATTTATCGCCGGCGCGGGCGGCATCGGCGAAGCCGTCGCGCTGCTTCTGCGCGAATGGTCAACGATGGAAATCGAGATTTATCTCGGCGACATCAACGCGGATAATTTGCGTAAGACGAAGGAAATAGTTTTGAGCAATTCGCCGAAAACTTCTGCGGTCGAAACGATTTTGATGTCGAAAAACGGCATTAGCGAACCGATGAAAGAGGCGTTTGAATCGTGTGATGTTTTGCTTGATTGTTCGCCCGGTTCGCAAGCTCCGCGAATGGCTCGGTTCTCGCGCGACTTTAAAATGCACTACGCGAATCTGACGGAATATGTCGCCGAGACCCACGAGATAATCGCGCTCGCCGAAGGTGCGGAAACCGGATTCGTTTTGCAGACCGGACTCGCGCCCGGTTTTATCAATGTGCTGACGATGTCGCTTTATCAAAAGTTTGTCGAGCAATTTGAAAATGAAAGCGTCGAAAAAATCGGAATGAAAGTGGGCGCGCTTTCCGCCCACGCGCACGAGCCGCATTTTTACGGTTTTACGTGGTCGCCGATTGGCGTGGCGACCGAATACGTCAAAAATTCCCGCGTCGTTCGTGATTATAAAATCGTCGAGCGACCGGCATTGTCCGACCGCGAACGAATCGTCATCGGCGGCAAAATTTTTGAGGCGGATTTGACGAGCGGCGGCGCGGCTGATTTGCCGGAATTTTTTGCCGGAAAATCCCGCCGCCTCGATTACAAAACTCTGCGTTACGTCGGACATTACGCCTGGGTTGAGAGTCTGATTAGAAAATTGACAAAAGATGAAAATCTGCCGGACAAACTTTTAAGGAAAATTATGCGGGAAGTTCCGGCGGTCGAGGAAGATTTTGTTTTGGCTTACGCTTCGGTCGAAGGATTCGACTCGAAAGGCGTGAGGCGAATGTTGGAAAAAGCGTTTTTCGTCGAGCCGCTTCAAATTAACAATACACATCTTCGCGCCATTCAAACGACGACCGCCGTTCCTTTAATAGAATCAGCGATGATGCTTCTGTCGGGAAATTACAAAGGCGTAATTACGCAAAGTCAAATCAATCCACAGGAATTTCTCAACGGAAACTTCGTTTCGAGAATCTACAAAAGTTGATTAATTTCACTCAGGAAAATTACGATGACGCGAATCGTTTGTTTGTCCGACACGCACAACTGCAATGAACAAATCCGCGTGCCGGACGGCGACATACTCGTCCACGCGGGCGATGCGACGATTCGCGGCACGTTTGACGAGATATTTTTATTTAACGAATGGTTTGCCAATTTGCCGCACGCCAGAAAAATTTTCGTCGCCGGAAATCACGATTGGCTTTTTGAAACGAACAATCATTTTGCGAGAAATTTGCTCGACAGATCAATTGATTATTTGCAGGATTCTTCGGTTGAAATCGAAGGCTTGAAAATTTACGGCTCGCCTTGGCAGCCGCGCTTTTTCGATTGGGCTTTTAACCTGAATCGCGGCAGGGAACTCGCGGAAAAGTGGAAATTAATTCCCGACGAGACGGACATTTTAATTACGCACGGACCGCCCAACGGAATTTTAGACGAAGTTCCGAGACAGTATTGGATTGAAAACACGGGCTGCGAGGAATTACGAAAACGAGTCGAAAAAATCAAACCGAAACTTCACATCTTCGGACATATTCACTGCGGTTACGGAATAACCGAAAATTTCGGCGTGAAATTTATCAACGCTTCAAACTGCGACGAATCTTACGAGCCGACGAATTTGCCTATCGTAATTGACCTGTAATTTTCCGATTTGCCAATCTTAAAATTTTATGTGATCCGAAGTTCACTATTTGCTGTTCTCAAGCAGATTCCTTTTTCTTCTGCCAAACAACGAACAGTTGATAGCGAATAACGAATAGTTTGGCTGTTGTTTTTAACAAATTCGTAGTTTCCAAACCGCTTCCAAAGAAAATCCGTCCGTTCGTGCAGGCGGTTCTGAACGGATTTAATTTTTCTGTTCCAGCCGAAGTCTTTCAATTTTATTCGCCTTTCCGGTTTCTTCGTCAATCTCGACGACAATCGCGCAAATCCAAACGTCGCCTTTGGCATGGTCGGCGCGGCGGGCGGGAAATTTCGTGAATCGCCCGATGACATCTTTTCGGTCCATGCCGATCACGCCCGCGTAGCTTCCGGTCATTCCGACATCGGTAATATAAGCCGTGCCGTCGTCTAAAATTCTTTCGTCCGCCGTTTGCACGTGCGTGTGCGAACCGTAGATGGCGGAAACTCGACCGTCGAGAAACCAGCCGAGCGCGTATTTTTCCGAAGTCGCTTCGGCGTGAAAATCAACCAGCCGAATTTTCACGTCGTCGGGAACGGATTTGATTTGCGCGTCGGCGATGCGAAACGGGTCGTCAACCGGCGGCATAAAAACTCTGCCGAGAAGATTGAGAAGAGCAATTTTATAGCCGCGAACTTCGCCGACAAATAAACCTTTGCCGGGCGTGTCGGGCGGATAATTTGCCGGACGCACGAGACGCGAATTTTTTTCGATATAGGGAATTATTTCCGGCTTATCGAAAATATGATTGCCCGAAGTCATCAGGTCAATGCCTTTTGCGAAAAATTCATCGGCAAGCGCAGGAGTTATCGAAAATCCGCCCGCGACGTTTTCGCCGTTTATCAAAGCGATGTCAATTTCATATCGCTCGCGCAGCTCTTGGATTTTTTCCAAAACGGCAAGTCGTCCGGGACGCGCCACAACATCAGCGATAATTAAAATGTTCATAATCAAAGAAGTAGAGAGTAAAGAGTGGAGAGGAGAGAAAATCCAACTCTCTCCCCTCCACTCTTTCCTCTCTCCCCCAAAAAAATTGGCGAGAAAACCGCAGAAGCCGTTCCAGACGATTGAATTGAACCTATAACTAAATAGGTGGGTGGCTTTCTGCCCAAAAATTTTTCGAGCATCGAAGCCGTTTTCTATGGCAAATCTTTAACTGTGAAAGATTGCACCGAAACAACGGCGTTAGCCTCCCGATTCAATAAATGTTGGCTCAATTATTATAACGCCCGGTTACAAACCTTGCAGAATTTTCGCCTGAAAAAGATTGTAACACAGTCTTTAAAATGGCAAAAGTAAAAAGGCAAAGGGAAAAAGTAAAGAATTCGTTTTCCACTTTTTCCCTTTGCCTTTTTACTTTTTACTTGAACTACTGTTCTGTTTCGAGTTCCTGCGGCGCGGGTTCGCGGTGTTTGAGAACGCGGTCGAGCATTTCGGCGCATTCCGCGCTGCGCGAAGCGAGCTGCGCGTCGGATTGTTCCTGCTGATTTTTTAATTGATGACATTCGTCGGCGATGTGCAGCGCGGCGAGAATGGCGACCTTCAAAGAATCAACGGTCAGCGTTCCGCTTGATATTTCGCGCATTTTGCCGTCAACATATTCGGCAAGACGCAGAATATAATCGTTGTCGCCGTCCGAGCGAATGTTGTAAGTTTGATTGTAAATTTCGACGCGGATTGACTGCGCCACCGCTTCCGCTTTTCCTTTGCCGTTCGAGTTGAGCATAAAAATTTTTATCTGCTGACGGCTTCCGCCACATCGGGTTCGATAATCGTAATCGCGTCGAGCATCGCTTCGACTTTTAGTTGAATCGCGTCGCGCTCGCTCATCAAATCTTCGACCTTTTCTTCGAGCCGCGTTTTTTCCGACAAAAGACTGCCGACTTCGTGGCGCAGCGATTTCATTTCGCGTTCGATTTGTTCCTTTTCTTCGCGCAGCTTGCGGACGTTTTCAATCGTCAAATAAATTTTGTCTTCAAGATGCGAAAATTTTTCCATTCCTGCCAAACCGTTCATTGGTTTCTCCGTATAAAGTTTGTCGTTATAAGTTCCGTCTGATTATGTTAATTTTTGCGAAAAACTTCAAGTGTTTTATTAATAAATTTCTAAAATCTTTGCTTCGCGCCCAAATTCGTTTCGAGATTATTTAAAATTTGCGCGTGAATTGTTTCGATTTCTTCTTCTAAAAGCGTCCGCTCGTCGCTTCGATATTCAAGCCGAATCGTAATCGAACGCTCGTCATCAGCCATTCCTTTGCCTTCGTAGACATCAACAAATTCGACGCTGCGAAGCAATTCGTAATTGTGTTCTTGAACCGTTTTTTGAATTTCCGCGTAACTCACACTACGTTTGACGAGCAGGGAAACATCGCGCACAATTGACGGATAAATTGCCAAAGGTTGATAAACGATTGATTTCGTTTCCGCCGCGAGCATCGTTTGCAAATCAACTTCGGCGACGAAAACAGGCTGACGAAATTTATACGCGGCGGCGATTTCATCATTGAGTCGTCCGATTGTTCCGACCGAATTGCCGTTTAAAAGAATTTCCGCCGACTGACCTTTTCGTAGATGACTCGCATCTTTGGCTTGAAATTCGAGCGCAGTTAAATTGATTGCGTTAGTCACGCTTTCGAGCGCACCTTTCGCGTCGTAAAAATCAAACTCTCGAATGGCTGACGCTTTGTTTTCCGCAAGCTCATTGCCCGTCAGAGCGAGCGCGAAAAGCTCGCGTTCATTGGGCAAATCGTTTTCCTTTTCCGGCGCGGAAAAAACTTTTCCAATCTCGAATAATTTCAAATCGCGCCTTTGATGATTCAAATTTGCACGAACCGCGTCGAGCAATCCCGACAGCAAAGACGGGCGCATTCTGGTCGCGCCTTCGATAATCGAATCTTTTAGCGAAACATATTTTTCGTCCAAATTGTCAGCGACGAGATTCGGAATCAAATCAAATTTACCGTCATTGCCCGTGTCTATAAAGCTGTAAGAAATCGCTTCGTTGAAACCGAGATTTGCTAAAGTGTTTCGCAAAGATTTTTTGCGAATTTCAGTCGGTTGATATTCGCCCGCGCCGAATGCGGGCGGAAGTTCTTCGCCGATTTTGTCATAGCCGACAATCCGCGCGACTTCCTCGACCAAATCTTCCTCAATCGCCAAATCGTGCCGCCAACTCGGAGAAACGAAGATTTGCGATTTGCGATTTGCGATTTGCGATTCGTCTTTCGTTTCGATGCCGAGCGAATTTAAGATTTGTAAAATTTCAGATTCTTCGACTTCCAAACCTGTCAATCTTTTCACCGCAAATTGAATATCGTTTGATTCGATTTCATTCGGTGTAAATTTCGTCGGATAAACGTCAACAAATTCTCCGGCAGTTCCGCCCGCCAATTCACAAATCAATTCAGTCGCGCGATTCGATGCGCGAACGAGATTTTCAATGTCAACGCCGCGCTCGAAACGATGACTCGCTTCGGTCGAGAGTTTTAAATTTCTGGAAGTTTGCCGAATATTCGCGCGGTCGAAATAAGCGACTTCGAGCAAAACGTCGGTCGTCGCGTCAGTAATCGAAGAATCGAAACCGCCCATCACGCCCGCGACCGCAACCGGCTTTTCCGCGTCGCAAATCGCCAACATCGTTTCATCTAATTTTCTTTCAACTTCATCGAGCGTCTGAATCGTTTCGCCATTTCGAGCGCGACGGACGACAATTCGATTTTCCGCCAATTTATTCAAATCAAACGAGTGCATCGGATTGCCGAGTTCGAGCATTACAAAATTCGTAATGTCCGCGACGTTATTGATGGAACGCTCGCCGACCGCTTCGAGCCGTCGTTTCAACCATTCCGGCGACGGCGCAATTTTGACATTGCGAATAATTCGCGCCGTAAAACGATGACACAAATCCGCATCCTGAATCGAAACTAAATTTTGCGCGTCGTTCGCCGGTTGTTCGTTGTCATTCGTAATTCGTAATTCGCCATTCGTAATCGCCGCGACTTCGCGGCTCACGCCGAGATGCGACAGGCAATCCGAACGGTTTGAAGTCAAATCAATATCGAACACAAAATCGTCCGCAAATTCGTGAATGCCTTCGACCGCCAATCCGACATTCGTCAACTTCGTCGCCAATTCCTGCGGCGACAAATCTACTTCAACTAAATCTTTCAGCCAGTTGTAACTGATGTTCATAAATCTAAAATTTTCGCTTTACTTTGTTTGATATGTAATAGGTTCTTGAACCGTCAGAAGCCGTTGCATAAACTTTCTTCCAATTTCCATTAAGTTTTGGAATGTTTTCTTTCCTAATTATCAGAGTAATTGGTTTACCACCTTCTTCAAGAGTAGTTCCTTCCTTATAACCATTTGTTGAAAGCAAGTCGTCAATGTTTTCATCTTCATCAAAACAAAGCCCAACACTTGTTATAAATACTGAGCGTCTGCCGACATTTGTAACTGTTATAATTACTGGTTCAGCCATTAATTTACCGTTAACAATTTCCTTTCCAGTTTCTAAATCAAGAGTTACGACAATCTTGTATTTGTCTCGTCGGAAAGTTAGAAATGTGATGAGCAATGCTGAAATACTAATTACTAATGCTGGTGTAATCCACTCCATATTTTTACTTGAACTGCTCCAAAAATCTCACGTCGTTCTCGAACATCAGGCGAATATCGTCGAGCGAATACATCAGCGAACACATTCTTTCTAATCCAAAACCAAACGCAAAGCCCGAATAAATTTGCGGATCAACTCCGCAGGATCGCAAGACGTTCGGATGAACCATTCCCGAACCGCCGAGTTCGATCCAGCCCGAACCTTTGCACGGGCGACAGCGTTCATTTTCAAACGTGCCTGTGCCAATACATTTGAAGCAGGAGAAATCGAATTCCGCGCTTGGTTCGGTGAAAGGGAAGTATGAAGGGCGCAGGCGAATGCGCGTTTCTTTGCCGAATAAACGCCGCAGCCACTCGCCGACCGTGCCTTTTAAGTGCGCCATCGTGATTCCTTTGTCCACGCACAAGCCTTCGATTTGATGAAACATCGGTGTGTGCGTTAAATCGGGCGTGTCGCGCCGAAAGACTCTGCCGGGCGCGATAATGCGAATCGGCACGCCGCGTCGTTCCATCGCGCGGATTTGCACGGTCGAAGTCTGCGAGCGCAGCGCGAAATTGTTCGTCGTGTAAAAAGTATCCTGCGATTCACGCGCCGGATGTCCTTCGGGAATGTTCAGCGCGTCGAAGTTGTAATAATCGGTTTCAATCTCGCGGTCGTCTTCAATCGAATAACCCAAGGAAACGAAAATGTCTTCGATTTTCTGCCGCAAAATCGTCAAAAGATGCAGATGTCCTTCGCGCGGGCGAGTTCCGGGCAAAGTTACGTCTAATCTTTCGCGCTCGATTTTCGCGTCGGCGATGAATGTTTTGAGATTCGTTTCGGCTTCTTCAATCGCCGTCGTGATTTCTTTTTCAACCGATTGAACAAACTGCCCGAACGCGCCGCGCATCTCAGGCGCGACTCGTCCGATTAATTTCTTCGAGTTGGCGAGTTCCGATTTTTTGCCTGTGTGTTTGATTTTCAATTCGCCGAGTTCGCGCTGTAAATTTTCGGCTTCAATCAAACTCGAATTATTCAAACCCAAATCTGAAAAGCGTCCGAATTCTTGCTCGAACGCTTCGCGGATTTTTTCGACTTGCTGTTTTTGTTCCTGCATAAACTCTAATTTTCAACGAACTTTCCGTGCCTCCAAAGTTCGTATTCGCTCAAATCAATATTTTCATTCCAAAAACCGCATAACCGCCTTTTTCAACCCGCACGTTTTTGAAAAAAGCCGGATTTTTCAAAGCCGCAAACATTTCTTTTTCCGATAAAGGCTTGATGTCATAAACCTTTTTCGCCGAATTATCGAACTCGATTAAAAGAGTATGATTATCTAATGCTTCGGCTGAATTTATTTTCGGATAATTCATAAATTTATTGCAGCGACGTAAGTTTTCGGAACTCTTGAGTATTCCATATTTCCAAAAGTTCGATTTGATGAATAGTCGCCCATTCAATAGACCTCTTGCGAAATTAGAATAACATTGTTGTAAAGCAAAAAATCAGACTAAATCATATGGTTTTGAACCAGTCAAGAAGTTAAATCGCAGTAATTTCGAGCGTCAAATAGCTTTGGTTCTG
>JBPCMK010000102.1:0-20298 GCA_051002375.1 Pyrinomonadaceae bacterium | reverse complement strand
TCGCCCGACGATTTGGCGGATGAAACATTAAATCGCGTCGCCCGCCGGCTTGAAGAACAGGGAACGATTGAAAGTGAAACGCCCGCCAGATTTTGTTACATTACGGCGCGCTTCGTTTTTATGGAATATCTGCGTGGAACAGACAAAATAAATGTTCCGCTCGACAATGTTTTGCGCCAGCCGCAGGCGCGTCATCTGGTCGCGCCGGAACATGATGAAGAGAAGGAAAAAAAGGAAAAAATGCTCGTTTGTCTCGAACATTGCGCCGAAAAATTAGAAGCGGGAAACCGCGAAATTATCTTTGGTTATTATTACGGGGCGGAACGAATCAAGATTGAAAATCGCCGCGCGTTAGCCGAAAAGATGAAAATTACGATGAACGCTTTAACGATTCGAGCGTGTCGTATCCGCGATAAACTCGAAGTTTGCGTTGGAAAGTGCGTCGGCGAAAATTGAATATCAGCCGCGCGAAATTGACGGCAAATAATTTTAAGTATTTTCGTCTATGAAAGATTTTTCGGGTTTTGTCTTATAGATGTGAAGCGAGTTGTCCTCGTCGCTATCCGATATGAATGAACAGGAATTTAACAACCAGAAAATTACCGAATATCTGCTCGGCTCTCTGCCTGAATCCGAGGCGGAGCGATTTGATGAACTGAGCTTCACCGACGATGATTTTGCCGCCGCGCTCGCCTCTGCGGAAAACGATTTGGTTGACGCATACGTTCGAGACGAACTCGCGGGCGCGTCGCTTGCGAAATTTAAATCTCATTATCTCGCTTCGCCTCTGCGCCGCGAGAAGGTCGGGTTTGCCCGAAGTTTTCAAATCTACGCCGAACAAAACCGTTCGCCCGCGACTGAAAATCTCGCCGCCGCAGAATCGAAGCCGAAACGCGCCGCCGGATTTTTTTCGTCGCTGAATATATTTAAAAATCAAAATTCTATATGGCAATGGAGTTTTGTCGCCGCCGCGTTGGTGCTGACGACGTTGGTCGGTTTTTGGATTATCAATAATCGTTTGAGTCGGCAAAACATCGAAACGGCGAAACAAACCGCGCCGACAAATCACGAGTCGGAATTGCCGAAACAAATCGAAAAACAGCAGCCGGAAAGTTCCAACTCCGAACGTGAAATCATCGCGGCAAACCCGGAAAATAAACTATCGCCGCCGAAATCCGAAAAAGAATCGGCGAACAAACCGTCAAACGCGCAAACGGCGCAAACGCCGGAAAAAGAAAAAACCGCAACGCTGCCGAAACCAATCGTCGCGTCGTTCGTTCTCGCGCCGCCGCTGCGTGGCGGTCAAATTACAAATCTTCCGATTCCGAAAAAAACCACCGACGTTAATATAAATCTGGAATTAGAGTCGGACGATTATTCCGCTTATCGCGTCGCGCTCGTTGACGAATCGGGCGGCGTAAATCTCTGGCGCAGCCGCACGATTAAAGCGACGGGCAAAGGCGAAGGCAAACGTCTGACCGTGCGCTTTCCCGCTAAACTTTTAAAATCCCGAATTTATTCTTTACGAGTTTCAGGTATTTCCTCTGACGGCGCATCTGAAATTATTAGTGACTATCCGTTTAAAGTTGTGCGATAATATCCGCGTTCTCAAAAAACGATTTTATAACGGAGGCGTATAAATGCTCCTGCGAAAAATTCTCCTGTTAAATACGAACAGATTTGAGCGGACGTTTTTGTATCTTTTGTGTTTGCTGGTCGTTTCGGGAGCGGCTCGATTCGGTTACAGCCAAACGACCGAAACGCAAAAAACATCGGACGCGGTGATTCTCGAATCGGGCAAACCGATTGAGCGCGAACTCTTCGGCGGAGAAAAACACAGCTACCGAATTAATCTAAACGCCAATCAATACGCAAAAATAATCGTCGAGCAGCAGGGAATTAATGTTTCCGCGCGATTGCTTTCCGCCGACGGGAAAACTATTACCGAAAACGATTCTGATCCGGGTCTTAAAGGGCAGGAAATTGTCGAATTTACCGCAAAAGATTCGGCTGTTTTTACGCTCGTGGTTTGGGCGAAACAAAGTAACGCGGCGGCGGGACGCTACGCAATTCGCCTCGAAGAAATTCGTTCGGCAACCGATAAAGATTACGCTTTGGACGAAGCGAGAAATCTGAATTTTGAAGCGATGAATTTATGGCGCGACAGTAAATATAAGCAAGCGCAGCCTTTGGCGGAACGCGCTCTTGCCATCAGAGAAAAAGAGTCGGGCGCGAACACTCTCGATTTTGCTTCGTCGCTGGTTACTTTAGCTAATATAACGGGCGACAACGGTGAATACGATACTTCCGAATCGCTTTATCTTCGCGCTCTCGCCATCAAGGAAAAATTATTGGGAAAAGATGATCTTTCAGTCAGCTCGATTCTGAACAATTTGGGACTTCTTTATGAAGATAAGGGCGATTATGTAAAAGCGGAATCGCTTCTCCGCCGCGCTCTGGAGATTCGGAAAAAAACTCTCGAACCGAATCATTTGCTGATTGCCAACGTCCTCAATAATCTTGCCGGTTTGAGCCGGATCAAAGGCGATGAAATTAAAGCCGCCGAATTTTACCGTCGCGCTCTCGACATTCGGGAAAAGGCTCTGCCGCCGGACAGCCCCGACGTGGCGACGAGCCTGATGAATCTCGCCAATATTTATACGGATGCCACGACTGCCGAGCCTTTGTATCGCCGCGCACTCGCTATACGGGAAAAAGTATTCGGAAACGACAGCCCGATTGTTGCGGAAACTCTTTATAATCTGGCTGTTCTTTTCCACCAAGCCGACGACAATATCAAAGCCGAGCCGTTGGCTAAACGAGCATTGGCGATTTTTGAAAAATCTCTGGGCGCGGAGCATCCGCGAACCGGATATGCGCTTAATCTGCTTGCCACGATTTACAAGAATTCCGATGATTACGCGCAATCCGAGCAGATGTATCGGCGAGCGATTGCGATTAAAGAAAAAACACAGGGCGCAAATCATCCCGACCTGAGCGGCGCATATTCGAATCTGGCAAATCTTTATGACCTGAAAGGTGAAATTGATAAAGCGGTTGCGATGCAGTCGCGGGCTAATGACATTTTGGAATTTAACATCGAACTCAATTTAGCCGCCGGCAGCGAAAAGCAAAAACTCGATTATCTTAATATATTGAACGGATTCGTTGACAGCACCTTGAGAATGAATTTTCAATCCGCTCCCGATTCGGAAGCGGCGCAAAATCTCGGAGCCGGGATAATCCTGCGCCGCAAAGGTCGCGTGCTTGACGCGATGGCGGACAACATCGGCGCACTTCGTCGCCGATTTAACGCGCAAGACCAAATACTTTTGGATAATTTAGATAAAATCAACAAACGATTTTCCGAATTTATCTTGAACGGAGCCGAAAACGAAACTGCCGACGAGTATCGAGCGAAAATCAAAACGCTGACCGATGAACGCGACGAATTGGAAGATAAAATCAGCCGCCGCGCCGCCGGATTTTACGAAAAAACGCAGCCGGTTACTTTAAACGAAATTCAATCGCGCATTCCGCCGGATTCCGCGCTTCTCGAATTTACCGTGTATAACGCGCTTTCAAATAAATCCGAATCAAATCTCGCCAGCCCGATGACCGAACCGCATTATGCGGTTTATGTGCTGCATAATCAGGGCGCAGTGAGAGGAATAGATTTGGGCGACGCTAAACAAATTGATGAAGCGATAAACGCTTATCGTGAAGCGTTGCGTGACCCGAAACGAACCGACGTTCAGACGCTTGCCCGCGTCGTGGACGAAAAAGTAATGCAGCCGATTCGCGCTCTGCTGGGCGATTCAAAACATCTGCTAGTTTCGCCTGACGGTGAATTGAATTTGATTCCGTTTGAAGCCTTGTTTGATGAAAAGGGACGTTATTTGATTGAAAATTACTCGTTCACATATCTGACCAGCGGGCGAGATTTATTGCGAATGCAGATGTCGCGCGAAAGCAAAAATAAAACCTTGATAATTGCCGCGCCGATTTTCGGTCTGCCCGCCGCAGAAACTAAAGGCGGCAATCAAGCGAGGAGAACGCTTCGGCACATTAACAAACGCCGAAGCGTAACCGCCGCCCGCGATTTGTCGGGAGTTTATTTCGCGCCGCTGAACGGCACGGCTCAGGAAGCGCGTCTCATTCAAACCCTCTTTCCCGACGCGACGTTTTTAACCGGAGCGCAGGCGACCGAAACCGCGCTTAAACAAGTTGCCGCGCCGCGCATTTTGCACATCGCCACGCACGGATTTTTCCTCGAAGATGAAAACTTTCTAAACGACAAATCACAGACGGCGACGCGCGATGCAAAGACAACCATCGAATCTGAAAATCCGCTGCTGCGTTCCGGTCTGGCATTGGCGGGAGCGAATCAGCGCAGCACAAACGGCGACGACGGAATTCTCACCGCGCTCGAAGCGTCCGGTTTAAATTTGTGGGGAACGAAATTGGTCGTCTTATCTGCCTGCGACACGGGCGTTGGCGAAATCAAAAACGGCGAAGGCGTGTATGGTTTGCGCCGCGCTTTTACGCTCGCCGGAACGGAATCTTTGGTGATGAGTTTGTGGTCGGTCAGCGATTACACGACGCGCGAACTGATGACAAACTATTATAAAAATCTCAAGCAAAAAATGGGACGCGGCGCAGCTTTGCGGCAAGCGCAGCTTGAAATGCTCAAACGCAAAGGACGCGAACATCCGTTTTACTGGGCGGCATTTATCGAATCCGGCGAATGGGCGAATCTCGACGGGAAACGCTGACGATTTTCAATATGTGGTTTGAAATTTAAAGTCTAAAATCAACTAAAACGCGCTGCTCGACCGGCGCGTTTTTTATTATCCAGATTTACAATCTTGCGTAACTCTATGATCTTTCCGTCCTAAAAAATCTTTGACGATAAAAAATTCAAATAAATTCTGAAATGTTTTTTCCAAATTGTCTTATCAATGTGAAAGTCAGTTGAAAATCAGGAGAGAAAAATCAATGAAACAAAATATAACAAATTCATTTTTGGCTTTAATGCTGGTGGTTTTTGTCGCGGCGGGCTGCCAAAACTTCAAAAGCGGTCAGGCGCGAAATACCGCAGCGAACGTGCCTGACGGTAACGTAAAGGTCGAAAATTACAACGCCGATCCGACTGTGCCGAACACGACGATGCCGTCGAGCAAAGCGATTGCGTGGAATCTCGCCGACAAATTGAGTATGGCGGCGATTTTATACGATTTGAAGGGCGCGGAGTCGTCCGATTCTTTGTCGAAAGCCAAGATTTTGGCGCGGGAAGTCGGCGCAACTGTTCCGTCGTTTCCGGTCAAATCCGGTGATAAATCTAAAGATACCGCCGCTATTTTAGCTTATTTGCTGAATGACGTGAATAAAAACATCGGCAGTCAGGTCAAAGCCAAATACGGACAGAGCGAAGCCGCTTTGTTTGAAATGTCGCTCAAGTCAAACATTCTTTTACTGCTTTACGCGCCCGGCGACAGTATGGGAAAAACGGTCGCTAAAGTTATCACAGCCAACGCGAAAACCGCCGGATTGCCGGAAAATCTTTGGATGCCGACCGTGCAGAAAATCGAAAGCGGCGCGTCGTTTGACGAAGTGAAAAACGCGATTTTGAAGATGCAGACGGATGTCAGCCAGCATCTGGGCAAATCTTAAAGGAGTATAAAAAATGATTAAATATTTAATTTTATTACCCGTATTTTTATTCGTTTCCGTTTTCGGCTGTCAAACAATTTCGGCGCAGTTTCCGATAAAAATCCCTAAAATCAGCAAGCCGAAAATCGAACAGCCGAAAACGGACGAATCGAAGTCGGACGCGAATCCATCCGTTCCGAACAATCCGAAATCGAACGATAATCGTTCGGCGAGAACGTCGAATCAAAAAGAATATCTGGAAGATCCGCCGATGACTAATGTGCCGCAATTTCTGATTGAAACGCTCGAAATCAAAGCGCATAACGAAAATAAATATGTGAAAGCACCGTCGCAGAATGATTATTCGAGTTGGCTGCCGCAGGTTAGTTTCGATGTTTTATACGCCGAAGACGCGCCGAAACTGCGTTATACGGCGGAATGGTTTAATCCCGACGGCTCGCTCTGGTTCAGCGAACCGCTCGAATTTAATAATTCTTCGGGCGATTTTCCCACTCTCAGAAGTCCGTATGAAAGCGTTGACGTTAATCCGAAAGCCATCGTCGCCCTCGGAACTTACGGTTTGAAATTGACCGACACGAAAACGAGTCAGACGGTATTTCAGGGAAAATTCAAAGTCAGCAAAATGCTGCCCGATCCGAAGTTGAAAAACAAAAATCTATTCTATGTCGAAAACGATTGGATGCTGCCGATTGGCTACGTCGGATTTTTGAAAACTTACACGGATTACGATGTTCACACGCGCCCGATGGTTTTTTTCTGGTTCAAAGGCGTTCCCGCCAACGACAAATTTGAAGGCGAACTTTATTTTAATAATCAGCGCATTGCCACGACCGACAAAGGCGGACACGTTAACAAATACGCCGAACGCGGCGAAGATTGTTTTATGGCGCGGGATTTATGCGCCGACAGTTTAGTCGGTTTCGAGTGGGATAATTTCGTCGTTGATAATTCGCCGAACGCCCGCCAAAACAATCCGAACGGTTATTTTACAAACGATCACGCGGGCGAATACACGGTTAAAGTTTTCTACAACGGCGACCAAGTGCGCGAAGCGAAATTTACGATTGACGCAAAAGGCTTGCCCACCCGCAACGCTTTTTCCGAACAGGTTTTCCTCAACGATTATCGCGTCATCGTTCCCGTGAAAATTGTCGGAACGACGGAGAAATATAATGCGGCGAGTTGGAAAACCGACTCTTTTTACGGCAATCCGCTGAAAGGATTCGTCGCGCCGTAAATTTAAATAAATTGTTTTCACGCCGGGAAAGTTGCGTAGCCACGGAAATTTTAAAGCGGTTGTTTTCAGCCGCTTTTTTTATTGGCGTGAAAAAGTGAAATGTTTTTCGTGAAATGTCTTATCAAGATGAATGTTGAAAAAACGTAGGTAAATCTGAGAAGTTTTAGGGAGAAAAGACAATGGCAAAAATGGATTTTATTAATATCAATGGCGGCAGAGAGCAATGCGTGAATCTGTCATACTCGGTCGGCATCGGCGGAAAAAATCATAAATCGGACGGGAGGCTGATTCAGTTTTTATTTAATTTTCTTTATCTCGGCAAACAAGCATTGATTATTCATCCGCCTTTGATGCCGCTGCTTCCTATCACAGGTGTTTTCGACGGTTTCACCATGCAAACGATTTTATTTTTTCAGGCTTCGCACCGACGGCATTTATTGAGCGCGGACGGCGTAATTCATCCGGCGAGCTATGAAAACAGAGTCATTAAGGACATTTCCAAACCGCTGATGACGATCACATATCTTCATCTTTTGGCGAAACGCGCTCAGTTAAAAGAAGGCGGCAACTATCTGAAAGGCGCAAAAGAGCTATTGCCAGAGCTTTATTTTTGAAGTTAAGAAGACGGCATCAGCGCGGATATTAAACGCAAAATCATTGAGAAAAATTAGATCACAAACTGAAAATTTATAAGGAGCGAAACGCAAATGAAAAAAAAATCTTTAATATCTTTGGCGGTATTTATTATTTTAACCGGCATCTGCAGCACGGTTTCGGCGCAGTTCAATATCAAAATCCCGAAAATTAATAAACCGAAAACCGAAAAGCCGAAAACCGACGAGCCGAAAACAAACGACGGCAATTCTTCAACTGAACGCAATACGAATGCGAATCAAAATTCGTCAATAAAATCGAAAGATGCGGTCGGTTTTATGCCGAAGCCGCAGCCGACGAATGTGCCGGTTTTGCTCAGGGATTCCGTTAACATCAAGGTTTATACCGGCAACAAGTATTGGAAAGCTCCGAACGGCGCGAATCATTCGAGTTGGATTCCGCTGATTCAGTTCGGGCTTTTCTACGATGAAAGCGAAACGATTCATTACAAAGTCGAATGGCTCAACCCGGACGGTTCGCTCTGGTTTAGCGAGCCGATTGACGACCGCCAAACTCGTATGACGAGCGAGGTTTTTGACACCAAATCAACCGATGCCGCCGGAACTTACGGTGTGCGTTTGGTCAATGCGAAAACCAAAGATGTCGTCTTTCAAGGCAAATTCAAAGTCGGCAAAATTCCCGGCGATATTAACGAATCGCGTTACAAAAACGTGGCGATGTTTTACGTCGAAAACGATTGGAGTCTGCCCATCGGCTATGTCGGATTTGATGAACACGATTCGTGGGATTACGATCCGAGTCCGACGGTTTATATGTGGTTCAAAGGCGATTTGAAACGGGAAGATTTTGAAGCGCGGCTTTTTTATAACAATCAGCAAGTCGCCTCGACCGATGACGGCGGCATCATCAACGACGGCAGCACTTTTCCCGAACAGCGTAATGACGACAGTTGTTTCGATCACAAGGAAGTCTGCCGCTATATTTTGTGGAGTTTTAAGTGGAAAAAATTCCGCGTCGAAAGTTTCGATTGGGAACAACACCCGAATAATCAAAGTTATGTCCGCAGCGAATCGAACGCCGTTTACACCAAAGACAAACCCGGCGAATACACCGTCAAAATTTTCTACAAAGGACAGCAGGTGCGCGAAACAAAATTCACCGTCCAGCCGAACGGTTATCTTGCGCCGAACGCTTACGCCAGCCAAGTTCCGCTTGATAGATTAAAAGCGATTATTACCGTAAGGATTATGGGAACGCTCGATAAATACAACGCGGCGGTGTGGAAAACCGACGCATTTTACGGCAATCCTTTGAACGGATTCATTGCGCCGTAAATTGAAGCAGTGAATAGTATTTTTGCGCGGCAAATTGATGATAAATTAAATTTATGCCAACGGCTGAAATCAAAGAAACAATTCCCGCGCCAGCGGAAGAAGTTTTCGAGCTTTTACACGATTACAAACGGCGGCTCGAATGGGACACGCTTTTGCAGGAAGCATATCTTGAACCCGAATTTGAAAAATCGGAACGCGGCGCGATTTCGGTCTGTCGCGGCAAAACGATTTTGGGCGGTTTCGCCATCAGAACCGTTTATGTTTCGTTTGAACCGGGCAAAGTCGCGGCTGTGAAAATGCTCAATCAGCCGCCGTTTTTCGATACTTTCGCCGCTTCGATTCGGCATCGAAAAATTGACGACGCGCATTCGGAAATAATTTACAAAGTTAATTTCACAGCCAAACCGCGTTTTTTGCGCCCGATTCTCAATCCGATTATGCGCCGCGTTTTCGTTTGGGAAACACGCAGGCGTTTGAAGGCGTTGAAAAAATTCTTTCAATCGAAAGAATAAATTTTCATCTGTTTGGCTCACACTTTTATATTTTAATAAAGCGCAGTTTAGCCGACTGTGCTTTATTTTTTATGAAAGCGATGTGAAATATTTTCTCCGAATTAGCTTATCAATATGAAAACAGGATAAAAATCTGCTTAGACAAAGGAGAAATTAAATTTAAGAGAGGTTAATTATGAAATATGCAGCCTATTTAGAAATACCGAATGCCCCGAATTACAAATTTGGAACTTTTAGAACCCGATTGTTCTATTTTGATAAAAAAGGAGCAGGAGATGGGGGGAATGGTGACAGAAGTGCGCTGGACTTAGCGAGACTTGGATACGCGCCGAATATTATTTGCCGATTCGGGCTTAGGGCACATGGAATTATATTTCCAGAAATGAGGTTGGTAACCGGCTTTCTGCCTAGTGAAAGGAATTTCATTAGTCGTGATGTCTTTACGCTCTTAAAGGTCGAGGTAAGATGCCTTGGACATTTTCAAACGATTCAAGCAGATGACAATACCGCCCGAACGGAGACTGAAGAAGTGAAATTAGCTAATAGGCTGGTGAAGATCAATGCTCTTGCTGAATTAGGTTTAAGCTGCTTGGGCGTTTCCGTTAAACAAGAAGTTATAGTTGAGAATTATTGGAGAACTCTCTTTATGTATAACGGATAAAATGGACGAGTATTTATTTTCAGGTGAAAGCGTTATCGAAAAGAAAAGCGCGAATTTTCTGCTCGGTTTAGATGAACACGGATTGCCGCGATTCGGACTTTTTGGACTCGACGCTCAAATGCTTCTGACCGGATTGCCGGAAAAAAGCGAATCAATCGGCGGTCATCTTTTTCTGACAAATTTTCGTCTGTTTTTCCTGTCGCATCGCTTCAACCGATTCAAAGGAACTTTCAGTATTTTTCTGCCGAATATTAACGAAGCCAAACACGTTTCCCAACCTTTGACTTTGAGCAAAATAATGCAAATCGTTACGCGCAATCACAAATTCGAGTTTGTCGTCTGGAAAATTCCGAAATTAATAGCGGCGATAAATGCGGCGCGAGATTCCGTTTTGCCTGCAAACATCGAAGAATTGCAAAACGCCGTTCACGAGGCACCGGAAAAATGCGGCGACGGCTTTAAAATTTCTCCGCCGGTGATGAATTCGTTGTAAAGATTGAACAAATTACGATTTTTTATTCAAAAGGAAATTTATAAAATTTTATGAAACGAAACTTATCTTCTAAATGGACACTGCCGACAAAGATTTTTAATTTTGTCGTGGCGATTCTTCCGCTCGTCTTTTTGCCCGCCGCTTATCGGGAATTCGGTCAGGACATTCTGTTTTTCAAAATTTTGACTATTTTACTGATCGTTAGCTGGTCGCTGTTTTTTCTGTTTGTCAACTATCGTCTGAAATTTGTCAGCGTGGACGAAAACAATCTTTACGTTTCGCGTTTGTGGCGGGAAACGGCGATTCCGCTGTCGGAAATCGAAGATGTGCGCCTGACGACAATCGGATTCATCTTGGTCGGCGTTTATTTCAAATCGAAAACCAAATTCGGCAAGAAGATATTTTTTATGCCGACACTTGTGAAAGAATTTCTGTCGTCTTTTCAGCGTTATCATCCGGTTGTTGACGAATTGAAAAATTTGGCGAAGGTTAACTAAAAATTATGTCATACAAAGAAAAATGGGACGATTATAAAAAACGAAGCCGTATTTACTGGTTTGCCGTGATGGTTTTTGTTGTGGCGTTGGCGATTGGTTTGCCGCTTGCCGTGACAAAATTTTCGCCGACGCTGTTTTATGTTTATCTGTCCGCGCTCGGCGCGGCGGGATTCGCTATCAGCGTCTTCGGATTCTACCAAACCCATTGGAAATGCCCTCGATGCGGACAGCCTTTTTTCCGAAGACCGGATTGGTTAGGCAAAATTTTTTATAATCTCTTCGCCCGCCGTTGTATGAATTGCGGTTTGCCGAAATGGGCGGAAAACGACGATGTGAAATAAAATGGGTTGAAATAATTATGAGAAAAACAGGTTTGAAAGTCGGAATTTTATTATTGATTTTGGGAATTATCATCGGCGCGGTTTGTCTTTTGCTGCCAACATTGACGAACAATCGCGTTCGTTTCGGCGAATCGGCGTTCGGATTTATTCCCGCTGGCGTTTTGTTTTTGCTCGGTTTTATATTTGCGATTCTTTCACTGATTTTCACTTTCAGAGCGAAAAAAGTTGCGGCAATTTATCGAACTCAATTACAGCCGGAAACGATTATTTTGTTTGAAGAAGACGTGAAAGGTTCGATGACATACCGCGATTTTCGCTCGCCCGGAAGATACGACAGTTGGCGAAAAGTTTTGATTACCGCGCTCGTCGTTTTGACGCAAAAACGGATTCTCGTGCTGAAAGGTTCGAATCCGATTATTGACGTTCCTTTGACGGACGAGAGATTGAAACAAATGAATTTTTCGATTGAAAACGAAACGACTTTACTCGTTCGCTTTGACGCGAATCTTTTTCAGCCCGAATGGTCGGGCGCGATTGAATATCGTTTCAAAACCGCGAAGGCAAAGGAATTTTTGCAGAAAATAAACGAGAGTTTAGGGTGAGATTTTAAGGTTATGGCATTCGGTTTTTGGGGATTTCCGGCGCGTTTCACAGAAAGTCGGACTTATAATCTGGCGGAAGATGAATTGTTCTCCGCAGTAAAATCAGCTTTTGAGAATTTGGGCTGGCTGGCGTATGTTCGGCGGGATAATGAATTTTCCAAGTTTCTCAATAATAACCCGTTCACGTGGGGCGAAGAACTTGCAGTGAAAGTTCTTTCGGGCGGAGTAATTGAAGCCGAAAGCAAATCCTATCAGGGCAAAACGGGGAGTTTTATGATGATATTGGACTTTGGCGCGAACAAATCGAACATCAAAAAAATTTTCGCGCAAATCGAGATTGAAATAAAAGAGCGTTCCCGCAAAATGACGAAATAAAATTTAACCGCTGTTTCGGGAGAATTGATGCGGAACGAACAAATATCGCCGACGGTTTTCTCGAAGGAATTGCTTGACGGAGAATGATGATGGAAATAGATATTAAGAAAACGCTCGCGGCGCAGGGACTCGACGAATCGGATATTGCGATGAATCGTGCAGGGCGAATGTCGGAGAAACAAATCGCCCGCCAGATTCAGGTGCGGAAGCGGGGCAAAGTCGGAGTATGGCTCATCGCCGTTTTCGGGGTCGTCTTCTGCGTCGGCTTAGGTGTCTGGGATTTTATGAAGAACGGCGATGTCGGGATCGTCGTCTTTATGTCCATCTTCGGGTTCGTTTTCGCCGCTTTGCCGCTCGGTATTTACTACGCCTTTCGTTTCGCCGATCCGCTGAAAGTTGCAAAGTGCAAGGTGATACAAATCGAGAATGCCGGGGTCGGCTTGTTTCTCCCTTCATCGAATCGCGGTATCTATGCGATCAGCCTGAACGGTCGGGGTTATTCAGGCTTCGCAACCAAACTGTCGGGGGCGTATCTGGGAAAGCGCGTGAACGCCTACGTCATCCCCGAACACCGGATCGTGGTGGCACTTGAGCCAATCAATTAAAAACGCCCGTGTCTTTGCAACCGATACATTCGTCGCCGACATGCCGCAGGTCGAAGATTTCCTTTTGCAGAAAATAAACGAAATGACAAAATAAATTTCAACAATTTCTTTTAGCGGGTTTAATGTTAAATGAAGCGATAATCATTATCTATGTTTAATTATACAGCGAAAAATTCCGAAGCGATATTTTGAAAAAAGATGAAATGTTTTTCCAAAAATATCTTATTTAAACGTCAGGATGTTTTTAGTTTCTAAATAATAAGTCAGGAGATTTTACAAATGAAAAAAACAAATGTTACGGCGTTGTTTGCCGTATTTGCGATTTTAGCGGTTGGTTTAGCCTGTAATCGTATGCAAACGGGAAAAACGACGGTTGAGAAAACACCGGCGGATAATTCAAATTCGGCATCGAGCGAAACGACGAAAACGCCGACGACCGCGCCGAAAGATATTTCCGGCGCGTATGATGTCAGCGGCACAAACGAAAACGGCGCGGGAAATTTCAAAGGCACTTTGAATGTTACGAAACGCGACAAGGTTTATGAATTTAGCTGGGACACGGCGGGGAAAAAATTTGACGGCGTAGGTGTGCAAAATGATTCGGCGGTGGCAGTCGCTTTTACCGAAGGCAATGACGGCAAAGGCTGCGGCGTGGTTCTTTACAAGATTAACGCGGACGGTTCGCTCGACGGCAAAGCCGGTTATTGGGGTGTCAACGAAAGCGAAACGGAAAAAGCAATGCGCGCGAGCGGCAGCGGTCTGGTCGGCGAATATGATGTCAAAGGCACAAATACCGAAGGCAAGGATTACACGACGAAACTTTCCGTTAAAGAGGAAGGCGCGGGCTACGCATTTTCCTGGACGGGCGCGGACGCGCTGCAAGGTTTCGGCATCAAGCAAGGCGATAATGTGGCGGTCGGTTTCGGCGGCAAACAGTGCGGCTTCGTTTCCTACATCGTGAAACCCGACGGCACGCTCGACGGTAAATGGGGCGGCTATGGCTCAACCTCGGTCGGCACGGAAACGGATAAGAAAAAATAGTGTGATATTGCAATTACAGCAGTATGCGGCAAATTGATGATCCGAATTCGGCGAAACGTCATTCACGATTAGACATCGCTTCGACAATTATCGGCGGTTTGCCGCTGCTTGTAATTTTTCCGGCAATATTGTTTTTCGTTTCCGGCGATCCTTATAAACCCAAAACTGCTTTCGTTAATGTTTTGAATAAAATCTGTTTCACTTTTTCCAAACCGCATCCGGTGGTCGCCGAACTGAAAGAATTGGCGAATATAAAAATATGATGAATCGAAAATTTAATCGTCAGAATTCTGACAATCGCTGTTGATATGAAAAACATTGCGAAAAAATTATTGATGTTTCTGCTGCTAATCAATTTTTTCAACGGCTGTTGGTGGCGGCGAGCGGGAAATTTCGCGGCAGATGCGCCGGTCAAAAAGATGACGTTCGATTTGCCATTTCCGAATGATTTGATTTATCAAGCAACGCCGGATGCGGAAGTTATCGTCGGCACAAAACAGATCGAGGCTTATATCAGTTACGAAATCAGCAGCTTTGATGTGAAAACCGGCAGAAAAATTTGGCAACTGCCGTTTGCCGGAAAAATCGTCGGGCAAACCGAAAATCGGATTTTGGTTTATGAAGAAAAAACTTTAACCGTGTATTTCATCGCGCCGCCAACCGGAGAAATCACGCGCCGCATCGCGCCCGCGCCGACCGAATTGACGCGGGTGAATTTCGATCTATATCTCGGAATGGCATTCACGGACGAAATGTATCTGACGACGAAAGCACTTTACACAACTGTTTTTAAAAGAGTCAACGAGCCGGACGAATCTTTTCAAATCGGCTACACGGCGAAAAATTGGGCGGACAATAAACCCGTTTGGTTTGTGCCGCCGGACGGCGAATTTGTAATAATTTCACGCCCGCCGCTCATCTTTGGCGACAGAGTTTTGATTGTGAACGACCCATACGGCAAAGGCACGGGACATTTCTACCAAATCGTTGCGCTCAAAACGGATGAAGAACTCGTTCGCGGCGAATCGGACGGCGGCTTTCATTATTTATCCAACAAGTATTTTATCGAAGCGACACCGACTTTTGTCAGGCGCATTGAACTTTCGACGGGCAAAGAATTGTGGAAAATTCCGAGCGCGGAAAATTATTCCGTCTCGGCAATCGGCAGTCAAATAACGCTGCAATCAACCAATAAAAACAAAATACGGACGATTCGCATCATTGACGCGGAGACGGGCGAATTATTAAAGCAGTTTGAATTTTCGTCCGCCGTCGAAACAAGATTGGAAGCCGCCCTTTTGACAAAAGACGCAAAAGTTTTACTCAACTTTAATTCAAAATTTTCCGACCGCGCCTTTTCGGACGATGAACATTACAACTATTGGGTCGCTTATGATACGGAGGCGAAAAAGGCTTTGTGGCGCACCGATTTTGAAAGCCATTCAGCCGCCAGTTTGTTTCCTTTTGCAGTTGATAAGGCGCGGTTTGAACAATAAAAATATGACGAATCAGCAAAATATTGGAAATAATTTGCCGACGGAAATTACGCCGTCGAGAAGAGTTTTTGCGTTTTCAGATTTGCCGAAAGACGTGCAGGACAAATTGCTTGAGATGCAAAATACCGATGGCGATTTTTTGCGAGTCCGCTATGTTTATTCTTACACGAGCGGAGCTTTATTATATTACCTGTCAATCGGATTCGGCTTGTTTTTCGCAGATTTCGTCGTGTTTCTCGAAAGTTCTGAAAATGCCGCGTTCGATTTGAAATGGATTATCGTGTTTGTGGGCGGCGCGTCTGTTTTTGCGCTGTGTTATTTATACCTCTTTCGGAAATTTTTCAGAGGCAGGCGTTCGCCGGTTAAAAAGGGCATTTATCTCACGCCGACGCAAGTTATCGAAACATTCGACGGAACTGTTCGCTATCGTGAATTAAAAGATGTGAGCAAAATCAGCGTGGACAAATTTCAAGGCGGCTGGCGAACTTCTCTGGATGTTAAATTCAGCGACGGCGATTTTTATAAATATTATTTGTATATGAAAAATTATAACGCACCGCCTGCCACACTGCTTGCCGAAGGCGAACAATGGCGGGAAAAAGCCGAATTATGGAGAAGTGAAACTATCATCGCGGCACAGCGCGGCGATTCGGCGTATTTCGATTCATTGGACGTTATTCCAAAATCGGCGATGGCAAATACACCTGTTCTCGGAAAATATTTTCCGCCGCGTTTGATGATGCGCCTAATGTTCATAATTTCTATGGCGATGGTCGTGTTCGCTATTGTCGTTTTTTATGTAATTAAAGCTAGTAGTAAATGAAAAATCAACAAATCAGAAAAGAAATTTCGGATAATAATTTGCCGACGGAAATTCCGCCCGCGCAAAGAGTTTATGCGTTCAAAGATTTACCGAACGACGTGCGGGAAAAACTGCTTCAAATGCAAAAAACAGACGGCGATTTTCTGCGGACGGACGACAAAACAAGCATTCTCGCCAACATGATTTGGCTGTTTTCTTTCGTATTTATTTTTGAAAGTTATCTTTCCTCTTTGGATTTATCCTCGCTCAATTTGGTGAAAGCAATCGTTTTTGGAGTTATTTCTGTGCCGTTCATTTATTGGATCGCATATTTCGGTCGAGCGGTGTATCGAACATTCACCTTGCCGGTCAAAGACCACGTTTATTTAACCCGAACGCAGATTGTCGAAACCAAAGACGGCGCGGTTCGATTTTTCGATTTGAAAGATGTCGTCAAAATCGAGTTAGATAAAGTTCCCAACCAAGCCGGGTCCGGCGGATGGGATTATATTTTGAATTTTCAATTTGCCGACGGCTTTTATATCGGCTGCGGTTTTCCGCGCTGGTGGAAAGAGCATTACGCGGAAGCCGAACAATGGCGCGAAAAATCAGGCATTTGGCGCGACGAAGCCGCCGATGCTTTCCGGCGCGGCGACACGGCTTTTTTTTCGGCGAACAATATTATTTCAAAATCGGCGATGGTAAATCTGCCCGTTTTGAAACAGAGTTCGCGTTTTTTATTCGTTTCGCCGCGCCTGATGTTCAAAATTACGTTTGTAATGATTTTGGTCGGAATCGTCGCTTACATCGTCTTTAAATTAACCGGACTCGCAAAATGAAGAGTCAATTTGCACAGGAAAATTTAGATAATAAGTCGGCGCAAATTCCGCCCGCACAGAGAGTTTATGCGTTTGCCGATTTGCCGAAAGAAACACAGGAAAAACTTCTCCAACTGCAAAACACCGACGGCGATTTTCTAAAATTAAGCAACGGCGAAACCGCTCGCAGAGTCATTTTGTTGATTTTATTGACAAGCACAATTATCGGATTGGCAGCGATTGTCGCTGATTCTTCGAACGATAATTCGCTGGACTTGAAACGCATCATCGTCTTTTCCGCCGATGCTTTGCTTTTATTGTTGTGGCTCATCTATTTTGTTTGGCAACTATTCAAAACCGTCGGATCGCCGCTTAAAAATTTGGTTTATCTTACGCCGACGCAAGTAATCGAAACGCTTGACGGATTTTTTCGCTGTCGTGAATTAAAAGATGCGCGAATTGTTTCTCAACAAAATTTGTCTGATGCGGGGCGCACATACACTTTAAATATCGAATTTGACGACGGCGATTTTTACAATTATTGGTTCGGCAATTACAAAAAAAATTTTCAGCGAAGAAATAATTGGGAAGCAAAAGCGCGAATTTGGCAGAGCGAAGCCGTCAGCGCGTTTCAACGCGGTGATAATAATTTTTTTGAATCGCACGATGTTTTCTCAAAACTTTCAGAATCGAATACGCCCGTTTTGCAAAGAAAATTCACCAACCAAAAGGAAAATCATTTGCTCATTATGACAATCGCGCTGATCGTCTTAAATGGTTCTTTCATTTTCTATTTAACCAAATAAAAAACACGGATGAAAATTATGAATCAACTTTGCGCCGAAGTGAGAAAATTCGATGGCAAACTGCCGCGTGAATAATATCGCGGAAACTGTCTGACAAAGCGGAAAAACTTGCAGCGTTATCTTTTGAAGTGGTTATTTTCAGCCGTTTTTTTTATTTGCGAAAAAATGTGAAATGTTTTCCCCAAAATCTCTTATCAGAATGAAGAATAATTTACGGTCAACAAACGCTTATTTAATGATTCTGGTCAAATAGCTGGAAAAGGGAAATTATGAAAATGATAAATAAGATTTTCGGTAAACACACGGCGCGAAAATTCGGGTTGAATCGCTTATTATTGGTGTTCGCATTGGCGGCGATGTTTATCGTTCAGACAGTTTCGGCGCAGGTTTTCAAACCTATCGGCGGCGGAACGATTGTTACCGTCAGCGGCAACGTGCAGGCGGACGGCGCGAATCTGGCGGATGCGATTGTGCTTTTGACGAATTTACAAGGCGTTGTTGTATTCGACGCGATGACTGACGCGAACGGCAATTATATAGCTAATGCCGTTGCCGGAAACAGTTACACCGTTTCCGTTTATAAAAGCGGCTATAATTTCAATCCGGCTTATCAAACTTTCAACAATCTGCAATCGAATCAAACGGCTGATTTTCAAAATGGCGTGATGCTGTGTATTCCCGCGCCTGCCGGACAAAGCGGCGGAAATTATTGTCAGGATGCTTCCGGCACGGCGATTTCGCCCGTTCAAAACGGCAAAATCGCGTTTGTCAATCTCGCCTATATTTTTTCGATGGACGCGGACGGCGGCAATCGAACGCAGCTTTCCGACGGGGGTTTTCCGGCGTGGTCGCCGGATGGCTCGAAGATTGTTTTTAACCGCAAGCCCGACTTTGAAAACGACGATGAAATTTTCACGATGAACGCCGACGGCAGCAATCGGACGCAAATCACGTTCAACAATTTTACGGATTTTCAGCCGCGCTGGTCGCCCGACGGCAGGCGCATCGTGTTTGTCAGATATGTCAATTACAACAACGAGATTTTCACGATGAAAGCCGACGGCACGGACGAACGGCAGTTGACCGACAACGAATTTACCGATAATTTCCCATCGTATTCGCCCGACGGTTCGCAAATCGCTTTCGCCAGCGACCGCGTGAACGGCGGCGGCACATCGGAAATTTTCAAGATGAATTCAGCCGACGGATCGAGTCAAACGCGATTAACCTTTGACGATGAACTGACGCTAAATTATTACCCGTTTTGGTCGCCCGACAGCGCGAATATCGTTTTTCGTAGTAACCGCGACGGTGGAGATGACGAACTATTTTTCGTCAACGCCGACAGCGCGGTGCTTACTCAATTGACCGACGACACGGATGAAGAATCCGAGCCGACGATTTCGCCCGACGGGACGCATCTGCTTTTTTCGCGTCCGCCAACGCCGAACGATTTATTCGATCTTTATACGCTGCGGCTCGTTACCGGCAGTCCGCAGATACAAATCACCGACACGGCTTCGGTGAACGAGGAATACGCTTCGTGGCAGCCGGTTGTCGGCAGCGTCGCGGTCGCGCTCGGCGGCAATATCAATATAAATTTCAGTCACGCGACGGGCGCGGGTAATACGACGGCGACACCGATTCCGCTCGCTTCCGCCGGAGCTTTGCCGACGGGATTTTATTTGACCGGCGACAGCGCGGCTTATGATGTTCGCACTTCGGCGACGTTTGCAGGCAGCGTTGACGTTTGCTTCGATTTACCGAACGCGGGCGATCAGAACGCTTTTAATAATCTGCGAATTCTGCACAACGAAGACGGCGTGTTGATTGACCGAACTTCTTCGCGCGATTTCGCGGCGCGGAGAATTTGCGCGACCGTAACGAGTCTCTCGCCGTTCATTGTTACGTCGGCTGCCGTGCCGACTGCCGCGAGCGTAATAGTTTCCGGCAGAGTTCTCACGCCGTCGGGCAGAGGCTTGATGAACGCGACTGTTTTGCTGACCGACGCAACCGGCGCGACGCGCTCGACGCGGACAACCACATTCGGCTATTACCGATTCAACGAAGTCGCAGCCGGGCAAACTTATATCTTTAATGTGCGCTCGAAGCGATTTCAATTTGTGCCGCGAGTCGTCAGCATCACGGAAGAGATAGATGATTTGAATTTCATCGCAGCCTTTTGATGAAGCGGGCGCGGAGCTTATTTGAGTCCTTTAAGCAAAACCGCGTCTTGATTCCATGAACCGCGCACGAGCGCGAGCAGTTTTCCGTCGGGCGAATAACTGAAGTCGAAAATTTGTTCGGCGGTAAAATCGGTTATCTTTTGCGGCTTACCGCCGTCGAGCGATTGCCGCCAGAGATTGCCGACGTGAGATAAATCCTGATTG
>JBPCMK010000101.1:0-57788 GCA_051002375.1 Pyrinomonadaceae bacterium | reverse complement strand
CGGTTAAAATCAAACGCTTGACTTCGGATTTTTTCTCGCCGCGCAAACATTGATGAACAAAGGTTTGGAAGTCATCGAAGCGCGTTGGCTTTTCGATTTCGGCGCAGACGAAATCGCGGTCGTCGTTCATCCGCAGTCAATCGTTCATTCGTTTGTCGAACTCGTTGACGGCTCGATTATCGCGCAGCTTGGCGTAACCGATATGAAACATGCGATTCAATACGCGCTCACTTTTCCGACGAGAAAGGAAAATTGTCTGCCGCCGCTCGATTTTTCAAAACTCTCGCAACTGACTTTTGAAATGCCCGACGCGGAAAAATTTCCGTGTCTCGCTCTTGCGTATCGAGCGTTAAAAATTGGCGGCACGATGCCCGCGACTTTGAACGCCGCAAATGAAATCGCGGTCGCCGCGTTTTTGGAAAATAAAATTCGTCTGTCCGACATTCCGAAAATCATCGAATCGGTGATGAACGAACACGAAGCGCAGCCTGCCGCGAACTTGGAAACGATTCTCGAAACCGACGCGCGGGCGCGAAAAAAGGCTATAATGAAATTGAATAAGGTTGCTGCGGCAAATCAGAGGTGATATTTATGGACGCGGTTTTGGAAAGAACGAAAATACAACCGGTAATCAAATTTGAACAACCGAAAACAAACGGCGAACCGAAAACCGTTCGCTGGACGCGCGAGCAGTATTACAAAATGGCGGAACTTGGGTTTTTCCAAAATAAGCGGGTCGAATTAATTAAAGGAGAAATAATCGAAATGTCGCCGATGAAAAGCGCACACGCAACCGCCGTAAGATTAGTCGTTGGAATTTTAAGAGATATTTTTGCGAAAGGTTTCGTTGTTGACAGTCAATTACCGTTGATATTCGGCAGAGATGACGAACCCGAACCCGATGCGGCGGTCGTCAAAGGCAAAACCCGCGATTTCAGCGCAGCACATCCGAAAACCGCCGAGTTAATCGTCGAAGTTTCCGACACGACGTTGCATTTTGACCGCACGAAAAAGGCGAGTTTGTATGCGGAAAACAAAATTCGAGATTATTGGATTTTAAATTTGAAAAATCGCTGTCTGGAAATTTACCGCGAGCCGATTAAAGACAAAAAACTCGGCTTCGTTTATACGGAGATAAAAATTTTAACCGAAAAGGAAACTGCCTCGCCGCTCGCCGCGCCCGCCGCGAAAATCAAAGTCGCCGATTTGCTGCCGTAGTTGATAAACTTCAAAGGGAGATTTAGACTTTTAATGACAACTCGAACGCAGCATTTTGTTTCTAATAAAAGCAAATAATTCAAAAAGGAATTTATAATAATGCCCGATATTATCATAGTAATTTTAGCAGTCATATTCGTTCTCGGAATCGCCATCAACATTCACGAGTTCGGACATTTCGCCGTCGCCAAACTTTTAGGAATTCGCGTTGACGCTTATTCGTTTTTCGGTTTGGGTCCGCGAATCTGGGGAAAGAAAATCGGACATACCGATTACCGCATCAGCGCGATTCCTTTGGGCGCGTATGTCAAACTTTACGGCGACGAATCGAATTCCGGTCTGGAAGGCAAAGATGATTTGAGCGAACCCGTTCCCGAATCCGAACTTTATGAACTTCGCCCGCGCTGGCAGAAATTTCTGGTGATGATCGGCGGACCGTTTATGAATATTATGCTCGCGCTGGCGATTCCGTTTGCGGGCGCGTTGATGATGGGAATTCCTTCGATGCCCGCGCCGATTGTCGGTTTAGTCAATGCGAGCGGCGCGGCGGAGAAAGCCGGAATAAAAGTCGGCGACCGAATCGTGCAGTTTGACGGCGTGGAAAATCCGACCTGGGAGCGCGTGAGAAACGATTCTTTGATTGCGCCCGAACGCGAAATTCCGGTGGTCGTCGAGCGCGGCGGACAAAGAGTGCCGCTCACGATTAAACCGACGAAAGTCGAGAGAGACGGAAATGTTCTCGGAATGCTCGATTTAGAACCCGAAGTCGGAGTCGAGCCGGTCATTGTTGCCTCGACCGAAGCGGGCAAACCGGCGGCGCAATCTGGACTGCAAGCGAACGATAAAGCCATTTCGATAAACGGCGAGCCGGTTCGCAACGCCAACGAAATCGTTAATCAAATTCGGAACAATAAAGACGCGCCGCTTAAACTCGTGGTCGAGCGCAGCGGCGAGCGCAAGGAATTAAATATTCAACCGCAGCAAAGCGACGACGGAATTTTTCGCATCGGCGCGTATTTTGCTCCCGACGAAAAAAATATACCGCGCGAACCGGCGAGCGTTTCGCAAGCCGCGAGTTTCGCCGTCAATACGAATCTCGAAATCGTGCGTTTGACGGGCAAAGTTTTCGGTCAGCTTTTCTCCGGACAGCGTTCGGTCAAAGACGCGGGCGTTGCCGGTCCAATCGGCATCGTGCAGATAATTTCAAAAGTCGTAACCGAGCAGGGTTTTGTCGGGCTGATTTCAATTTTAGCTTTAATCAGTTTGAATTTAGGCGTGTTCAATCTGCTGCCGATTCCGATGCTCGACGGCGGACAAATCGCGGTTTTGGCGATTGAAGGATTTTTGGGATTATTCGGTCTGACGCTTTCGATGGCGATCAAAGAGAAAATTCAGCTTGCCGGTTTAGCGATAATTTTATTGCTGATGGTAACGGTTATTTTCTTTGACGTTTCGCGGCTGTTTGGGAAATAGTTTGGAGAGTCTAGGGAGTCCAGAGAGTCTGGAGAGTCAAAACCAGACTCACGACTCTCCAGACTCTCCAGACTCAAATTTATGAGAAGAAAAACGAAATTGGTGATGGTCAAAAACGTGGCGATTGGCGGCGACGCGCCGGTTGCCGTGCAGTCAATGACGAAGACCGACACGACGGACGTTGACGGAACGATTCGGCAAATCGAAGAAATGGTCGCGGCGGGCTGCGAGATTGTCCGCATCGCCGTTCCCGACAAAGATGCGGCGATTGCCTTGAAAGAAATCAGAAAACGCACCGACGCGCCGCTCGTCGCGGACATTCATTTTCATTACAAACTCGCGCTGATGGCGTTAGATGCGGGCATTGATAAACTGCGAATCAATCCGGGAAATATCGGTTCGATTGATAGAGTCCGCGAAGTCGTTCGCGCTACCGAAGCGAGAAGAATTCCGATTCGCATCGGTGTCAACGGCGGTTCACTCGAAAAGGACTTGTTGAAAAAATACGGCACGGCAACGCCCGAAGCGATTGTCGAATCGGGAATGCGGCACGTTCGCATTCTTGAAGATTTGGGTTTTTCCGACATCATCATTTCCTTGAAAGCATCGGACGTAAATCGAATGGTCGCGGCGTATCGCTTGATGTCAACGATGGTCGAATATCCGTTTCACCTTGGCGTAACCGAAGCGGGAACGGCGTTTGGCGGCACGATAAAATCGTCAATCGGTTTAGGGATTTTGCTGCACGAAGGCATCGGCGATACGATTCGTGTTTCCTTAGCGGCAGAACCGCACGAAGAAGTGCGCGTCGGCTGGGAGATTCTAAAAAGCCTTGAACTCAGAAAACGCGGCGTAACCGTCGTCGCTTGCCCGACGTGCGGAAGATTGGACATCGATAATTTCGTCGAAATCGTTACAGAAGTCGAACGCCGTTTGGCGCACGTCGAAGAACCGCTTCATCTTTCGATTATGGGCTGCGCCGTCAACGGTCCCGGCGAAGCGCACGATTCGCAACTCGGAATTACTTTTGGCAGAAACGTCGGAATGATTTTCAAAGACGGCGTTCCGATGCGGCGCGTCTCCGGCGAAGACATTGTTGAAGAATTTGTCAAAGAAGTAGAAATTTTGCGGAAAGAAGGAAAAAACGCCAAGTCTCTGGTTGAAAACAAACCGCTCGTGCAAATCAGCTAAAATTTTAACCACATAGAAACAGAGGAAACATAAATCAAAATTTTGATTTATGTTTCCTCTGTTTCTATGTGGTTAAATGCTGTCTATGGCGCGAGAAACGTAAAAGGATAAAACGGCAAATTTCTCAAAACGAAAAATACGAGCGCGACAATCAAAAATCCATACGTTGCCGATGGCGTGAAAAATTTCCACGAAAGCCCGCGACCTCGAATTGCCGTAAGCGACATCGAAACGAGCAGATAAGCAAACACGAACGCCAGCGCGGGAAGCAGAGCGTTGTAATGCAGCGCAGTCGTAACGTCGCCGTGAAAAAGCGCGTGAAAACCGCGCGTCAAACCGCAGCCCGGACAATTTAATCCGGTCAACTCGTGAAGCGGACAGACGGGGAAAAATCCGGCGGTCGTCGGATTAAAATAACCGACGACAAACACGCCCGTTCCCATCGCTAAAATTCCGGCGCAAGCTAAAACGCGCTCGACGGTCGAAGATAATAATGTGTTTTGTCCGCTCGCTTCCATAGGTTTTTATTCTACAATAATTTTTCGTCTAAACGCTTGTCATTTGCATAAACAGCACGTCGGCGGCAATTTTGCGGTGAACGATGAAATTTTATTCATTGTCAAATTTAACATTTCTCCGGTATTCTTTGAAACGATTGAATCGAGGATAAAATTCTACTATGATTGATTTCAAGCGTTACCTGCCGCCGGTAACCGATGTCGAGATTATCGCGCGACGCTTTTCAATTCGGGATATAGAATTTTTACGCCGCAATTACGGCGGTAGAAATTGGCGAAAATTGAAGGGAAATGCTTATGTCGAACTGCACGACGGTTCGGTTCGACACGCCGAACTTCATTGGTATGAATGCCGCGGCATCGGAAAACGCGGCGTAAAAATCAAACGCTGGTTAGACTAAAATTATGGAAATCATCGGTTACGCATTGTGTTTGAATAACGCCGATTATGAAATGTCGCTCGACGTGCGAAAAATCTATCCGATTGTCGCGCCGGAAAAGAATGATACCGTCGAAGGTTTCCTCAGAATAATTGATGAATCAGGCAAAGATTATCTTTACTCCGACAAGAGATTTGCTGTCGTCAACTTATCGCCACAAATCGAAAAAGAAATAAAAAAATCGCTCGCTCTCCCAGCCTGATTTCAACTTGCCATTTGCATAAACAGCGCGTCGGTCGCAATTTTGCGGTTGAGATTGACGGCGAGTTGTTCGCGCAGGATTTCGATTTCCGCGAGCCACGCGGCAAGCCTTTTGCCTTCGATGCGTGTCGTTAATTTTTTCAAATCATTTGCAATATCAATGTTCACCGCGATTTTTTCATCCGCGTTGTTTTTAAACATCCAAACATCGTGAATCAAAGTTTGCAGAATTTCTAAATTGTCTTCGTAAGCGTCTTTGTTTTTCGCGTCGTTCATTTCTTCGCCGATACGAAGAAGTTCGGCGCGATTTTCTTTGATTAAAATGCTTTCCAAAACTTGCAGCATCGCGGCGCGTCGCTGCTTGAATTTTTCAATGTCGGTTTCGAGCGCGTGTCCGAGTCGTCCGCTCGAAAGTTTCGCTAAAAGCGCGGCATCTTCGGCAGAAAACTTTTTACTTTTCGCTAAAAAATCTTCCATTTCCCGACTATCAATCGGCGCAAATCTTAACGTCTGACAGCGCGAACGAATCGTCGAGAGAAGCGCGTCGGGGCGCGAAGTTATCAAAAAAATATACGACGAGGCGGGCGGTTCTTCCAGAGTTTTCAAAAGCGCGTTCGATGCCGCGTCGTTCATTTTGTCAGCGTCGTCAACGATAAAAAATCTGGCTGCCGATTCGTATGGACGAAAGTTCGCTTCCATTTCAAGGTCTCGAATCGCGTCAACCAAAATGTTTTTATTGTAAGCAGCGATTAAACCGATGTCGGGCTGTTCGCTGAAGATTACTTTTTTGAATGCGTCGCGGTCGTCCGCCTTCGGAAAAGCAAATTTATCGGCGCGTCGGCAAGCCGCGCAAACGTCGCACGCTTCCGAATTTTTCGGACTTCGGCAGACAAAAGATTTTGCCAATTCGAGCGCGAATTGCTTTTTGCCAACGCCGCTTGCTCCCGCAAAAAGCAGTGCGTTCGGCACGCGCTTTTGCGCCAGCAGACGGCGCAAAATTTCTTTGACCTGATTGTTGCCGAGAAGTTTGTCGAACATAAAATTTATCTTGCCGAAATCTTTTGATTCTGCGATACTGCTTTCGTCAATTCTACAAAATTCGGCGGGTTTATCGAATCGCTTCGGGCGAATTTTTTAATCTCGAATTTAAATTCGGCGCGGCGCGAAAATTAGAAAACCTTTACGAAAGATTTCGCGTAGAAAATATGTCGTCAACCAAATCAAAAAATTTATCTGAAATTTAAGGAGAAAACTTTTATGCGTCAAGTTCTATTATCAGCCGTTGTGCTGACTTTTTTCGCATTTCAAGCGTCGGCGCAAACCGCCGATGAAATCGTTTCCAAATACGTCAAGGCAATCGGCGGAATGGAAAAAATCCAAGCGATAAAAACCTTGCGCTCGACCGGAAAATTTTCCGGCGGCGGCGGTTTTGAAGCCGTCGTCGTTGACGAAAATAAACGCCCGAACAAAACGCGCGAAGATTTTTCGATTCAAGGAATGACCGCCATTTCCGCATACGACGGGCGGGACGGCTGGAAAATCGAACCGTTCGGCGGCAAAAAAGACGTGGAATCTTTGAGCGAGGAAGAATTAAAAGCGATGCTCGACGGCGCGGATTTCGACAACCCGCTCATCAATTACAAGGCGCGAAATATCAAGGTCGAATACGCCGGACTCGAACCGGTTGACGGCACGGACGCATACAAATTAAAGGTTACGCTGCCGTCCGGCACGGTTGAAAATTATTTTATGGACACCGATTATTATGTGCCGATAAAAATCGAAACCAAGCGAACGGTGCGCGGCACGGAAATCGAAGCGGAAACGATTTTGGGCGATTACAAAGAAGTCAACGGCATTTATTTTCCGTTTTCAATCGAAACCGGCGCAAAGGGCAGCCCGAACAAAGTAACGATTACGATGGAAAAAATCGAAGCGAACGTGCCGATTGACGACAGCCGTTTTATGCGACCGATGGCAAAAACGCCGATGCAGCAGCCGGGCGGCATAGTCGAAGAAGACAAAAACATTCCGAAAACACAGGACAAGAAAAACGAGCCGGGCAAAATAATTCCGCCGAGCGTGAAAAAACCTATTTCTTAAAAACAAAATGAAAAATAAAAAATTCTTTTCGATAATCGTTTTAAGTTTAATTTCGGCAATCGGCGCGTTAGCGCAAACGCCGACGGTGAAATTCGATTCGGAAACCATCTCCGGTTTGGGCGCGAGAAATATCGGTTCGGCGGCGATGAGCGGGCGCGTTGCGGCGGTTGACGGCGCGTGGGAAGGCAATCGTTTGACGCTGTATGTCGGCGCGGCTTCGGGCGGCGTTTGGAAATCAACGAACGGCGGCACGACTTACAAACCCGTTTTCGACAAACAGCCGCTGCAATCAATCGGCGCGATTACGATTGACAAGAAAAATCCGAAAATCGTTTGGGTCGGCACGGGCGAATCTTGGATGCGTAATTCCGTGTCGGTCGGCAACGGCGTTTATCGCTCGATGGACGGCGGCGATAATTGGACGTATCTCGGATTAAATGATTCGGAACACATCGCCAAAATTTTAGTCAATCCGAAGGATTCAAACAACGTCTATGTTTGCGCGACCGGAAAACTCTGGTCTGATTCGGATGAGCGCGGCGTTTATCGAACACGCGATGGCGGCAAATCTTGGACGCGCGTCCTGCGCGGCGTGAACGCTTCGACCGGCTGTTCGATGCTTTCGATGGACGAGCAAGACCCGGACACTTTATACGCCGGACTCTGGGATTTTCGCCGCAAAGGTTGGACGTTTCGTTCGGGCGGCGAAGACGAAACCGCGCCGAGCGGCAGCGGACTTTTCAAAAGCAAAGACGGCGGCGAAACTTGGACGGAATTGAAAAACGACAACGCGAAAGGACTTCCGGCAAAACCCTGGGGCAGAGTCGCGGTCGCGGTCGCGCCGTCGCGCCCGAAAACGGTTTATGCGTTTATCGAAGCCGTCAAACCGAACGATGGACTTTATCGTTCGGACGACGGCGGGCAAACTTGGACGGCTCTCGACCGCAGTCAAAATATGGTTTGGCGACCGTTTTATTTTGCAAATTTAATCGTTGACCCGAAAGACGAAAATCGAATTTTCAAAGCGGGCGGCTCTTTGATTTTAAGTACTGACGGCGGCAAGACTTTCTCGAACGTCGCGGGCGGAGCGCACGGCGATTTTCACGACGTTTGGATTGACCCCGTAAATACGAATCACGTCATCACGGGCGACGACGGCGGGCTTTGGTATTCTTACGACGGCGCGAGTCGCTGGTGGAAAGCCGAGAATTTGCCGGTCTCGCAGTTTTATCACGTCAGCGTTGATATGGACACGCCATACCACGTCTACGGCGGATTGCAGGACAACAGTTCCTGGGTCGGCGATTCGCAATTTCCAGGCGGAATTACAAACGCGCAGTGGGAAAATATGTATGGCGGCGACGGCTTTTGGATGTTCGCCGACCCGACCGACCACGATTATATTTATGCCGAATCGCAAGGCGGATACATCGGACGAGTGAACCGCAAAACGCACGAATCGCGCGACATTCAACCGCTGCCGAAATACAACGAAAAAGAGCTTCGATATAATTGGAACGCGCCGATTCACGTTTCAAAAAGCGGCGCGGTTTATCTCGGCTCGCAGTTTCTTTTTCGCTCGAAAGACCACGGTCAAACTTGGGAACGCATCTCGCCCGATTTGACGACGAATGACCCCGAAAAACAAAAACAGGAAGAATCCGGCGGCGTGAGCGTGGACAATTCTTCGGCGGAAATGCACACGACGATTTATTCGATTTGCGAATCGCCGATGAATGCGAATTTGATTTGGGCGGGAACTGACGACGGCAATTTGCAAATCACGCGCGACGGCGGAAAAACTTGGACGAACGTCGTCGGCAATGTCAAAGGCTTGCCAAAAAACGCTTGGGTTTCTTACGTTGACGCGGGACATTTCAACGAAGGCACGGCGTATGCGACTTTCGATTTGCACACCTTCGGCGATATGTCGCCGTATATTTATAAAACGACGGATTACGGCAAAACTTGGGCGCAAATCGTCGCGCCGAATTCGCCGGTGAAAGGCTACGCGCACGTCGTCAAGGAAGATTTGGTGAACAAAGATTTGCTGTTCGTCGGAACCGAATTCGGGCTTTGGATTTCGATTGACGGCGGGCGGCAGTGGGCGCAATACAAAGGCAATGATTTTCCGAACGTCCCCGTCAGAGATTTGGCGATTCATCCGCGCGATAACGATTTAATCATCGCCACGCACGGACGCGGAATCTGGATTGTTGAAGACATCACGCCGCTTCGCAATTTGACGCAGGACGCGATGTCGAAAGAGATTGTTTTTTTGCAAGCGCAGCCGACGCAGCAAAGAATCGAAGCGGGCGGCGGTTGGGTCAACGGCGACGCGGCGTTTGTCGGCGACAATCCGCCGGACGAAGCCGTGATTACTTATTATCAGAAAAAACGACATATCTTCGGCGATTTGAAAATCGAAATTTTCGATGCCGACAATCAATCGCTCGGCACGATTCCGGCGAGCAAGCGGCGCGGCATCAATCGTGTGCGCTGGTCAATGCGTCTGCCCGCGCCGAAAGTTCCTCCGGCGGCGACTATCGCCGGCGGCGCAACCGTCGGACCGCGCGTTTTGCCCGGTATTTATACGGTGAAAATGACAAAGGATAAAAATGTCTATACGACGCAGTTAAACGTCGTCGCCGACCCGCGCTCGAAACATACGTTAGCCGACCGAAAGACACAGTTTGATTTGACGATGAAGCTGTATAAAACGCTCGGTGAAATGACGACGATTGTCGAGCGTATGAACGCGACGCGCCTTGCGCTCGACGACCGCGCCGCAAAAGTTACCAATGACGACGCGTTGAAAAATCGTCTGCAAACGGCTTCAAAACAAGTTGACGAATTGCGGCGAAAAATCGTGGCGACCAAAGAAGGCGGCGCGATTACGGGCGAAGAACGACTTCGTGAATATCTCGCCGACCTTTACGGCAGCGTCAACGGTTACGAAGGGCGACCATCGCAAACGCAGATGGAACGCGCCGCTGCGCTCGCCCGCGAACTCACCGATGTCAATGCGAGTTTCGAGGCGTGGATGAAGAAAGAAATGAGCGGCATCAATTCCGCTTTGACGCAAAAGCAGCTTGAGGAAATAAAAAACCCTTAAGACAATTTTCCACGAAGAAACACGAAGGAACACGAAATTTATTAATTCTTTTTCGTGTTCCTTCGTGTTTCTTCGTGGATAAAACTCTTTTTGTTCTCAGTTGTGATTTGCCAAAAATTCCGCAACGATTTCCACCACGCGCGTTTGGACTTCGCTGGTTGAGCCGTCAGCATTGATGACGCGAAAACGCTCCGGCTCATTTTCGGCGATTCGCAGATAAGCATCGCGCACACGCTCGTAAAATTCCGCCGTTTCCTTGTCCATTCGATTTTTACGCTCGCCCGCGTCGTTGCGGCTGTGCGTTCGTAGAAGTGCTTTTTCAATCGGCAAATCGAAGAACAAAGTTAAATCGGGTTTTAGTCCGCTCGTCGCAAACTCGATGATTTGATTGATGGTTGTTTCGGGAAATCCGCGTCCCGCGCCTTGATAAGCGACGGTTGCGTCGGCGTAGCGGTCGGAGATTATAATTTTGCCTTCTTCGAGCGCGGGTTTGACGAGAAAATTAACGTGCTGGGCGCGGTCGGCGGCGAATAATAAAAGTTCGGCGAGCGGCGAGACGGTTTCTTCGGTTTCGAGAAACGCCGCGCGAAGACGACGACCGAGCGGCGTTCCGCCCGGCTCCATCGTCGGAAAAACGCTGAAGCCGCGCACGCGCAGTTCGTTTGCCAGCATTCGCAGTTGCGTTGACTTGCCGCTTCCGTCAATTCCTTCAAAAGTGATAAATTTTCCGCGCAAAATGTTTTATACCGAATCAGGTTTTTTTTTCTCTTGTGAAATAGTTGAAATGGCGTGTTTAAAAATCAAAACGTCTTGTCCTCCGACATCGAGCATTACGGAAAATTTATCGAAACTCTTGATTCTGCCCGACAATGTTGCGCCGTGCAGAAGATGAATAATAATATTAAACCGCTCGCGCCGCGCCGTATTTAAAAACGCATCCTGTATGTTTTGGGCAACCGTTTTTTCCATAACATTTTCTCTCTCTTCTCGTGTTGTGGGGATTACCGATTTAGTTTATAACGATTTGCCGCGACTTACAAGAAATCTTTCACAAGTTATTCCAAATGAAGCATTTTCCAGAGATTTTTCCGTGTTTTCGCTTCGTCTCCAAATCCTTCGAGCCACACGACACCGCTCTCTCGCCGAAACCAAGACATCTGCCGCTTGGCGTAATTTCGCACGTCTTGTTTGGTTCGCTCGATTGCGCTTTCCAAATCGCGCTCGCCGCGCAAAAATTCGCAAACTCGCCGATAACCGTGTGCGCCGAGTGCGCTCGTGTTCTCCGGCAAACCTCTTTCCCGCAAACTTTTTACTTCTTCAACCAAGCCGTTTGCGAAATGGATTTCCGTTCGCCGATTGATTCTTTCATACAAAATTTTACGCGGCGGATTAAGAGCGAAAATTTTTATTCTATCCGCAAAATCCGGCGGCTCGGCGCGAATCGGCTGGATTCGGCTGATGCGATTTCCGGTTTGAAAATAAACTTCGAGCGCACGCATCACGCGCACATAATCGCGCGGGAAAAGTTTTTTGGCGGAAATCGCATCAACTCGTTTCAGGATTTTATGCAGATGTTCCGCGCCTTTCCGCGCTTTTATTTTTACGAGTTTGGCTCGTAATTTTTCGTCGGTTTTCGGGCTTTCAAAAAACGGCTCGCGGAGTGCGCGGAGATAAAATCCGCTGCCGCCGACGAGAATCGGAATGTTATTTCGCGCTTCGATTTCGACGATTTTACGCGCCGCATCTTGCGTCCAATCTGCCGCCGTGTAATTGATTTCCGGCGCGACATAATCAATCAAATGATGCGGCACGCCGCGCTTTTCTTCCGCGCCCGGTTTCGCGGTAGCGATTTGGATTTCCTCGTAAATCTGCACCGAATCGCAATTGATTATCTCGGCATTTCCCAAACGCAGAGCGAGCGCGACACCGATTTCGGTTTTGCCAGAAGCGGTCGGTCCGACGATTGAATAAATGTATTTTTTATTTTCAGACAAAATGCTAAATAAAAGTATAAGCGATGATGCAGCAGACGATTGCCATCAGCGACAGCCCGCAAATAAATAAAATATCGACAATTTTATCAAAAGTTTTTCGCAAATCGCGTGATATTTTGTTTTCCCGCGCGTTTGCGAATATCATTTGAAATTATTAATCTAACCGATTCTGAAAATCAAAAATGAAAAAACTATTCGTCGCACTTGTTTTATTAACATTACAGATAAATCTAATGGCGCAAAAATCGGAAAATTACATTCAATACGTCAATCCTTTGATCGGGACGCAAAAAATGGGACACACATTTCCCGGCGCGACCGTGCCGTTCGGCGCGGTGCAGTTGTCGCCCGACACGGACGAACAGCCGTATTTGATCGGAGGGAAATATAATCCCGAAACTTACCGGTATTGCGCGGGTTATCAGTATGACGACAAAGAGATTGTCGGGTTTTCGCACACGCATTTTTCCGGCACGGGACATTCTGATTTGGGCGATTTTTTGGTGATGCCGACCGTCGGCGAATTGCAGCTAGAACCGGGCGGCAAAGATAATCCGAAAAGCGGTTTTCGTTCGGCGTTTTCGCACGAAACGGAAGTTGCCGAGCCGAATTATTACAAAGTTTTACTCGCCGATGACAATATTCTCGCCGAATTGACCACGACGACGCGCGTCGGATTTCATCAATATACTTTTCCGCAGAGCGACAACGCGCACATCCTTTTGGACTTGATGCACGGCATTTACAATTACGACGGCAAAAACGTCTGGACGTTTGTCCGCGTCGAAAACGATCACATGATTACGGGTTTTCGGCAGACGAACGGCTGGGCGCGAACTCGCACGGTTTATTTTGCGATGGAATTTTCCAAACCGTTCACGAGTTACGGTTTCAAAGATTTCAAGCCGTCGCCGTATAAAGGTTTCTGGCGCAAGTTTGACCAGACGAAAAATTTTCCCGAAATGGCAGGCGAGCAGATTCGCGCTCATTTCGATTTTAAAACGGCGAAAGATGAAAAAATAAAAATAAAATTCGCGCTGTCGCCGGTTTCGACGGAAGGCGCGATAAATAATCTGAAACTCGAAACGCCCGACTGGAATTTTGAAAAAGTAAAAGCTGACGGGCAAAAAGTATGGAACAAAGAACTCGGAAAAATCGCCGTAACTGCTGAAACGAAAGACGATTTGACGAATTTTTACACGGCGATGTATCACGTTTTTATCAGTCCGACGATTTATATGGACGCGGATTCCAAATATAAAGGTTTGGATCAAAACATCCACGAAGCGAAAAATTTCACTAATTACACGACCTTTTCGCTCTGGGACACTTTTCGCGCGCTGCATCCGTTTTTCAATATTATTCAGCCGCAGCGCAACCGCGATATGGTCAATTCGATGCTCGCGCATTATGACCAGAGCGTTCATAAAATGCTACCGGTTTGGTCACATTACGCCAACGAAAATTGGTGTATGATTGGCTATCATTCGGTTTCGGTGATCGCCGACACGATTGTTTCCGGCAACATCGCGGGCGTTGACGCGAATCACGCACTCGACGCGATGGCGCAGACGGCGCGGACGAAATATTACGACGGACTCGATTCGTATATGTCGCTCGGCTACGTCAAAGACGAAGGAAATTCATCGAGCGTCTCGAAAACTTTGGAATACGCCTACGACGATTGGGCAATCGCGCAGGCGGCGAAAAAATTAAATCGAAACGATATTTACGACGAATTTATCAAGCGTTCGGAGAATTGGAAAAACGTCTATGACGCTTCGACCGGATTTATGCGCCCGAAAATGGCGGACGGAAAATTCGTCGAAAAATTTGATCCGCTGAAAACCGAAGGCGAAGGTTTTATCGAAGGAAATGCGTGGAATTACAGTCTTTTCGTGCCGCATCAGCCCGCCGAGATGATTGAAATGATGGGCGGAAAATCAAAATTCGCCGCGCATCTCGACGAACTTTTTACGATGAAACTGCCCGATTCGTTTTTCGCCACGACCGAAGACATCACGCGCGAAGGCATCATCGGCGGCTACATTCACGGCAACGAACCGTCGCACCACGTCGCGTATTTGTATAATTGGACGGACGCGCCTTGGAAAACGCAGGAACGAGTGCGGATGATTTTGAAAAATCAATATCACGCCGCGCCCGACGGACTCGGCGGCAACGACGACTGCGGTCAGATGTCGGCGTGGTTTTTATTTTCGACGCTCGGTTTTTATCCCGTCGCGCCCGCTTCCGACCAATATCAAATCGGTAGTCCGGCGATTAAAAGCGCGGTTTTGAAATTGGAAAACGGCAAAACTTTGACGATTGAAGCAAACAATCAAAGCGACAAAAATGTCTACGTCGAAAAAGTAATCGTCAACGGAAAAGAGATAAATCGCAATTATTTAACTCACGCGGAAATTATCAATGGCGGAAAAATTACGTTTTTTATGAGCGACAAGCCTAAAATTATTCCGAATGAGTTAAAAGTCGAATCAGCGCAATCGTCAAAATCACGACGAGCAAAATTAGTGAGCCGATAATTTGATTGCGCGAAAATTTCATCTTTACGAGTTAAACGAATTGTCCTGCCGCAAAGCCGGAAGACCAAGCCCATTGAAAATTATAACCGCCGAGCCAGCCGGTTACGTCCACGACTTCGCCGATAAAATATAAATTTTTGACGCGCTTCGCCTCCATCGTTTTTGACGAAAGTTCGTCGGTCGAAACGCCGCCTGCGGTTACTTCCGCTTTTTTGTAGCCTTCGGTTTCGTCAAATGCGATTTGCCAATCGTGAAGCGTTTCGGCGATTTTTGTTAATTCCTTCTCGCTGTAATTTTTCAAAGGCTTCGATGCAAAAAGCGTTTCGCAAAACGCGGACGCAAAGCGATGCGGCAAAATCTCGCCGAGAAAATTTGATAATTCTTTGCGGCTGTCGCGCACTTTTTGCAAAATCTCGAAAGCATTTACCGAAGGCAGTAAATCGAAAGAAATTTTTTCGCCGCGCCGCCAGTAAGAAGAAATTTGCAAAACCGCCGGACCCGAAACGCCGCGATGCGTGAACAAAATATTTTCGCGGAAACTCGTTTTTCCAAATGAAAGATTCGCGTCGAGCGAAACACCGGCGAGATTTTTTAACGCTTCGGGAAAGTCGTTTTTAAAAATAAGCGGCACCAGCGCGGCTCGCGTTTCGACAATTCGCAAGCCGAATTGCCTGGCAACGCGATAACCGAAATCCGTCGCGCCGAGTTGCGGAATCGAAAGTCCGCCCGTCGCAATTACCAGACTTTCGCCAATGAAACTTTCTTGATTAGTTTCGATTTCAAACGAATCTTTTTTCTCGATATTTTTTACCGAACAATCGGTGCGAATCTCGACTTTCGCCTGCCGACATTCTTTAAGCAGCATTTCGACGATACGCTTTGAACTTTCGCGGCAGAAAAGCTGTCCGAGTTTTTTCTCGTAAAATTCGATGCGGTGTTTTTTGACGAGTTCGATGAAATCCTGCGGCGTGTAACGCGCCAGCGCGGATTTGCAAAAGTGCGGATTTTCCGAAATGTAATTTTCCGCCCGCGCGTTTACGTTCGTAAAATTACAGCGACCGCCGCCGGAAATTATAATTTTTCGTCCGATTTGCGCATTGTGTTCGATGACCAAAACTTTGCGTCCGCGCTTTCCGGCTTCAATCGCGCAAAAAAGTCCAGCCGCGCCCGCGCCGATAATGACCACATCGAAATTCATTTAAGTCAAATATCGCTCGCGCAAAATGTTCGCGTGATGACGAATATGTCCGACCATTATGTAAGCCAGAGCGCGAACCGAAACGGGGGAATCGCTCGCCGTTCCCGTTCGCCGCCACGCTTCGTCGGTCAGATTTTTGAAAAACAAATTATTCGATTGGCGAAGCAGTAAAAGTTCTTCGGTTAAATCGGTAAATTTCGTGCCGTCGAAATTACTATTTTCGATATAACCGTCCTGCTCGAAACCTTCGAGCGGCGTTTTGTCCGCGCGTGAAATTCGCAAAGCGCGATAGCCGAAAATCCGCTCGCCGTCAATCAAATGCCCGACGACTTCCTTGATTGTCCATTTGTCTTCGGCGTATTTGTAAAAACTTTTTTCCTCCGAAATTCCGGCAAGCAAACTTTGCAATTCGCTCGATTGATTTTCCAAAGCCGCGATAATATCGGTTTCTTCAACTTGCGAAACGTATTTTTCGTAATATTTGTTGTATTCGTTTTTTTCAGGGCGATTCATCATCGTTTTATCATACCAAAATGAACGGAAAATCGGCGATTGTCTTTTATTCAAAAACGCAGGCGACCGCGTGCGCGGCTTTCAAATCGGTTTCGATTTTCAGACGAATTTGCTCGTCGGCTTCGTGTAAAATGCTGACGGCGTTCGCTTCGTGTTTTTTGACGCATTTGCCTTTTCGATGCCGCTTTAGTTCATCGAAAACCGAATCGGTCTGCCCGATGCAGACGAGCGCGTGATGTCCTTTTTTGCGCCGGTCAATTTTGCGTTTCGAGATAATATAAACCGCCGGAATCGGCTCGAATTTTTCGTCAAGCGCGAAAACCTTAAAATCATATTGCTCTTTTTTCCCGCGAAAAACCGCCGAACTAATCGGTCGCGCCTTTCTGTTTCTCGGCTTCGGCGGGCGCGGCGCGGTCGTCTCGATAACATTTTCAACCACTTTGACTTTTCTAATCCGAGTCGGCTTTTCAATTTTCGGATTTCGTTTTTTTACCGCCGCGGTCAACTTCGGCTTTTGTGTTTTCTTGACGACTTTTTTTACTTTAACAATCGGCTTAACGACAGCGATTTTCTTGACGGAATTTTTTGCCGCGATAATCGGCTGATTTTTTTTACGATTAACTTTTTTCGCCGCAACAATCGGTTTAATTTTATTTTGTTTAATAGGTTTTGCCGAAACAGATTGTTTCGACTTTTTGATATTTGCAGGTTTCTTCGCGGCGGCTTTTATCTTGGTTATAGCGACAGTTTTAACTTTCGGTTGTCGAACTTTTGCCGTTTGAACCGTAACTTTTGGCAATGAAGTTTTGGTTGATTTAACGGAAGTTTTCGCCTTCGGCTTAACCGATGCTTTAGCGGAAACTTTTGTCTTTTTAACTAAAGTTTTAGGCTTCGCCTTTTGCGTCGGCAAAGTTGTTTTTAATTTCTTTTTGACCGCCGAAACTTTTTTAATCGGGGAAATTTTCTTTGTTTTTTGAACGGGCGTTGTAACTGTCTTGACCGATGTCTTCGGCGCGACTTTTCCGGTTTTCGATTTTGTTGTTTGTTTGGCGGCAGACGCAGTTTTTCGTGCTGAAATAGTTTTCAGAGCGTTCAAAGTTTTCGCCGAAAGTTTCGGCGCGGTTTTTTTGATTGCCGGCTTTACGACACGCACAGGTTTTTTCGGCGCGGATTTCACAACGGCGTTGTTTTTTTGAACAGTCGTTTGGCGGCGAGGGTTTGCGGCGATTTTGCTCGTCGGCTTTTTCGCGGTGGGTTTCGTTTTCTTAACCGCTTTATTTTGCGTTAAAGTTTTCGTTTTTGCTTTAATGGCAGATTTATTTTTATTAACTGCGTGCTTCATATAACACATTGTATTATAAATGAAACGCCAAATCAAAAGCAAAACAGGCTAATTTTGCGCGACAAAAAGAAATCGTTTTTCCGATTGCGGAATAAGTTTTCGCTCGAACTTTACGTTCAATTTTTCCAAATTTTCGCCAAGCGAATTTCCGCCGAAAAAAAGCAGATTACGACTGCGCGACCATTTTAAAATCTTCGGAAGTTTTTCAATAAATTTGTCCAGAGCGCGGCACAAGACAAAATCAGCGGCGGGTTTTTCGAGTTCTTCAAACTGACGATTAAAAATTTCAGCGCGGTTTTCTAATTTGCATTCCGTCAAAACTTCTGCCAAAAATTTAGCTTTCTTTATTTTCGATTCGATAAGATTGCCGCGCAAATCTTTCCGCGCGATAAGCAGCGGAACGGCAGGCAATCCCGCGCCCGTTCCGATGTCGGCAAACGAAATGTTTTTCGGCAGAAATTGTTCGGCGAAAATTGATTCCAAAACGTGGCGAACGACAAAAGTTTCTACGGAAGCAGGCGCGACGAGATGAAGAATCTGTTTGTGTCTTTCGACGAGTTCGTAATATCTTGCGAGATTGAAAATCTTTTCCGTTGAAAGGGAAATGCCGAATGACTCGCAGTTATTTTCAAAAGCGCGGATAAATTGTCTCTGCAAATCATTCATTTCAAATGCGATGTCGAAAAAAATTAAGCTCTCGTCAAACTTCGATACTTGATCCGATGCGGCTGGTCGGCATCGTGTCCTAATCTTCGCTTTTTATCTTCTTCGTACTCGGAGTAATTGCCGTCGAAAAATTCGACTTTGGAATCGCCTTCAAACGCCAAGATATGCGTGGCGATTCTGTCTAAAAACCATCGGTCGTGGCTGATGACAACGGCGCAGCCCGCGAAATTTTCTAATGCTTCTTCGAGCGCACGCATCGTGTTCACGTCCAAATCGTTGGTCGGTTCGTCGAGCAGTAAAACATTCGCGCCCGTCTTTAACATTTTCGCTAAATGAACGCGGTTGCGTTCGCCGCCGGAGAGTTGTCCGACTCTTTTTTGCTGGTCTGCGCCGGAGAAATTGAAGCGCGAAACGTAGGCGCGGGAATTGACTTCGCGCTTGCCGAGTTGGACTAAATCCAAGCCGTCGGAGATTTCTTCCCAGATGGTTTTATCCGCGTTCAAAGAATCGCGCGATTGGTCAACGTAGCCGAGTTTGACATTTGCGCCGACGCGGAAATCGCCTTTGTCGGGCGTTTCCTGTTTGGTTATTAATCTAAAGAGAGTCGTTTTGCCCGCGCCGTTTGCGCCGATTACGCCGACGATTCCGCCGCGCGGCAAACTGAATTCCAAATTTTCAAAAAGCAGTTTATCATCGTAACCTTTGGCGACTTGATGCGCTTCGACGACAATATCGCCGAGCCGTTCGCCGACGGGAATGAAAATCTCCAAATCTTCGGCGCGTTTTTCCGATTCCTGCGACGCGAGTTCTTCGTATTGATTGATTCGCGCCTTTGATTTCGCGTGGCGACCTTTCGGCGACATTCGAATCCATTCGAGTTCGCGTTCGAGAGTTTTCTGCCGCTTGTCTTCGCCTTTTTGCTCGGTTGCCAGCCGCGCCTGTTTTTGTTCGAGCCACGACGAATAATTTCCCTGATACGGAATTCCTTCGCCGCGATCAAGTTCGAGAATCCAGCCCGCGACGTTATCCAAGAAATATCTATCGTGCGTGACGGCGATAATCGTGCCTTCGTATTTCTGCAAATGCTGTTCGAGCCAGCCGACCGTTTCCGCGTCTAAATGATTGGTCGGTTCGTCCAATAATAAAACGTCGGGTTTTTGCAGCAAAAGACGGCACAAGGCGACGCGACGTTTTTCGCCGCCGCTCAAGTTTTTAATCGGCGTGTCAGGCGGCGGACAACGAAGCGCGTCCATCGCCATTTCCAGACGCGAATCCAAATCCCAAGCGTCGGAAGCGTCGAGTTTTTCCTGAACTTCGCCTTGTCTGGCGAGCAGTTCGTCCATCGCTTCGTCGGACATTGATTCGGCAAATTTCAAATTTATTTCGTCGAATTCCTGCAAAAGATTGACCGTTTCCCGCACGGCTTCTTCAACCGTTTGGCGCACGGTTTTCGTTTCATCTAACTTCGGCTCTTGCTCTAAATATCCGACTGTGTAGCCTTTTGAAAAAACGACTTCGCCGTTAAATTCCTTGTCCGCGCCCGCGATAATTTTCAAAAGCGAAGATTTCCCCGAACCGTTCAGTCCGAGAACCCCGATTTTCGCGCCGTAAAAAAACGATAAGTAAATGTCTTTCAGCACAGGCTTTTTGTCGTAAAACTTGCTGACCTTAACCATCGAGAAAATGATTTTGTTTGGTTCTTGATTGCTCATAAATTTGTTTTGAAAACGGATAGTTTAGCACTTTAATTTTTTTGAATAAAATGTGTTGAAAATTTTCGTGCGGAAATTTAATGCTTAATATCTTTGCAACTTTCCTCGCAAGAACTATACTTGAAAATTTGGAACAATGGATAATCAATTAATCCTAACCTTCGCAATTCTGATAATCGCCTTTGTCCTTTTTCTGACGGATAAATTGCCCGCCGATTTGGTTGCTTTGCTCGTCGTCGTCGCGCTCGGCGTAACCGGCGTTTTGACGACGCAGGAAGCGTTTTCCGGTTTCAGCCGCTCCGCCGTGATTACGATTATGGCGATTTTTATTCTTGCGGAAGCATTAGAGCGAACCGGCGTGGTCGAACAGGTCGGCAACATTTTGCTCAAAGTCGGCGGCAAAAGCGAATTGCGATTAGTCGTCGTCGTGATGGTTGCGGGCGCGTTTTTGTCCTTGTTTATGAACAACATCGCGGCGGCGGCGGTTTTGCTTCCGGCGGCTTCGGGCGCGGCGAAAAGAGCGAACGTCAACATCTCGCGCGTTTTGATTCCGCTCGCTTTCGGCACGATTTTGGGCGGAATGGCGACGCTTTTGACGACGGCGAATATCGTCGTCAATTCGATTCTGCACGACAACAACATCGAAGGTTTCAGCCTTTACGATTTCGCGCCGGTCGGCATTCCGATTGTGATTGCGGGCGTTTTGTATGTCGCTTTTGTCGGACGAAAATTTCTGCCCGGCGAATCTTTAATCGAACGGACGCTCGCGCCGAACAGAGACGATCAAAGCGATTTAATCGCCGCGTATCACTTGGGGGAAAACTTATTTCGCGCCCGCGTGCCGGAAAAATCTTCTTTGATTAACAAGCCGCTTTCCGACAGTCATCTGCGCGAAGATTTCGGCGTGAGCGTCGTCGCCATCGAGCGCAAAAACAAAAAACTTTTCGCCCTCTCGCCCGAAACGAAAATAAAAGACGGCGACACATTGGTTCTCGAAGGCGACGAAGCGGATTTCCGAAAACGCGACGTGCAGCCGTTTATGGAATTTCTGCCCGCGCCCGAATGGAGCGAAAGTCAGCTTGAATCGCAAACGGTCGAAGTCGTCGAAGCGATGCTTTCGCCGCGTTCGCGTTTGATTGGCAGAACTTTGCGCTCGGCGCATTTCCGCGAAAAATACGGAATGACCGCGCTCGCCATCTGGCGCGGCGACCAAGAAATTGTTACTAATCTAGCGGAAGTTCCGCTCGCTTTCGGCGACGCTCTGCTGCTTCAGGGAACGCGCGACAAACTCGCCGTTTTAGCCGACGATCCGGAAATTATTTTGCTGATGTCGAAGGAAGAAACGGCGATTACAGTTCCCGACAAAGGACGCGCCGCGCTGATGATTTTCGTCGCCACGCTCGTTTTCGCCGTCCTTCTGCCGAATATCACCGGCGCGATTATGCTCGGCGGCGCGTTGGCGATGATGCTGACGCGCATTTTGACGACCGAACAGGCGTATTCGTCAATCAGTTGGAGCAGCGTTTTTCTCGTCGCGGGAATGCTGCCGATGGGCATCGCTCTGACGAAAACCAACGCCGCCGGACTTATGGCAAACGAAATCGTCAGCGTTCTCGGCGGTTACGGCTCGCTCGCCCTGCTCGCCGGACTTTTTCTCGTTACGACTTTGATGGTGCAAGCCGTCAACGGCGCGGTCGTCGCCGCCGTCATCGCGCCCGTCGCCATTCGCGTCGCGCAACAAGCGAACATCAATCCGCGTGCGCTCGTGATGGGCGTTGCGCTCGCTACTTCGATGGCGTTTATCACGCCGCTCGGTCATCCGGTCAATGTTTTGGTGATGAGTCCGGGCGGCTATAATTTCCGCGATTATATGAAAATCGGCATTCCACTTTCGATTATTTTGTTCGTCGTCGTGATGATTTTTCTGCCGCTTTTTTGGAGTTTATAAATACTCTGTAAATGAAATTTCTATATTTTGCTGTCCACGAATTACGCTAAATCACGCGAATCGAAAACAACACGAAAGTTAGTGTTTTTTCGTGTGCTTAGCGAACGGCGATTTTCTTAAAACTCTAGCTTGTACAATACTTCGGACAGTTTTTAAGTCATTAATTCCTGTAAGTTGTTGAAAAATATAGAAACTATTATTTAAATCAAAGTTAGGTTTTGAGCTAAGTTTGATTTAAATCACTTTTGAAAAATAGAAAGCCCGTAATCATTGGCTTTCAGCTATCAAAAAACTGTCCGAAGTATTGGCTTGTAATAAATCTGAATTATTTGATAATTCTTTTTCTAGTCGTCAACTTATCAATTCTATTTCTTTTCACATCAAAGCCGATTCCAGCAATTTCGGGCGCGATGATTGTGCCGTTTTTCGTAATCTCGACCGACGGTTCAATGATGTCCTCCGTCCAATATCTTTTGCTTGCCGAAACGTCGCCGGGCAGAGTGAAACCCTTTAAAGTTGACATGGCGATGTTGTGCGCCCGCCCGATTCCGCTCTCTAACATTCCGCCGCACCAGACGGGAATCAAATTTTCACGCGCCGTTTGTTCAATCAATTTCGCCTGCGCGTGTCCGCCGACTCGTCCGAGTTTGATGTTGATGATTTGACACGCGCCGAGTTCAATCGCTTTTCGCGCGTCGTCCGCCGAATGAATTGATTCGTCGAGACAAATCGGCGTTTTAATTTCGCTTTGCAATTTCGCGTGGTCGAGAATGTCGTCGTGCGCGAGCGGCTGTTCAAACATCATCAAATCGAATTCATCCATTCGTTTGAAAAGTTCGATGTCGTTTAATGAATAAGCCGAATTCGCGTCGCCCATCAATAAAATCGCGCCGAATTTTTCGCGCACTTTTTCGATAACTTCGTAATCCCAATGCGGCGCGATTTTTATTTTGATGCGAAGGTATCCGGCGTTTAATTCAATTTCGATTTTTTCAAAAAGCTGCTCGATTGAATCTTGAATTCCGATGGAAACGCCGCACACGATTTCGGCGTTTGTGCCGCCGAGTTGTTTCCAAAGCGGGACGTTTAATCGTTTCGCTTCCAAATCCCAAATTGCCGTTTCCAACGTCGCCTTCGCCATTCGGTTTCCGCGAACGGGTTTCAGCAAATCCCAAACCGCATTTGCCGATTCGATTTCTTTTCCTAAAATGCGCGGCGCGAGAATTTTTTCCAGAGTTTCCCACGCCGCATCAGTCCATTCTTCGCAATACGAAGGCGTTTCGCCGCAGGTGCATTCGCCCCAGCTTTCCACGCCGTCCGCGTCTTCGACTCGCGCCAGAATTATGCGTCGTTCGTAAGTTCTGCCGAAGCTCGTTTCAAAAAAATGCACGAGCGGCATTTTGATTTCAATGAGTTCGATTTTGGAGATTTTCATAGAAATTTTATAGCCACAAAAAGGCACAAAATACGCAAAAAAATCAAAAGAAAAAGTAGGAAAGTTTTTTGTGAATTTTGTGCCTTTTTGTGGCTGTTTTCTTTATTCGCCCAATTTCTCAAACGCTTCGTCGGTAAATTTAAAATGGCGTTCTTCTTTATCCATCGCCGCGCCGAGTTTTTTGTAAAACTTAATCGCGTTTTCGTTCCAATCAAGCACGAGAAAATCAATTCGTCGGAAATTTCTCGCTTTGGCAATCTGCGCGAGTTTTCGCAAAAACGCTTCGCCGATTTTGTGTCCGCGATATTCGGGTTTGACGTATAAATCTTCGAGATGCAATCCGCGCTGACCGCGAAAACTGGCGAAATTTTCGTAAAATAAAGCGTAGCCGATTGGCTCGTCGCCGTCGAAAGCCAGCAAGCCTTCGGCGCACGAATTTTCGCCGAACATCGCTTCAAATAAATTTTCCTCACTCACTTCGCAAAAATCGGAGAGATTTTCAAACGCGGCGAATTCCCGAATTAAAGCGACGATTGCCGGAACGTCATTTTCTTTTGCTGTTTCGATTTGAAAATTCATTTGATTATTTCAGCAAATAATCGGTCAAATTTTGCAAAAGTTTTTTATGTCTTTCCTTTGAAATCTCGTCAATCGCGCCGATAATTTGAGTGCGCGGCAGAACCAATAAAAAGCCGAGCCGAATTAGAGAATCGGCATCTAAACCGCTTTCTTCAAAATCATCGTCAGCCGACGAGATTATTTCGTCAAAATTCTCGACTCGCTGCCTGATTTGAGTACTGATTCCGCAAATTAGAAAATCTCTAAACGGCGGCATTTCACGCAAAATCAAAGCCGGACGGCGTTTTAAACTTCCGTCCGACTGCGGGAAAGCCGCAATAATAACGTCAGATTCCTTCATATTCGGGATTTGGTTCTATTATCTTATCGAGCGAATATTCGATTTCATCATCGGCATACGCTCTCGCAAAACTTTTTTTTCCGAGCAAAAGCCAATCCGCGTCTTCGTCGTCCGGCAAAACCTTGATGATAACTTTCGTATTCGGTTTTAGATCGCAAGGTTCATCAAGCAAAATTTGATTTCCGTCAAAATGTCCGCGTATTTCAAGCATAAATATCACCTCGAAAACCGAATTATACTACAAATTCCAAGCAATCCGACTTTTCAAACGGCGAATCGTTTTTTCTTTGCCCAAAGTTTCAAAAACCGCGAGCATCGAAGGTCCGACCGCTACGCCCGTCAGCAACGCTCTCGCGCCGTTCATAATCACGCCGAATTTCGTGTTTTTCTCTTCGGTAAATTCTTTGACCGCTCGTTCGATTTCATCGTGCGTGAAATTTTCCATCGGCTCGAATTTTTGCGCGAGTTCGGGCAGCCACGTTTGTAAATCGGGAAATTTTTTTAGATTTTTATCAATCGCTTTCGGGTCGAAATCGAAATCTTCCGAAAAATAAGCGCGTCCTTGCGACGAGAAATCTTTTAACGTAAAAAATCTTTCGCGGCTTAAATCAACCGTTTTCTCGAACCACGCTTTATCGTCGTCTTCGTATTCGTCGCGCCAGAGTTTGTTGGCTTTAAGTTCCGTTTTGACGAACGGCAAAAGTTCTTCGAGCGGCATCGTGCGAATGTATTCGGCGTTCATCCAAATCGCTTTGTCGTCCGTCCAATGTTTCGCGTTTGCAGCGTCGAAATTGAAGGTCGCGTTTGAATGATGAATTCTGTCGAGCGAGAATTTTTCGACGAGTTCGTCGAGCGAATAAATTTCTTTATCGTCGCCCGCCGACCAGCCCAAAAGCGCGAGAAAATTGCGAAACGCTTCGGGCAAAAATCCCGCGTCGCGGTAAGTCGTCAGCGAAACGATTTCGCCGTGAATGCGCTTCGATAATTTTTTTCCGCCGGGCGCGAGAATCAGCGGCAAATGCGCGAATCTCGGCGGCGTTACGCCCAACGCTTCGTAAATTAAAATCTGTTTGTGCGTGTTCGTCAGATGATCTTGACCGCGAATGACATCGGTAATTTCCATCTCGATGTCGTCGCAAACGACCGCCAGATTATAAAGCGGATGACCGTCGGAACGCAGCAGAACAAGGTCTTCGATTTCGCTGTAATCGCGTTCCTGCAAACCATAAACCGCGTCTTCAAAACTCGTCTTGCCAATTTCGGGAACTTTCAGACGAATCGCAAAAGGTTCGCCCGCCGCGGCGCGTCCGTCGGATTCTTCTTTTGATAAATCACGAAACGGATTATCACGCATTGATTTTTCGCCTTGATTCTGACGCGCTCGGTCGGCAATCGCCTGTTTGATATTTACGTCCGAAATCGTTTCCTTTGGCGTAAAATCACGATACGCTTTGCCGTCTTCTAAAATTTCGAGCGCGGCGGCGCGGTGCTGGTCGGCGTTATTCGATTGGAAAACGATTTCTTCGTCGGGCGCGAATCCAAGCCACGCCAAGCCTTCGAGAATCGAGCGCGTTGATTCGTCGGTCGAACGCGCGAGATCGGTGTCTTCGATTCGCAACAGAAATTTTCCGCCGGTTTGACGGGCGTATAGATAATTGTAAAGCGCGGAACGCGCCGCGCCGATGTGCAGATAGCCCGTCGGCGACGGGGCGAATCTAACTCTTATAGTCATAAATTAAACAGCCTTTTGTTCTCTTAACTCTTTTAAATGATGCGTCAAATCTTCCAATTTTTTCAAAACTTCCTGCCGGAAATTTTCCTCCGAAGTGCGCGTGTTGCCTTCGACGAGAAAACTGCCGTTCGGGTCGAGCAGGCATTTTTCGATTTCGTCCGCGCTGTCCAAACCTTCGCGGTGAGCAATCGTGTCCAAATCTTCTTTGGTCAAAAGCTCGCGTCTGATGGCGGCTTCGTCAATTTTACTATTTTCAATTATTAGCCGCGATTTTCCTTCGACAACCGTTTCAAACTTCTTATTTTTAAACTTCAAAAACGCGACCGCGTAATTGATACCGAGCAAAGCGGCTGCGCCGACAATGCCGCCGACGAGCGAATTGTCTTCGCCGATAATCGCGTTTTGCACCGTATTTGAAAGCGACAAAATGACGACCAAATCGAACGGATTTAGCTGTCCGAGTTCGCGCTTGCCGAAAACGCGCAGCAGAAAAATCAGCGCGGCATAAACCAGCATCGGACGAATTATTTTTTCCAGCCAAGTAACCTTTTCGTGGTCAAGCACGAACATATTCGACCACGCCGAATTATCAAAAAAAGCCAAGTGAACTTCAATAAACATTTGCGGAAAACCTCGAAAATTAAAAGTCGTAAATCTTGCTTTCGAGTTTATTCCGAAACGCCGAAATTTAAAAGGCTATTTCAGTTATAAACCAAAATAGCCTCGAAAAAAAATTATGGCGGAGACGACAGGATTCGAACCTGTGGAAGACTTTTGATCCTCAACAATTTAGCAAACTGCCGCTTTCAGCCACTCAGCCACGTCTCCGTGCTTTTCGTTCGGGAAAAGCATTTTTAATTTTAGCCTGTGAGCAAACTTTGTCAAGCCGCGTCGCATCTCAAAAAGCAAACCGTAATGTGTCAGGCTTGACACATTTAATTTAAGAGCAGAAAATACAATGCGTACGCGAATTGTATTTTCAGATTTGATGTGGTAATGCACGAGTGAATTTCAGCACTCCCGAAAATAGGTTCTCCCAAAAACTTGTTTGATTGGAGGTTGCTTTTTTGATGTCTTTCGTTTTGCCGATAAAAAAATTTACCAGTTTTATTTTGCTTGTTCTCGTCGCTCTGGCGGCGACTTCGTTCGGCGCGTCTGAAACGCGCGGCGCGGTTTTAGTGGTCGAGAGAAACAATCTCGGCGTGATTAAAGGAATCGTGCGCGACGAAACGGGCAACACGATTGCCGACGCGACGGTCGCTATTTTTCGCGTCGGAACTTCCAATTTGCTAAAGCAGGTTCACTCGGCGGCGGACGGAAGTTTTCTGGCGAAAATCGTTCCCGGAACTTACACGATTTTAGCCGTCGCCGAAGGCTTTAATCCGGTTACGCTTTCGACGGTCGAAGTCAACGGTTCGTCGGAATTGACTTACGGCTTTAAGCTGGAGCGGGCGGGCAGCGGAAACACTCTGCCGGAAAAACGACTCGACCGCAACAATCCGAAATGGAACATTCGCTCCGCGCAATCGCGCCGTTCGATTTATCAAAATCGGGAAGGCGACGCGCCGGTTGACGAAACGACGGTCGCTCAAAATGACGATTCGGTCGAGAACAGCGAAGACGTTTCCAAGCGCGACAGTCAATCGGTTGTCGAAACTTATTTCGCAAGTTCCGGCGACGGGAATTTTACCGGCGTAAATTTCGCCACGCTTCAGCCGCTCGGCGAAAACGCGGAAATTATTTTCGTCGGACAAAGCGGCACGAGTTCGTCTGCGCCGCAGAGATTTGAAACCGATGTCAAGTTTCGCTTGAACGCGAATCATCAAATCAACGTCAAAGGCTCGATTGCCAAACTCGGCAAAGTCAAATCGAACGACGCTGAAAACGCGCTCGGACAAGTTTCCGTGCAGGCACTCGACGAATGGCGCGTGCGAAGCGGCGTGATTCTCGTTTTCGGCTTTGATTATTCGCGCTTTCTCGGCGCGGGCGACGATTTTAGCGTCAGTCCGCGCGTCGGTTTGCAGTTTGACGTAAATTCCAAAACACGCTTTAGCACGGCTTACACTTCCGCCACGGAAGACCGCACTTGGTCATCGGTTGCCGAACTTGAAGATACGCCGGTTTTGTTCCGCGAGCCGGTTTCGATGCAGCGATTCGTCGTCGAAAATGAAAAACCGCGAATGTCGAAAAACACGCGCCTCGAATTCGGCATTGAGCGCGTTCTCGATAACAAATCGAGCGTCGAGGCGAACGTCTTTTTCGATGCGGTCAGCGGACGCGGAGTCGGTTTGACAAATCTTCCATTCAATTCGCTCGACGGCGGAAATCTCGCCGATTTCGTCGCCAACCAGCAAGGCAAAGCGCAGGGCGCGAGAATCGTCTATACGCGCCGTTTGTCGGGCAGTTTCAGCACATCGGCAGGATACGCCTTCGGCAGCGGTCAGAAACTCTCGCCGAAAGCCGTAACGAATCCGGCGAATATTTTTGAAAACGCTTTGTTTCAAACTTTCTACGGACAATTCGACGCTGACTTGAAAACGGGAACGCAGGTCAAAACGATTTTTCGCCTGTCGCCCGAAGCGACGGTTTTTGCGATTGATCCTTTTGCCGGACGTTTGGCGATTTACGACCCGAATATGAGCGTCATCATTACGCAGTCTTTGCCGTCGCTCGGCTTGCCGATTCACGCCGAAGCGATTCTCGACGCGAGAAATTTATTTGATTTTCAAACGAACGTAAGCGGCGAAGAAGGAAGTTTGCGGCTCAATTCGCAAGGGCGCACTTTGCGCGGCGGAATTTTAGTCAGATTTTAATTTTAATTGTAAATAAAAGAGCGCGGGACACGAAAAGAGAAATAAATTTTTGTGTCCCGCGCTTTTGTTCGCGGCTGACTTCGCTTTTCCGAAATCTCGGATAAGCGAGCAAAAAAATGAATAATTTTTCTGCCGGATTAGTTGTTTATCGCAACTAAAACCTTTGTTTTGCGTTAATTTTAACAAAGCAAAGAAGAAAAATGGTTGGAACGCATTTTGCTTTTGGAAAACTTTTGGCGAAGTTTGTCTCCCGACAATGAAAGGTAAAGTCCTGACAAGTTGGAGTTTAATTTGGCTTCTGGCGACGGTTTTGTTCGTTGCGGGCGGTGCGCTCAATCTTTTCCAGCGTGCTTATCACGCCTTGCCGCCGACCGACGGCGTTGTCTGGACGCAGCGCAGCGACGGAATTTACGCCGAAAAAGTCGCGTCCGGTCTGGCGGCTTCGCGGGCGGGAATCGCCGTCGGCGACCGGCTTCTCGGAATTTCGCTCGACGAAAAACAATGCGACGAAATCGCCGCGCCCGCCGACGTTCAGATGTATCTCGAAACCGCCGGCGCGGGCGGCAATTTAACATATTTTTATCAAAGACCTTCCTATTCCTTCACAAACAATTTTTACTATGCCGATTTAAGAGATATTGACACGTTGCCGCGCTGGACGGCTTCGATTATTTTTCTGTCGCTCGTCGGATTGATTTGGCTCGGTGTCGGCATTTTCGTTCTTTTCAAACAAGGCAGCCGCTCGCCGTTTATTCTGCATTTTGCGATTATATGTCTGGCGGCGTTTGTCTTTCACGTTTATAAACCGATTGGCTTGGGCGAAGATTTCGATTTAGCCGTCAGCCTTCTGGACGACATCGCGTTTGCCTTTTTCGTTCCGCTTTTTCTGCATTTCTGTCTGCGCTATCCGGTCAGAAGCGCAGTTTTCGACGAATCGCGCTGGAAGACTTTCGCGCTCTATGTTCCGGCAACCGTAATTTCATTTGGAATTCTCGCACTTTCGCTCGTTTATTATCTCGCGCCGAAAGCCGACGCGATGGCGAGTCTCGCCAGATTAACCGACCGATTCGATTTATTCGGCATTTTTTATCAAGCGAATTTTTATCATTTCGTCGTCGGCGTGTCGCTTGGCGCGAGCGTTTTACTGTGGCGATTTTTCAAAAACAAAAAGCAGCCGCTCGTCCGCCAGCGAATCAAATGGGCGATGTGGGGAACAATCGTCGCGGTCGTTCCGATTGTGCTTTTTCAGATTGCGCGGCGGTTCGTTCCGTCGCTCACCGAAGATTATTTAAGCTCGGCTCTGACGACTCTGCCGCTCGCTCTGATTCCTTTGAGTTTCGGTCATTCGGTCGTGCGTTATCGCTTGATGGACGTTGATGTCGTGGTGCGCCGCGCTCTGGTCTATGCGATGACGACCGTGGCGATTGCGGCGATGATTGGCGGGCTTGCGCTCGGACTCGTTTTTCTCGCCGTCGGCAACAATCTTTCGTCAGCCAAAGTCATCCTCAATCTTTCGACGACCGAAATCGTGCTGCGCGTTTTGATTGCGGTGATCGTGATGGCGGGAATCGTTCTTTTGTCCGAACCGCTCAAGAAATTTTTGCAGGAACGCGCCGAAAGATTTTTCTACGGCGAGCGTTACGATTTGCGAAACGGTTTGCTCGATTTCGGCAGAACTTTGTCGGCGACGACCGCACTCGAACCGCTTCTCAATGCTTTGACCGAACGCTTGTGTCAGGTTCTCGATGTCGAAAAAGTCGCCGTTTTTATCGAGAACGAAAGCCAGCCCGAACAATACAAAATCGCCAAATCAATCGGCGTTAGCGAAAGCTATAAAGTGCCGAACGATTTTCGCCAAATGATTCGTCGTAAATCCGCCGGAAAGGGAATCGTCCGCGCCGACGAATTAGAGCTTTCCGAAGAAGAATTGATTGAAGACGACGCGCCGGAAGAAACGACGGCGAAAGGCATCAAAGGAAAAATCGAAGAGTTTCGCCGCAACGCAAAAAACATCCACCGCCAAGAGCTTCATTATTTTGTGCCGTGCGTCGTGCGCGGCAAAATGGTCGCCGTTCTCGGTTTGGGACGCGCTTCGGACGGCTCGCTTTTATCGAGCGAGGATTTAGAAATTTTGCAGACTGTTTCCGGTTATGTCGCCGTGGCGGTTGATAATAGTCTGCTTTATCAAGAGCAGGAAAAACGCGCCGAAGAACTCGCTTTGCTCAAGGAATTTAACGAATCAATCGTCGAATCGGTCAACGTCGGTCTGCTCGCCGTTGACGAAACCGGAACGATTACGCGCTGCAATTCGACGTTTGAAGAAATGCTCGACTTGAGCCGCGACGAGACAATCGGCAAAACGGTCGAGGAAATTTTCGACGAAAGTTTCGCGCTCAATTTGGAAAATATTTTGGGCAAATCGCGCTGGCATTTAACCGAAATCCGCAACGCCTACAAAATGCTGACGACCAACCGGCAGGGCAAAACTTTAATCTTGAATGTCGCCGTCGCGCCGCTTCGTTCGGTCTCGCAAAATCAAACCGGCGCGATTATCGTTTTAGAAAACGTAACCTCGCGCATCAAACTTGAAGAAACTCTCCAGCAGAGCGAAAAATTATCGAGCATCGGCTTGCTTGCGGCGGGCGTGGCGCACGAAGTCAACACGCCTCTGACGGGCGTTTCGAGCTATACGCAGATGCTTTTGGGAATGATTCCCGAAACCGACCCGAAACACGCGCTTCTGCGTAAAGTCCAAAAGCAAGCCGACCGCGCCTCGAACATCGTCGGTAATCTTTTGAATTTTTCGCGCACCGGCAATGCTTCGGAATTTACCGAAATTGACCTCAATAAATTACTCGACGATACGCTCCAACTGCTTGAGCCGCAATTTAGAAAATCGCAAATCGAAATCGTCAAAAATTACGCCGCCGCGCCGCCGAAAATTTTCGGCAACGCCGGAAAATTACAGCAGGTTTTCACGAATTTAATTATCAACGCGCGTGATGCGATGTTTGCCGGCGGCGAGATTATCTTGACGACCGCGATTGAAAACGAAGACGAAATCGTCGTCGAAGTTTCCGACACGGGAAGCGGAATCGAGCCGGAAAATTTGGGCAAAATTTACGACCCGTTTTTCACGACGAAAGGCGTTGGAAGCGGAACGGGTTTGGGCTTGGCGGTTTCCTACGGAATCGTGCAGGAACACGCCGGAACGATTTCTGCGACCAGCGAATTAGGCGAAGGCACGACCTTTCGACTCGTGTTTCCGATAGCTGAAAAACAACAGCGCATCCGCGCCGCCGGTTAATGCGCGATTTTATTTTCTTCAACCGCCAAATCCTGCCCGCCGAAAACGCTTGTTTGTCCGTCATATCTTCCGCCGCGCTTTACGGCAGAGGCATTTTCACGACCGTGGCGATTTACAACTCGAAACCTTTTTTGTGGGAAAAACACTGGCGCAGATTAACCTCGAACGCGCGGAAAATAAAAATAGATTTGTCGGATTTCAGCGAGCGTTCGGTAAGCGAATCGCTTTTTGAAATCATCGAAAAAAATCGTCTCAAACGCGCCCGCGCCCGAATCACATTTTTTGACGAATCGGTAAGCGAGATTTGGAAAATCGAAACGAATCGCCAAACGAGTCTTTTAATTCAAACAGCCGAATTGCGCCGCGTCAAAAATAAATTCAACCTGACCGTTTCACCGTTTCGCGTTAACACCGCGTCGCCGCTCGTCGGCGTAAAATCCTGCAATTATCTGGAAAACATTTTGGCTCTGGAAGATGCTAAAGCGAATCGTTTTGACGAAGCGATTCGGCTCAACGAAAAAGGCGAAATCGTTTCGGCGTGTATGGCAAATTTATTTTGGAAAAAGCGCGGCGCGATTTTCACGCCGCATCTCGAAACGGGCTGCGTGAACGGCACGACGCGCAAATTTATTTTAGAAAATTTTCCGGTCACGGAAATAAAAGCGGATTTTGCAGAGCTAAAAAAAGCGGACGAGATTTTTTTGACTTCGGCTGGAATTGGTATAGTTAAAGCGGGCGATTTAACTGAAGCACAGGCAAATTAAAGTTTCAAGAAATACGATTCGGAATAGATTCGAGATGAAAGATAATAGATGAAAGATTTATCTATCAGTTATCAGCTATTATCTCGAATCTATTCCGAATTATAAAACATCGGAAATTAAACAGTTTCAATCTACATACCCTTCATTTAACTAAACTTCAAACTGCCTGCTTTCAAAGATTAACTATTTTTTCGCCGCCGGTTTCGGCGCGGTTTCGGTTTTCGCAAAATAACCTTGCCGGTGCGTGATAATTACTTTTTGTTTTGCCAATTCGGTATTGGCGACTTGAATTTCGATTTTGCGATACGAACCGTCGCGCTTTTGATTTGAAGGTTCGTAAGCTATCAAATACTGCGAGCGCATTTCGATTTGGATTTGCGTAAAAGCCTTGCGAAGTTCGGATTCGTCGCGCGGGAAAAAGGCGCGTCCGCCCGTGCGCTCGGAGATTTTTTTCAACGCGCCTTCGTCAACTCCGTCAAACTCGAAATCGTCGCCGATGCCGATAGCATAAACAACCGCTTCGCTTTTCAAAGCTGCTTGCACGGCTTCGTCCAATTTTTTGCTGCCGTAAGTATTTACGCCGTCGGTCAGCAAAATAATGGCGCGGCGCGTTTTGTCGGGCGACGGTTTCAAAATTTCGTCGGATGTAATCCAAATCGCGTCCCAAATCGCGGTCGAGCCTTGCGTCATTTGATTTCTGCCGGAAATCGGCGGCGTTCCCGCGACGACTACTCCGCCGCCGATGTAGCCCGAAGGCGGCACGAATTCCACGCGGTCAACCGCCCGCGTCAGCCGCGCGACGTTATTCGTCATTCCTTGTTCGAGCGTCGCTTCGCCCGTGAACGAAACTACCGAAACCTCGTCTTTTTCCGCTCTGATAACCGACTGCAAAAACGATTTGGCGGCTGATTTTTCTTGGGGCAGAGTGCGTTCTTGCGACGCGCTCGTGTCAATCAAAATCGCCAGCGAAAGAGGTAAATCAACTTGTCGGGAAAATTCGGAAATCTGCTGCGGCTGACCGTCTTCGATCAGCCGAATATCGGATTGCTTCAAGTCGGTCAGAAGACGGCGGTTTCTGTCCTGCGCGGTGAACAGCACGTTGACGACATCGGTGTCAATTTTAATAATTTCGTCGTCTTCCTCGATTGGCGGAGTCGGCGAAACGGTCGGACTCGGCGACGCGCTTTTTTGATTGGCGGAACCCGGCGGCAACTGCTGCGCGTTTGAATCGTTCAAGCCAAACAGCACAACGCCGACGAATAAAGAAACAACTGTCAATAATGCAAAATTTTTCCAACGCATAATTTTCACTTTTTATCTTATACTGTCTTTAACCGCCCGATAACTTTTTTTAGCGCGAATCCGGTAATCGTTATCTTTGCTTTTATCGGTAAAGCGGACTTCGACTTTGCGCTCTTTGCCGTCGTAATTTTGGTTTTGCGGGCGATAAGTGATGATATATTGCGAGCGAAGTTCTTCGGCAACCTTCGTGAATGCTTTTTCCAAATCGAGCATACTGCCGGTGAAAAACGCTTCGCCGCCGGTTTCCTCGCAAAGCTGCGTCAAATATTTGTCGCCTTTGTCTTTCACCGTTCCCGCATCCACGCCCGGCACAGTTCCCAAAAATCCGGCTTTGGTCGAGATTCCGAAAATCGTCGTCTCCGTTCGCTGCGCGATGTCAATCGCATCTTTCAAATCGGCGCGGCTGAAAGTATCGTCGCCGTCGGTGATGAGAACGATGACTCGTCTGCCGGGCGCGTTTCGCAATTTTTCATCGGAGAACTGCCAGATCGCATCGTAAAGCGCAGTTTGCGAACCGACTTTGCTGATTTTATCAACCGATTTATCAAGCAAATCCAACTTGTCCGTAAAATCCTGACGGAGAGTGATTTCATTATCGAAAGTCATAAACGCGGCTTTGTCTTTGCGAATGCGCGTTACGGTGTAGATAAAATTTTTCGCCGCTTCTTTGGAGAATTTCATCTTTCCGGCGGTCGAAGGCGATGTGTCCATCAGCACGCCGACATACACGGGCGGATTCGTCGCTTCGTCGGTGAAGAAAGTGATTTCCTGCTGCACGCCGTCCTCGAAAACCGCAAAATCATTTTTGGTCAAACCGGAAATCAAATCCTTCTTTTTCTTTTTGTCGCTGACGGTAACGGGCAAACGCACCTCGAAGGTTTTAACCGTTCCGGTGTCTTCGGGCGGCGTGGGTTTCGGAGTTTGCGCTTTTATCGCTAAACCGAAGACGGAAAATATAACTGCTAAATAAAAAAAACGAAACAAAATTTTCATGGCTGATTTTATTGATAATTACCGGAGCGTAACGAAAGTTACGATGCGACATCGAAGGCGTTTGTTGCCAAACTTAAATCGGCAGTATAGCAAACGGACGGAAAATTATTCATTATTAATTATCAATTTTAATTATTTGATGATGTCTCACGATGTATGAAGATCGAGAAATGAGTTTTTTACTTCGGAATAACTGAAAGCTGATAACGAATAACTGATAATTTTTTCGCGGTTTTTAGCTCTCCGCTGTTAGCTATCAGTTATCAGTTATTTCGATTATTTTTCGCGGCAATCGAATTTCGTTTATTGACCGAATAATTGATATTGAAAAATTGATAATTGATAATCGCGCCGTGCGAGATTGGAAAAAATCAAATTTTCATTTTGCGTTTCGCGCCGCTTTTGTGGCTATCTAAAATAAGATTATGAATCAAAACATTTTCAGAGAATATGACATTCGCGGAATCGTCGGGCGAGATTTGAACGACGAAACAGTTGCGATTTTGGGAAAGGCAATCGGAACTTTTCTTGTTCACAATAATGCCAAAAAAATCGCCGTCGGTTTTGACGCGCGTGAAAGTTCGCCGCGTTTTCGAGATTTACTTGTAAAAGGTTTCAACAGTTGCGGCGTTGACGCGGTGAACATCGGCAGAGTTCCAACGCCGGTTTTATATCACACGGTTTTTACCAAAGATGTTGACGGCGGCGTAATGATTACCGGCTCGCACAATCCGCCCGACCACAACGGCTTTAAGATTTGTCTCGGCAAATCAACTTTGTTCGGCTCGCAGATTCAAGAGATAAAACGAATTGCTCTTTCTGAAAACTTTGCGACGGGCGAAGGGATGAGTGAAGACTTAGAGGTTTTGGCGGATTACGAGCGGGATATTTTATCGCGCATAAATCTCGGAACGCGCAAATTAAAAGTCGTCGTTGACGGCGGCAATGGAATGGGCGGCGTAACGGGCGTTCCGGTTTATGAAAAATTAGGTTGCGAATTGGTCAAACTTTTCACCGAGCCGGATTCAAATTTTCCGAATCATCATCCAGACCCGACCGTTACGGAAAATCTGCAAGACGCGATTCGCGCAGTAAAAAAATCGAGCGCGGATTTAGGCATCGCGTTTGACGGCGACGGCGATAGAATTGGCGTGATTGACGAAAACGGGCGAATAATCTGGGGCGATGAATTGATGGTTTTACTCTCGCGGGAAATCTTAAAAGAAAATGCAGGCGCGACAATCATCGCCGAAGTAAAATGCTCGCAGAACCTTTTCGATGACATCGCCACGCACGGCGGAAATCCGATAATGTGGAAAGCCGGACATTCTTTAATCAAAGCAAAAATGAAGGAAACAAACGCCGCACTTGCGGGCGAAATGAGCGGACATATTTTTTTCGCCGACAGATTTTACGGCTTCGACGACGCAACTTACGCGGGCGCGCGAGTTCTGGAAATTTTATCGAAAACCAATAAAACTTTATCGGAACTTTTGCGCGATTTGCCCGAAACATTCTCCACGCCGGAACTTCGAGTTGACTGCGCGGAAGAAAAGAAATTTGAAATCGTCGAGGAAATCGCGGAAGAATTTTCCAAGACAAATGAAGTTATCACGATTGACGGCGCGAGAATTTTATTTCCGAACGGTTGGGGTTTGGTTCGCGCCTCGAACACGCAGGCGATTTTAGTTTTGCGCTTTGAAGCCAATTCGGAGGAAAATTTGCGAGCGATTCGGAAAACCGTTGAAGACCGCGTAAATTATTTTATCGGTTAAAGCGATTAGAAAAATGAAAATTATTCACGGCGCGGAAGTTCACGGCGCGAATGTTGATTTTGAAACGAGATGCGCTCATTATCACAGCGACGTTGACATTATCGCCATCAAATTCAAATGCTGCGAAAAATGGTTTCCGTGTTTCGAGTGCCACGCCGAAACGAGCAAGCATAAACCGTCGGTTTGGAACAACGATGAACACGAGACGCTCGCCGTTTTATGCGGCGGCTGCGGACATCAATTATCGGTCGCCGAATATCTCGAATGCGGTTCGGTGTGTCCGAATTGCCGACGCGAATTTAATCCGAACTGCGCTCGCCATTATCATCTCTATTTTCAACCTCCGCAGGCGAACAAGCGGGCTTTTGACTAAACTCAAAAATCTTGGCATAAATGTAATATAGGATTTTATGCGATTTAATCTCTTTATAATCAGCATTATTACCGACAGGGATTTCACTCGGAAGAGTTAGAGTCAAAGGCGAGTCTTTGCTTGATTACCGAGTCCCAAGTCTTAACGCTAAAAGGCTTGGGACTTTTTCATTTTGACGTTTATCATTTAACATTTATCACTTGGCAAATATCGAACGAAAATATTTTATAATTAACGTATGTCTGAAATTTTAGAATTGAAGAAAACCGTAAATTTACCGAAAACCGATTTCGCGCAAAAAGCGAATCTCGCGCAGAGCGAACCGGCGCGACTTAAAAAATGGACGAGCGAGAAACTTTACGAGCGCATTCTCGAATCGAGAAAAGGAAGAGAAAAATTTATTCTGCACGACGGTCCGCCGTATGCCAATTCGGACATTCATCTCGGCACGGCTTTGAATAAAATCTTGAAAGATTTCGTCGTCAAATCCAGAACGATGATGGGTTATGATTCGCCGTATATTCCGGGCTACGATTGCCACGGACTTCCAATTGAAACTTACGTCGAGAAAAAATTGAAGGAAAAAGGTAAAGACAAAAACGATTTGCCGGTTTCCACGTTTCGCCGTTTGTGCCGCGAACACGCCGAACACGCGATGGACGGACAAACGCGCGATTTTTCGCGGCTCGGCGTTTTGGGCGAATGGAACAATCCGTATCTTACGATGTCGCCCGAATACGAATCGGCAACGGCGCGGCTTTTCGGAACTTTTCTGGAGCGCGGTTATATCTATAAAGGCTTGCGTCCGGTTTATTGGTGCATTCACGACCAAACCGCGCTCGCCGAAGCCGAAGTCGAATACAAGGAACACACATCGCCTTCGGTGTATGTGAAATTTCCTTTGAAATCCGACGCGGGTTTGATTGATGAAAATCTGAAAAATAAAAACGTCTTCGTCGTAATTTGGACAACCACGCCTTGGACGCTTCCGGCAAATTTGGGAATCGCGGTTCATCCAGATTTCGATTATTCAGCGATTGAAACGGGCGGCGAAGTTTATATCGTCGCCTCCGAACTCGCAAAATCTTTCGCCGAAACTTGCGGGCTGGAAGACACGAAAGAATTGGCACGTTTCAAAGGTTCAAAATTAGATAAACTCGAAGCGAAACACGCTTGGCTCGACAGAAGTTCGCTGATAATGAACGGCGACCACGTAACGCTCGGCGAGGCTGACGCGGAAACGGAACTCGACGTTCGATACGAAAATAAATCGGCGAAAAAATCGGGAACGGGCTGCGTTCACACCGCGCCCGGACACGGCGCGGACGATTTCGCCATCGGCAAAAAATACGGACTTGAAGTTTATTGTCCGGTTGACAACGCCGGAAAATTTACCAACGAAGTCGAGCGTTTCGCGGGCGAAAATATTTTCAAAGCGAATCCGCGCATTGTCGAATTTTTGAAAGAAAGCGGCGCATTGCTTCATTCGGAAAATTACGTTCATCGTTATCCGCACTGTTGGCGTTGCAAAAATCCGGTTATCTTTCGCGCCACGCCGCAGTGGTTCGTCTCGATGGACGCGGAAGCCGCGACGGGTGAAAAAATCTCGCTTCGCGCCAATGCTTTACAGGAAGTCGAGCGAGTGAAATGGCATCCGGCGTGGGGCGAAAACCGAATGGCGAATATGATCAAAGGACGACCGGATTGGTGCGTTTCGCGCCAGCGCGTCTGGGGCGTTCCGATTCCGGTTTTTTATTGCTCGGCTTGCGACGAAGCGATTGCCGACGCTGCAATCATCAACCACGTCGCCGATATTTTCCAAAAGGAAACTTCCGACGCTTGGTATGACCGCGAGGCGAAAGATTTGCTGCCCGACGGATTCAAATGTCCGAAATGCGGCGGCGCGGATTTTCGCAAAGAAACCGACATTCTCGACGTTTGGTTTGATTCGGGTTCGTCGTGCGTCGCGGTTTTGGAGACGCGCGAAAACTTGCGTTTTCCGGCTGACGTTTATTTTGAAGGCGGCGACCAATTTCGCGGCTGGTTTAATTCTTCTTTGATGTGCGGCTTGGCGGCGCACGACCGCTCGCCTTATCGCCAAGTCGTAACTTACGGCTGGGTCGTTGACGGCGAAGGCAGGCAGATGCACAAATCCGGCGGCAACGCGATTTCGCCGAACGAAGTCGTCGGAAAATCCGGCGCGGAAATTTTGCGGCTGTGGGCTTCGGCGGCGGACGTTACCGAAGACGTGCGCTGTTCGGACGAAATTTTGTCGCGCATCGTTGACGCTTATCGAAAATTCCGAAACACTCTGCGTTACGCTCTCGGAAATCTCGACGGATTCAATCCCGAAATTGACACGGTTTCTCTGGCTGAAATGCAGGAGATTGACCGTTGGGCGTTGGCGAGTCTCGACGAAATAATTACGAAAGTTTTGAGCGGTTACGAGCATTATAATTTTCAGAGCGTCTATCAAACGCTTTATAATTTCGTTACCGTAACTTTGTCGGCGAGATATTTCGACATTTTGAAAGACCGGCTTTACATCTCCGCGCCGACGAGCCTTGCACGGCGTTCGGCGCAAACCGCGCTGTATGAAATCACCGATAAACTTTGCCGTCTGCTTGCGCCAATTCTCGCTTTCACATCGGACGAAGCGTTTGAAAATCTGCCGCAGCAGAAATTAACGTCGGTTCATATCGCCGAGTTTCCGAAAGTTTCCGGCGCGAAAAATGAAAATCTTTTACCGGATTGGGAGCGCATTTTCGCCATCCGCGACGAAGTTTTAAAAGCTCTCGAAGAAGCCAGAAACGCCAAACAAATCGGTTCGTCGCTGGAGGCAAAGGTTGTTTTGACGACTGATAAAGAAACCACGCGCTTTCTGCTTCCGTATTATGAAGACTTGCGTTACATTTTTATTGTCTCGCAAGTCGAAGTTCAAGAAAGCGATTCGTTTGCCGTGAAAATCGAAAAAGCGGACGGCGCGAAATGTGAACGCTGTTGGAATTATTCGGTGAGAGTCGGCGAATCGGAAACGTATCCGACCGTCTGCGAAAGATGCGCGGCGGTATTAGCGGAAATCGAAAAAATGTGAGGCTGCAATTATGAGTTTGAGAATTGCGACGAAAAAAAACAACCCGAAAGTCGAATATAAAACGGGAGTCAACGAAATGGGATTAGTTTATGCGGAAATCGAATTGTTCAACGCCGGCGAATTATACAACTTCCGAAAGGGAGAAATTTCCGAAGACGAAGTTAAACAGGTAAAAGTCAATGCTCTTGTAGATTCCGGTTCTTATATGCTGACAATCAACGATACGATTCAGAATCAATTAGGCTTGCCGCTTATCGAAAAACAATTTTCTGTTTTGGCGGACGATACCGAAATCGAAGTCGAAGTCGTCGGTCCGGTCGAGGTTCGTTTTGAAAACCGGCGCACGTCGGTTGACGCGATTATTATTCCAAATTCGAGCGAAGTTTTGCTCGGCGCAATTCCGATGGAAGATATGGACGTTCTTATTGACCCGCGCGAGCGAAGGCTCGTCGTCAACCCGAAACATCCGTATGTGGCTACGAAATATTTGAAATGAAGAAAAAAGATTTATATTGGAAACTCGCGTATCTCGTAATGGCGGGCGGCGTTTTTTTGATTGACCAAACGACGAAAGCGTGGGCAATCCGGCGACTGCGTTTCGGCGGCGACAGGGAAATTATCCCGAATTTTTTGAATTTCGCCTACGCGCAAAATACGGGCGTGGCGTTCAGTTTTTTGGACGACCACGGCGAGGCGGGACGTTTCGGGCTTTCGATTGTCGCCGGAATTGCGGCGGTTCTAGTATTGTATTATTTCTGGCGAACGCCGCACACGCACGACCGTCTTTTGGGCGCGTTGGCTTTGTTGCTCGCCGGAATCGTCGGCAATTTGACCGACCGCGCACGGCTCGGTTTTGTGGTTGATTGGATTGACGTGCAGTTCGGCAGTTGGCATTACCCGACTTTTAACATCGCGGACGCAGCGATTTGCATCGGCGCGGGACTACTTATTTTGGATATGTTTTTTTTGAAGAAAAAAGAGAAAATCGAAGCCATAAAACCCTTATGAAAATTTACGACGTAACCGTTCCGATTTCCGAACAAACGCCTGTTTATGAAGGCGACCCGCCGGTTGAAATTACAGCCGCGCATTCGATTGAAAAAGGCGACCCCGCAAATGTTTCGCGTCTGTGTTGCGGCGTTCACACGGCGACGCACGTTGACGCGCCGAATCATTTTATCGAAGGCGGTCGGCGCGTCCATGAATTGGATTTGGAAACACTCGTCGGCGCGGTTCGCGTCGTCGAAATTGACAAAAGCGCGATGGCGGTCGAGCCGAAACATCTCGAAAATCTCGAAGGCATCGAGCGCGTTCTTTTCAAAACGCGAAACTCGGATTTTTGGAATGATTTCGCGCAGGGCTTTCGCAAAGATTTCACATACATCGCGCCCGATGCGGCGAAAGCGTTGGTTGATTTGAAAATAAAACTCGTCGGCATTGATTATCTGTCGGTCGAAAAATTCGGCTCGACGGATTTTGCGACGCACATCACGCTTTTGAAAAATGAAGTCATCATAATCGAAGGCTTGGATTTGCGCGAAGTTGCGGGCGGAGATTATGAGCTTGTTTGTCTGCCGCTCAAACTCATCGGCGGAACGGGCGACGGCGCGCCGGCGCGAACAATTCTAAAGCAGAAGTAAAAAATGAAAAGATCGGAGTTTGCGAAAAGACGAAAACGATTTGCCGTGAAAACGATTGACGAACTTATCGAATTGCTTTCGAGCGACGATTTGCAAACCAGATTTTTCGCCGAAATGTGTCTGCGCGACGCGACCAATACTTGACTTGATTTTCAACCTGCGAGTTCGCCGGAAGCCAGAGAAAAAGCCGTCGCGGAATGGCGCGAATGGTGGAAGGAAAAACAAGGAAAATTTAAGAAAAAATGGCGGAATAGGACTTTAATAGAAAAATGAAAGTTAACAAATCAACATCTTCCATCGGCATTTTATTTTTGTTTTTGATTTTCGTTTTCTCCGCTTCGACAAAAGCGCAAACCGAACTCATCGCGCAAAAAATTCATCTCAAAGACGGCAGGGATTTCAGTTTGAATCTGCCCACCAGCTACGAAATAATTCCGGCAGCGGAAGGCTTGCGGCGCGTTCGCTTTTTCGCTAAATCGCCCGACGGTCGCATCTTTGTAACCGATATGTTCGATATGAGCGACAACAAAAAGGGAACGGTTTATATTCTCGACGGTTGGAACGCAAAGCGTGGACATTTCGACAAAATTATTCCGTATATGACGAATCTTCGCAATCCGAACAGCGTCGCTTTTTATACGGACAAACAGGGACAAGATTGGTTTTATCTGGCGGAAACCGACAAACTGACGCGGCGGAGATTTACCAAAGGCGAGACGAAACCGAACAGTCAGTTTGAAACGCTCGCCACGTTTCCCGATTACGGTTTGGCTTACAAATACGGCAGTTGGCATATGACGCGCACGCTCGCTTTTTCGCCGAAGGGAAAACTTTACGTTTCCATCGGAACGAGTTGCGATTTCTGCACCGAGAAAAAAGTGGAAAAAGATATTCGCGGCGTAGTTTTGGAAATGAACCCGGACGGCGGTGAGCGGCGCGTTTATGTCCGCAATATTAAAAACGCCGTCGGTCTGAAATGGATCGGCGATAAACTTTACGCGACGAACGAAGGTGTTGATCATCTCGGCGACGACAAGCCGGACGATACTTTGTTTCAACTGAAAGAAGGCGCGGATTACGGCTGGTCAGATTGTTTTCAGACAAACGGCACAGTTACCTTCGACCCGAAATACGCGAAAAAGAAAACGCCTCCCGACTGCAGTTTTGTGCCGACTTCATACGCTTATTTTCCCGCGCACAGTTCGGCTTTGGGATTTGATTTTTTCGACAAGAAATCATCGGACGAGTTGTTAAAAAATTCTTTTGTCGTCGCGCTTCACGGCTCGACCGACAGAAATTTAGGACGCGGTTATAAAATCGTTTCGGTCTCAGACGACGGCAAACGGCAGCAGGATTTTATCACCGGATTCGTGCAGGGCATCAACACATTCGGTCGCCCGTGCGACGTTATGAAGCTCGACTCGAATTCGTTTCTTTTTACAGACGACCGCGGCGGCGTGATTTATTGCGTCAGAAAAAGAATCGTCAATGATAAACGGCGCAAATCGAACAGCCCGGAATACTAATTTTCAAACTGATTTCGAGTTAGGTAAAACTATGAAAGAAATAGCCGCAAAAAGGCGCAAAAGACACAAATAAAGATTTTTCGGATTTTCTTTTTGCGCTTTTTGCGCCTTTTTGCGGCTGTCATTTCTTATCTCGAATTCACGTTGGTTTTCAAATTCAGTTATGAGTAAAACAATTTTGCTTCTTTTAATTTTTTCCGTTTCCGCGCTCGCCCAACACGCGCTCGCGCCGCATAAAATCAATTTGAAAAACGGCAAAAGTTTCGAGTTAAATCTGCCCGCCGATTTTGATATAATTCCGGCGGCGGAAGGATTAAAACGCGTGCGTTTTTTCGCCAAAGCACCCGACGGTCGCATCTTCGTAACCGATATGTATGATTTAAGCGACAACAAAAAAGGAACGGTTTATATTCTCGACGATTGGAATTCCGAGACGGGAAAATTCGGCAAAGTCATTCCGTATTTGACGAATCTTCGCAATCCGAACAGCGTGCAGTTTTACACTGACGCGAGCGGACAAGATTGGTTTTATCTGGCGGAAACCGACAAACTGACGCGCCGTAAATTTACGCGCGGGGAGACGAAACCGACCGACACGAATCCGCAAACTTTAGCGACTTTTCCTGATTACGGTTTGAGCTATAAATACGGTGGCTGGCATTTGACCAGAACAATCGCGTTTTCGCCGGCTGGCAAAATGTATGTTTCCATCGGTTCGAGCTGCAACGCCTGCGACGAAAAAGAATCGGTTCGCGCGTCGGTTTTGGAAATGAATCCTGACGGAAGCAGTCAGCGAACTTACGCCAAAGGCTTGCGAAACGCGGTTGATTTAAAGTGGATCGGCAAAAACTTTTTCGCCACCAATCAAGGTTCGGATCATTTGGGTTTGGAAAAACCCGATGAAACTTTCTACGCGCTCAAAGACGGCGCGGATTACGGCTGGGCTTCGTGTTATTCGTCAATGGGCAAAATTTATTTCGACACGACGAAACCGAACACTTTGAAAAAACCGACCAGCCGTTTGAAATCGTGTGAAAATGTTCCCGCGCCTTACGCTTTTTTTCCCGCACACGCTTCCGCGCTCGGCTTTGATTATTTCGACGAACCTGATTCGGACGCGACGATAAAAAATTCTTTTGTCGTCGCGCTTCACGGCTCGACCAACAAGCGAATCGGACACGGTTACAAAATCGTCATCGTTCGCAAGGGCGAAAAAAATCAAGATTTCATCAACGGATTTCTCGTCGGCGGAAACGTCTTGGGTCGTCCGTGCGGCATTTTGAAATTAGACGCAAACTCGTTTCTCTTCACCGACGATTACAGCGGCATCGTTTATTACGTCAGGCGAAAAGGAACGCAAACCAAAATTGCCGCCGCGCCGACGGCGAGCGAAACGAAAATGGAAACCGTCGCAAATCAAAATTCGCCGCAAGCCGAAAATCCGCCGAAAAGCGGAAATTGTTTCGGCGCGGCAATAATCGTTATCGGAATTTTTCTGCGTGCGCTGATTTAATGTTTAGAGTAACGGCTTTAGCCGTGATTCTGTTACGGTTATCACGGCTAAAGCCGTTACTCTGAACCTCAATATCTAAAATTACCGCCGCGTGGCTTGAGCGATTTTGTTCTGCAACTCGACGAGCGTATTTTTGTCGCTCGCGGTCAGCGAATTTTCCGCGTCGAGTTTTTGCAGAATTTCGAGCGAACGATTGAACATCGCGCTTGCTTCAGAGTAATTATTTTGCTTCAGATAAATCTCGCCGAATTGCCGAAAGACGTTTGCCAGATCAATGCGCGGAACTGGATTTTCCGCATCATTGTTAATAATTTCTTCGAGAATCGCCTGCGCTTTTTGCTGATTGGCGAGAGCCTCATCAAATTTTCCAAGCAGCAAATATGCTTTGCCGATGTTCATTTCGGCATTAGCGACGGAGCGTTTGTTTTCATCGTCGTCAGGCGCGTCGTCAGCGAGTTTTTCATCGAGCGCGAGCGAATTTTGAAATTCGTCAATCGCCTTTTGCGTTTCGCGCGTCAGCAAAAACGCTTCGCCCGCGTAACCGTAACTGCTCGCCAAATCGTGCTGCGTCAGCGCGTCCTTGTCTTTTGCGTTCAAACTCTGCGCCGTATTTAACAAATCAAGACAAATCTGCCGCGCTTTTTCGCCGTCGGGCTTGGCTAGAAAAACTTCGCACTGCCTGAATTTGACCTCCCACAAACCGCGCTGGAAATCGTAATTATTCGGATTAGCAAAGGCGAGCGGCGCGAAGATTTTTTGAGATTTTTCAATAGTTTTCTCCGCCTCGTCAAATTCCTGCAAATCTTTTTGCGAATTTCCGATGCGAATGAAGGAACGTGCCAGCATTTCTTTAAACGCGATGTTATTCGGATTTTCAGCGGCGAGATTTTCAAAAATCGTCCGCGCTTCCGTGAAATATTTCATCGCTTCTTCGGCGTTATTATTCCACGCCGGAATATCGCCGCGAGATTCCAGCAAACCGGCGAGATTTTTGCGATAAACGATTGACTGCGGATTTTCGGCAACCAAAGCGCGGCGCAGAGGCAGAGCTTTTTCGTAAAGCGCGACGGCTTGCGGCGTGTCCGAAAGCCACCAAACAATGAAACCCTGATGTTCATAATTTGTCGCTAATTCGTCGCGCAAATCAGCGTTTTCCGCATCATTTGCCGCGAGCGATTCGCGCAAACTCTGCGCCTTTTGATAACTGTCGGACGCGCCCTTTAAATCACCTAGATTCGGCTGATCTGGCATTCCCTGAACGTCGCCGACTTTTTCATACGCGGCGGCGAGTTCGCGCTGCAAGCCTGCGTCGTCCGCCGATTGCCCGGCGAGATTGTCGAGATATTCGAGCGCGCGTTTGACCAAAGTTTCTTTAGCGGCGGTCGCGCCTTCTAAATTTTCAATTTGCGGATAAATTTCAAACAAAAACGAATTCGCCACTCTTCTCGCTTCGTCGAAACGCTGCTGCGCGATTAGCTTTTGTTGGTTGGCACGTCGCGCCTGCCAGATGGTTGCCGAAACGCCGCCGAGCAAAGTCAACAGAATCAATGCGGCGGCAAGCACGCCGAATTTGTGTCTGGCAATAAATTTTTCGGCGCGATATGAAAAAGTGTCGGGACGCGCTGTAACCGGCAAGCCCGCGAGATGGCGGCGAATATCTTCACTAAATTGCTCGACTGAAGAATATCGGCGCGGCGCGTCTTTTTGAGTGCCTTTAAAACGATGTTATCCAAATCACCCTTTAACGATTTCTGATTTCGGATTGTGGATTTCGGATTTGTTTTATATTTTACGCGGGCGGTTTTTTTTTCGCTTAAAAGCAAGGTGTTTTCAGTTTCCGAACTTTGAATTCCGCTATCGGCAATCGAACGGCTCGGCGCGGTCGGTTCGGTTTCGCAGACGGCTTGCAGTATTTCCTTGACGTTTCGCGTTTTCAATTCAAACGGGCGGCGCGTCGTGAGCAGTTCATAGAGAATTACGCCCAAACTGTAAACGTCGGTCGCGGTCGTTACCTGCTCGCCGCGAATTTGTTCGGGCGAAGCGTATTCGGGTGTCATCGCGCCGAGATTTGTAACGGTGTGCGCGTTTGAATTTTCCGAATCGGCGGAAAGAAGTTTGGCGATGCCGAAATCGAGCAGTTTCGGTGTGCCGTCTCTGGTAACTAAAATGTTCGACGGTTTCAAATCGCGATGAACGATTAAATTTTGATGCGCGAACGAAACCGCCGCGCAAACCGTGCGAAAAAGTTTCAGGCGTTCGTTCAAGCCGAGATTTTCGCGCTCACAAAAATCGTTGATCGGTTCGCCTGCGACATATTCCATCACGAGATACGGAATGCCGTCGCCGGTCGTTCCGGTGTCGAGCAGACGCGCGATATTCGCGTGTTCGAGCGCGGCGAGAATTTGCTGTTCATGCTGAAATCGGCGGCGAATCGCGGCGGTATTCAATTCGCGCTTGAGCATTTTGACGGCGACTTTTTGCTCGAATTTCCCGTCGTTGCGCGTCGCCGAATAAACCGCGCCCATTCCGCCGAAACCGATTTCGCGTTCGATGCGATACGCGCCGATTTGCTGTCCGAGCAGCGCGTCGGGCGCGTCTTCGTCAACAAACAAAGCGGTCGAAAAAGCGACCGACGGCGACGCGAGAAACAATTCGACATCGTTTTCGCAGGCGAGCAAAGATTCGACTTCGCGCTGCAAATCGGGTGAGTTCGCGCCGATTCGAGCGCAGAACTCTCGCCGCTCGACAGGTTCTAAATCAAGTGCGGCTTCGAGCAGTTCGGAAATTTTTTGCCATTCCTCTGATTTCATCATTTAACTAACGCGAGAATTTTGCGGAAAAAGTGACAAAAATTCAAGACTTAATTTTATAAGAATTTTTAGCCACAGATTTACACAGATACACTCAGATAAGAAAAGATAAAATCATTGATAAAAATCTTTGTTTTATTCTGTCTTAAATCCGTGTTCATCTGTGTAAATCTGTGGTTAAAAATATTCTTTTATTTTGTCAGACTATTTATTTTCCGCGAGTTCGCGGTAAAGCCAGAGCCGCGCCGTTTTCCAATCGCGCAGAACCGTTCGGCGCGAGACGTTTAAGGCTTCGGCAATTTCGTTGTTGCTCAAACCGCCGAAAAAACGCAGCTCGATAATTTTGCTGCGGCGTTCGTCGAATTCGGCGAGTTTTTCGAGTGCTTCGTCAAGCGCGATTAAATCCGTCGCGCGTTGTTCGAGCGGAATCTGCACGTCGTCAATCGAAAGCCGAATGACCGCGCCGCCGCGTTTTCCCGTCGCGTGAGCGCGGGCGTGGTCAACTAAAATCCGGCGCATCATATTCGCCGCGATGCCGTAAAAATGCGCGCGGTTTTGCCACGAAACTCTCGTCTGGTCAACCAATCTCAGATACGCTTCGTGAACGAGCGCGGTCGGCTGCAAGGTGTGTTCACCGCGTTCTTTTGCCAGATAATTTCTCGCCTGCCGCCGCAGTTGGTCATAAACGAACGGCATCAGCCGCGCCGGAGCATCACCGTCGCCGTCGCTCCAATCGTGCAGAATCTGCGTTACCTCGTGCTGAAGCTCATCGCTCATTTTCGTTTGTGAATCCGAATTGATTTTACGCTACAAATTTATTTTTTCCAAGAAACTTTTCCGGTCGTGTCACATTTTCGCTCAATTTGTCGCGTTAGTTTGGTGAAGGTCAAGAGAATTTTATTTTTACGGAGAACTACTATGAATTTCGATAAAATTACAAGCAATTTAATCTGCAAGAATTTCCGTTTTTGCCGCGTTTTTGCAGCATTGAGTTTGGCGGCGTGTGCATTGTTGTTTTCGACAATCACGGGTGCGGCGGCAACTTATACGGTGACAAACACGAACGATAGTGGCGCGGGAAGTTTGCGCGACGCGGTGGCGCAGGCGAACGCGACGACCGCCGACGACACGATTAACTTTAACATTTTGGCAAGCGACCCGAATTGTAATTTTTACGGCGTTTGCCGAATTCGTCTGGTGAGTAGCGATTTGGGAATAAACGACGTTGCAACGGCAGGCAAATTGATTGTTACCAACCCGACCGGCGCAAACCGTTTGTTGATTGACGGCAACAACAATCCAGGAGCTTTCAAAAGCCGCTTGTTTCTTGCCAAACCGAACGCGAATTTGACGTTAAACGGTATCACGCTGCTGAACGGAAACGGCGGCGGAAACTCAGACCCGAATTACAACGGTTTCGGCGGCTGTGTTACCAATACAAACGGCATCCTGACAATCACGAATTCGACAATCACCAATTGCGAGGCGGGGCGCGACGGCGGCGGCATTTGGAACAGCGGCACGTTAACGGTAATGAATTCGACAGTCAGCTTTAACAAAACCGATTTAAATTATGGCGGCGGCATTGTCAACAACGGCAGCGGCACGGCGCAGGTGATTAACTCGACAATCTTCGCAAATCAAGCGAACGTATCGGGCTTCGGCTTTGGAAGCGGCGGCGGCATTTATAATTACTGGGGAACATTGACGGTTACAAATTCGACCATCTCCGGCAACGCGGCACTGACCCGAAACGGCGGCGGCATTTGCAATGATGACGGTCCGCACGCGACCGCAACGTATATTCGCAACACCATCATTTCCGGCAACACGGCGCAGGGCGCACCATCCGATATTTTTGTTACCAATGCCGGAAACTTCGACAATGACAGGTTCTATTCAAACGGCAACAATTTGATCAGCACCACCAACTTCATCGGCACGGTTCCCGGCTCCAACGCGATAAATTGGCAGGGAACGGATATTCTCAATACGAATCCGTTTCTCCGGTTTCTCGGCTATTACGGCGGCGGCACTCAAACTCTTGCTTTGCCCGCAGGCTCGTCCGCAATTAACAACGGTAACAACTGCGTTTTGACGGCGAACGGATGTGGCGACGGCAATTTGGCTATTACCACCGACCAGCGCGGATTGAGCCGTCAAGTGGGCGCGAATGTTGACATCGGCGCGTTTGAACTTCAGACGCGCGACAACCTCTCGCTCAAATCGTTCGATTTCGATGGCGATGGAATCTCCGATATAAGCGTTTTTCGCCCGTCAAACGGCGCGTGGTATGTGCAGCAATCAACCAACGGCTTTACGGGTGTTCAATTCGGTTTGAGTTCCGATAAAATCGTTCCGGCTGATTACGACGGGGACGGTAAAACCGACATCGCCGTTTTCCGCGACGGAACTTGGTATATTCTGCAAAGCTCGAACAATTCACTGCGCGGCGTGTCGTTCGGCGCATCCGGCGATTTGCCGCGCCCTGCAGATTTCGACGGCGACGGGCGAGCCGACATCGCGGTTTTCCGTCCGTCAACGGGAACTTGGTATTACTTGCGAAGCTCCGATAATCAATTCGTCGGCATCGCTTTCGGACAAGCGGGCGACGTGCCGCTTATCGCGGATTTTGACGGCGACGGCAAAGCCGACATTAGCGTTTATCGCTCAGGCATTTGGTATTATCTGCGAAGCTCCGACGGCGCATTCCGCGGCGTGTCGTTCGGCGCGAGCGGCGATGTTCCGACGGTCGGCGATTATGACGGCGACAGCAAATCGGACATCGCCGTATTCCGCCCGGCAAATGGAACTTGGTATCGCTTGAATAGCTCAAACGGCACGTTCGTCGCCGCGCAATTCGGACAAAACGGCGATAGACCGGTGCCGGGCGATTACGATGGCGATGGCAAAACCGATTTGGCGGTTTTCCGCGCGGGCAATTGGTATGTGCTGCGAAGCGGCGATAATTCGTTTGCAGGAATTTCTTTCGGCGCGGCGACCGACGCGCCTGCCCCAGCGGCTTATCTACAATAACATCTTGCAAAAGTGAGCAGGAGTTTAGCGGCACAGCCGCGTGAAAAAAAGCGGAAACGCGCCCGAAAGAAGCATGCCTTTCGCCATTAATTCGCGCGTGTTTCTGCAAAAAGTGAGAAGTCCTAGAAAAAACACGGATTCAAGTCTAATCTAAACCAGCTTGAATCCGTGTTTCGCTTTTCAACCAATCCTGAAAACTTATTTTCTCCAAGAAACTTTTTCGCTTCGTGTCACATTTCCGCCCGACTTATCGCGTTAATTGAGTGAAGGCAAAAAGGTGTGATTTTCCGGCGATTGCAAAAGCATTTTCTTGAAATTCTCTTGACGTGAAAACCGAATCTGCATCCGCGCCGCAATCTAAATTTCAATCGAGAAAAAAGAGGTAAAAAATTATGTATAGAAAAAATTTCAGTTTTCTTTTGACGGCAATTTTCTTCGGCGCAGTGTTTTTCCAAGCAGCGCAGACTTTCGGACAGACGGACGCGCCCGCGCCATTCTCTCCCTGCACGCCCGCGCCAATCGGACTTGTTTCATGGTATCCGGCGGAAAATAACGCGCTCGACATCCGCTCGCGCAACAACGGCACACTGGGCGGCATTCAAGGTCACTTTCCGACTTACACGGCGGGTGTGGTCGGACAAGCCTTTCAATTCGACGGTCTAAGTTTTGTAACAATACCGGATTCGCCGTCTTTGCATATTACGACGACGCTCACCCTTGAAGGATGGGTAAAGCCCGCGTCAGGAATTGCCAACGGCAGCTTGGATACGATTGTGTTCAAAGGTAATCAAAGTTCGCTGGCGGGACAGCCTTACTCGCTTTTTCTCAACGTGGTAGCCCCGAACACATACAAACTCGATTTTCGTCTCGGCAATGAAACGACGGCGACCGCTTTGGACAGCGTGAGTTCGCTTGCGCCGGATACTTATACGCACGTCGCCGCAACTTACGACGGCGCAACGATGCGAATCTACATCAACGGCTTTTTGGATGCTTCCGTAAACACTAATATCGGGACGCTCAACAATACTGATACTAATCCATTAGAAATCGGCGATGGTGTCGGCAATTTTACAGGCGCGGTTGACGAGTTTTCAATTTACAATCGAACGCTTTCCGCGTCGGAGATTCTAGCGATTGACATTTCCGGTATCAACGGAAAATGCAAACCGACGGCGACTGTTTCACCTTCCGGTCAAGTCGCGTGGTTCGCGGGCGACGGCGATGCTAAAGATTTGTCCGGCAACGGCAACAACGGCGCACTCGGCAGTCAAACCGCCTTTGCAGTCGGCAAAGTCGGACAAGCCTTAAAGTTTAACGGCAATACCGCAAGTGCCGTTATCGTTCCCGATTCGCCGTCTTTGCGTCCCGCCAACGTCTCGATTGATGCGTGGGTAAATCCTGCGGTATACTCCTTTCTCAGTATAATTGCGATAAAAGGCAATACGTCTCAGGTGGCGCAGATACAACCTTACTTGCTTGCGCTCAACGGAAATCAAATCGCTTTTCAAATCGGCAATGGAACGAACTCTGACTTGCTGACCAGCACGAGTCTGGTGCCGTTAAATGTTTATACGCATGTCGCCGCCACCTACGACGGGACGACGATGCAGATTTACATCAACGGAGTTTTGGATGCTTCCAAAACCTCAACCCTCGGCAGCCTCATTCAAACTGACACTAACCCGTTAGCCATCGGCGGAGAGATTCTATCTCCTCCTCAAACTGTGATTTTCCAGTTTAACGGAGCGATTGATGAGCTTTCAATCTACAACCGCGCTTTGACGCCAGCCGAAATCACGTCAATCTACAACGCCGGACTTGCCGGAAAACTCAAACAAACAACGACCGCGACAAACACCGCGACAATCGGCAGCGCGACCGTTACGTTTCCCACCGCCGCGCAGCGCACCGTCCAGCAGATTCCGCTCGATCCGGCTTTGTTTCCCGCGCTTCCGATGGGAACAAACACGGGTCTGGATTTTGACATCGCCGCCGATGTTCCTGATTCGAGTCCGATGGTTTGTTTCAATCTTCCTTCATTCACGACCGCACAGTTTCCGAGCTTGAGAATTTATCATTTTGAATCGGGCGCGTGGGTCAATCGCACGGCTTCATCGAACACTTATCCGAATCTCTGCACGACCGGATTGACTTCGCTTTCGCCGTTTGCCATCGGACTCAACGCGCCGACGGCTGCGCCGGTTTCAATCGGCGGGCGAGTCTTAATAGCAGGCGGTCGTGGAATCCGAAACGTGCGAGTGTCTTTAACCGATGCCAGCGGAGAGACGCGGATTGCGATAACAAATGCCTTCGGCTATTACCATTTCGCAGATGTCGAATCGGGCGCGACATATATTTTGAGCGTTTCGGCAAAGCGTTACCGATTCGAGAATCCGACGCAAGTTATCAGCGTTAATGAAGAAATCGAAAACGCCGATTTTGTGGCTGCGCCTTAAATTGGAGGCGATAATTTTGTCGAATCAAAAAAGCTGGAAAGTTTCATTTGCTTTCCAGCTTTTTTGATGAAAACAATTCGTTATTAAACTTCTAAAAAGGATTTACTTTTGGCAGGTGATTAGAGATTTCAGTTGTCGAGATTTACTTTTTGCAGCAACTCTGAAAAACGCGCATCCGAGCGCAAGCCGTCGAGAAACGGAAAAACTTTGAGCGTCGTTATCCAATATGATTTTTCCGCGCGGCATTTTTCCAACCAGGCGAAGGCTTTATCTTTGTCGCCGCGCAGAGCGTAAATGACGGCGAAATAAAACGGGTCGGCGTATTGCTCGCGGCTCATTGTTTCGAGCTTTGCCAAAACTTCATTCGTTTTGGTTTCGTCCTTCATCAGAGCGTATGAAATTCCCAAAACGAATACGTCCGGCGGCGCACTGCCCGTAATCGCGCTTGCTTTTTCGTCCGCTTCGACGGCGGCGGCGTAGTTGCCTTTCGCGCTTTGTGCCATTGAGAGATAGAGATACGCTAGATAGACATTCGGGTCTTTTTCCAGCACCATTTTGCTCTGCGCGATGCTGTCGTCAAAACGGTGCGCGTAAAATAAACCCAAGGCTTTGACGGCTTCGTTGTTTATCCAAGTCGGGTTGAGTTGATGCGCCAAATCGCCGTGATATTCGGCTTCGTCAATTCGTCCCATCCGAACCAGAAATTCCGCGTAATGTCCGTGCGCCGACGACGAATTCGGATTGAGTTCGAGAGCGCGTTTAAATTCAGTCTCGCCCGCCGCCCAATTCCAATTATAATCTGTTTCAACATCTCCAAGTTCGGAATGCGCCTGAGCCATATTCGGGTCAATTTCGAGCGCACGACGCGCTGCTTTTTCAGCTTTCGGATAAGCCTCGCCGGGCGAAAGCAAATTGAGCGCGGCTGCCGTCGCGTAGGTCGCCGCCAAACTTGCATAAGCGGGAGCGTAATTAGAGTCAAGGCGAATCGCCTGTTCAAAAAAATCTCTGGCTCGAATCACGTTTTCGATTTTTCGCGTCGAAGTCGTTATCGCATAAATGCCTTTCAGATAAAGTTCCTGAGCGTTCGGATTCGGCGTGCTTTGCGCGACATTCTCTGGCGAGGTCGAATCGAGATTCAACGCCATCAGTCGTCCAACGCGATTCGCCACCGAATCTTGTCCGCTCAGGACATTCGACAAATCATTTGTAAAACTGTCCGCCCACAAAATCTTGCCGTCGGCGACGCTGACCATTTGCAAATTTATTTTTAGCTTTTGCCCTTCTTTTTGAACGCTTCCTTCCAAAACCGAATCAACCTTTAATTCCTTCCCGACTGCAAGCGTGTCGTAATCCTTGTCGAGATAGTGAACGGTCGCGCTTGTCGGGCGCACGGCAAGCTGTTTGACCGCGCTTAGTTTTGTGATGATTGAATCAGTCATTCCGACGCGCAATTCCGGGTCGCCCGGTGGAACGCTCAAAGATTTCAAAGGCAAAACCGCCATCGTTTTGACATCGGCGAGCGGGTTTGCCGCCGCTTGATTTTTAGTTTGGCGATTTGAATTGAGGTAAAACGCTCCCGTTAAAATCAAAACTAAAGTTGCGAGCGCGGCGAGAAGAATTTGAGTTTGCGAAAAAGTTTTGACAAAAGTATTCGGCGCGGCAGTCAATCGTCTTTCCGGCTCGTCCGCTCCCGTCGCTTCAATCGTAATGCGTGTGGCAGTTTGCTTTTCGACGATAAATTCGCTTGCCTTTTTTTCAATTAATTTGACGGGAGCGTTAAAGCGATAGCCTTTTTTCGGAACGGTTTCGATAAAGTTCGAGCCGTCGAGAACTTTGCGGAGCGTGTGAACGCAGATTTTGAGATTTCCTTCCTCGACAAAAGAATCCGCCCAAACTCGGTTGAGCAAAGTTTCCTTGTCAACCAGATGCCCGTTATTTTCTACCAGCACGACCAATGTTTCAAAGGCTTTTGGCGGCAATGCGATGATTTTTCCCTTGTGCATCAAGCGGCGTTCGGTCGGGTCAAGCTCGAAAGAATCAAACTCGTAAATCAAATTTTTATCGTCGTTCATTTGCCTTAACCTCAATTTAACCGAAACCTAACCGAGAACTATCCGAGCCTTAACCACTTTTCCGCCGCGCTGCTTCATAGTCTCAACCATCGAGAAACCAAAGTAACGGTTTCGGCTCTGAAAGGCAAGAGGCAAACGGCGCAAACAATGAAAAAATTTCAACTGCAAATCAGAATCGAGCAAAAAGAAAGCTGGCGGATTTCTCAAATTGAAAATGTAGAAATCCCGTCAGGTTCGACAAACGTCGAGAGTGCTTCGCTTTTGCTCACAGGAAAAATGGAAAATCGTTCTCCGGTAGTCTATCGCAGAACGCGCATTTTCCAAAGTTTTTCAGGACACCTAAACCGATTTATCAGAATTTTACGGCTTTCGGGTCGGAAAGAAAAATAGCAGCCCGACGCGGCTATAAAAAATGAGGTAAAAAATTATGTTCAAAAATAAAATGAGTTTTCTCTTAACGACAATTTTCTTCAGTGCAGTGTTTTTCGCGGTTCAAATTTTTGGACAGACTTTTGCACCGACGGCAACCATCACGGTTCACAGCAATGCAGACGCTGGCGGAACTTGTCCGGGCGCGACTTGCACACTGCGGCAGGCGATAGCGACGGCGGCGGCGGGCGACACGATTGATTTCGATATGACGATGGTAACGAGTCCGATTACGCTGGCGAGCGAGATTGCCGTCAACAAGCACTTAACGATTTACGGACCCGGCGCGAACGTATTGACGATTAGCGGCAACAACGCCGTGCGCGTCTTCAATATCACGTCGGGAAACGTAACGCTCTCCGGCTTGACGATTGCCAATGGTAACGCTCCTGACGGCACTGGACTCACCGGCGGCGGCGGCATTCTTAACAGCAGTATCGGCACGGTAACGATTAGCAATTGCACTATCTCCGGCAACAAAGCGACTTTCGGCTATGGCGGCGGCGTTCAAAACAATTCCACCACAGGCACATTGAACATTACGGGCAGCACCATCAATAGTAATTCTGCCACCTATGATAGCAACACCGGCAATGGCGGTTCCGGCGGCGGCATTTTTAACAATTCCGGCGTGTTGAATGTTACCAACAGCACGATCTACGGTAATGTTGCTCCCAACAGCGGCGGCGGCATTTACAACGGCTTTAGCGGAACATTGAATGTCACCAACTGCACCCTTAACGGTAACAACGCCGGACAGGGCGGCGGCATTATCAACAACAACACGGCGAACGTCAAAAACAGCATCATCGCCGGAAACATCGGAAATGTCGGTCAAGATGCTGACGGCGCATTTAACTCGCAAGGCTATAACCTAATCGGCATAAGCGATCCCAATTACACCATCGGCTTCACCAACGGCATCAACAACGATCAAGTCGGCTCGCCCGCCGCGCCAATTGATCCCCGACTCGGACCGCTCCAATACAACGGCGGGACGACGCAGACGATGGCGTTGCTCGCGGGCAGTCCAGCGATTGACAAAGGCAGCGCGGCAAACAATCCCGCAACCGGACAGCCAATCATCACAGACCAACGCGGCTTCACTCGTCCCGTTGATAATCCATCAATCCCGAACGCGCCGGGCGGCGACGGTTCTGACATCGGCGCGTTCGAGGTGCAGCGCGGCGGCACTCCCACCTATTTAGCCTTTAGTGTGCAACCGTCGAACACCCCTCCGGGTCAGACGATCATGCCCGCCGTTCAAGTGCAAATACTGGATGCCGCAGGCAATTTGACCAACTCCAATGCCAACGTCACCATTGCCATCGGCAATAATCCATCGGGCGGCACGCTTTCCGGCACGACGACCGTCGCCGCCGCGGGCGGCACGGCGACCTTCTCGAATTTGTCCATTAACCAGCCGGGCAACGGCTACACGCTCATCGCCAGCAGCGTAGGTTTGACCAGCGCGACTTCCAATCCTTTCAACATCGCGCCCCTTCCAGATTTAACTATTACCAAGACGCACATGGGCAATTTCCAACAGGGGCAGCGAAACGCGCAATACACGATTACCGTCAGCAACATTAACCCGACAGCAACGAGCGGCACGGTG
>JBPCMK010000100.1:0-41100 GCA_051002375.1 Pyrinomonadaceae bacterium | reverse complement strand
TTGTGCGGTAAATTTTTGGTAACGTCGCGGACGGGCAGATTGAATTGTTCGATGGCGAAATCCGAAGCGCGGTTGAGAAAAACCAAAGTGCCACCCGCTTCGACAAATTTCCGCAAATTCGCCACGCCGTCCGCGCCGATTCCGCCCGTGTATTCGTCGGGCATCGCGCCCTTCGGAAAACCGTTTAAGATTTGATTCGGCGATTGGTCGGGGAAGATGATTGTTCCGTATGGAATTTGATAAGGAACGCCTTTGAGCGGCGGCGGGGCATTCTTTTCGGAAGGAATATAACCTAAATTGTTTTGTCGAATTGCTTCATTTTTTAATTCTGTAACTTCAAATTTTTTGCAACCGTTTTTATAATCTTTCCAATTTTTATCTGTCAAAACAAATCGAGTCCAGCCTTCATCAATCGAAGGAATGTAAGAACGGTAAATCGGAATAGTGTAGGTTTTAGTTTCTCTACAAGCACCGTGATCGTAATAACCTGCGCCGACGTTTTTAGGAGGTTGAAAGGTTTGGTAGATAGGTTTTGCTTCCGTGTCGTAAGGTTTTGATAACAGTAAAATATTGTGCGCCGTTACATCGTAAGGCGGAATCGGAAAACCTTTTTCGTCTTTCAAATCAGGATATTGTTGACGTTCAAAAATCGCTTTTGCAAAACTTATATAAGGCTGTCGCGTTTTAACCAACAAAACCCAATGCACATCGTCTATATCTTTTCCTTCCAATACATTTTCAAATTCTACCTCCGCTCTCTGTAATATGTCCTGAATTTCACTTGTGTCGCCATTATCTTGAATAACGTAAGCTAAAGGCTCGCCTTTCTTTCGCGGTCTGACGGCTTCTTTGCCAATCGCGTAAAATCGCTTAAGCCATTCTTCCCGATCGTTCGCCGCGTGTTTGAGCAGGGAAAACGCGGCGGTCGTCATATAGTTGGTGATGTCGCGCAAATGCCATTCGCCGCCTTTCCAGACGGGCGAAAAGTTTGGCGATTCTTTTTTCGCGTCGTAGCCGAGACCGCCGCGCAATTGGTCGAATTTAACCGTGATCGGCGAAGCTAAATTGCACGACGCGGTTTCCGACAAAATCCGCACGCCGCCGTGATAATGAGAATATGCGCGCGCCGGTGTCCAAGCGTCGTAAGTCGAATCGGTCGTGATGCCGGAGAAACCTTTTTCGCGCAAATCCTTCGCTATGTAATTGCCGAGTTCGGTGTAGCCTTCAACGATTTCTTTCGGCACATTCGGTTCGACCGGCGGCAGATACGGCGGCAAAAAAAGCCTTGAACCGAACGCGCCTTGCTGATGAATGTCGTGGACGATTTGCGGATGCCATTCGTTGTGAATTTTATCAACCGTCAACTGCGTTTCGATTTGCGTGAACGCATACCAATCGCGGTTGTCGTCGTGTCCGAAGTACTTATGATAAAGATCCGGCGGCGAAGTGCCTTCAAACTTTGTGCCGAGCGTTTTGTCATACCAATTTTTGACAATATCCACGCCGTCGGGATTAAGCGAAGGCACGAGCAAAATTATCGTATCGTCCAAAATCTTTAATGTTTCCGCGTCTTTGGCGTTCGCTAATTTGTCGGCGATGAGCATTGACGACAAATAAGAACCGACTTCAGTGCTGTGAATTCCGCAGGTTATCAGCACAATCGTTTTGCCTTGTTTGATTAAATCCTGCGCGATTTTGTCATTGCTTTTTATCAATCGCGGATCGGCGAGTTTGGCGTTTATCTGTTTGTATTTTTCGAGATTTTTTAAGTTTGCAGGCGCGGAAATCGTCGCATAAACAAACGGATTGCCGAGCGTTGATTTGCCGATTTCTTCAAACTTTACGCGGTCGCTCACTTTTGAAAGTTTTTGAAAATAATCAACCACCTGATTCCACGACGCGAGTTTGCGGTCATCGCCGGGCGTGAAACTTAAAACATCCGATGGCGCGGGAATTTTTTGCGCGAAAACGACAAAAGCGAAAAGAAAAATCAAAACGCCGAGACTTAAGCAAGCGGAGATTTTCGGAAATTTTTTAATCGTCATTTTGAAACAACCTCGAATTTGGAATGAAACAAATTTAACACGAAAGCGAAAATTTATTTTAATTTCCTTTGCGTCTCCGTGTCTCCGCGTTGAAAAATTCTCCGAAAATAACTTGCCTCAAACGCCGATGCAATGTAAATTAACGCAAGATTAAATTCGCATCTCTTCCCGTTCGAGCAAAAAATTTCGGAGGCTTCGTTTTTTCGCTTATGACTAATAATCCATTTCTGGCAAGATTTCGCCCGTATATTCCGGCTTCGGTCGTCAATATGCGCGAACTTTCGGTGTTTCCTTTGATTGTCGGAACGCTGCTCGGAATCGTTTTCGGCGCGTCGTCGCTCTATCTGGTTTTGAAAACCGGATTGACCGTTTCGGCTTCGATTCCGGTCGCCGTTATTTCGATAACCTTGTTTCGACTGCTTTCAAAATTCGGCGTGCGCGACGCGACGATTCTCGAAAACAACGTCGTGCAAACTGCCGGTTCTGCCGGCGAATCAATCGCGTTCGGCGTGGGCGTTACGATGCCCGCGATTTTGATTCTCGGTTTTGATTTGGAATTCTGGCGCGTGATGCTGGTCGGCGTGTTGGGCGGACTTTTGGGAATTTTGATGATGATTCCCTTGCGCCGCGCTTTGATAAAAGACCAGCACGGAATTTTGAAATACCCGGAAGGAACTGCCTGCGCGGAAGTTTTGAAGGCGGGTGCGTCCGCCGAATCCCGCGCGGTGGCGCGTGAACATTCCGACGAAATCATCAAGGAAGACGATTCGGCTTTACAGGGCGGAAAAATTATCTCCATTGGTTTCGGCATTGGATTTTTGTATAACGTGCTGATGCAGGTTTTCTCGTTCTGGAAGGACACACCGGAAAAACAATTCGGCGACACCTATCGCGGCGGTTCGGTTGCGCTCGAAAGCAATCCCGCGCTGCTCGGTGTCGGTTACATCATCGGACCATATATCGCCGGAATTATGATGGGCGGCGGCGTTTTGTCGTATATGGTTTTGATTCCGATGATAAAATTTTTCGGGTCGAATTTGACCGCGCCGCTCGCGCCGGAACTATCGAAAACCATTGCCGAAATGTCGCCCGGAGAACTTCGCGGCGCGTATGTTTTGTATATCGGCGCGGGCGCGGTGGCGATGGGCGGATTGATTTCGCTCGCCCGCAGTCTACCGACAATTTGGCACGGACTCAAAGGCGGTCTGGCGGATTTGCGCGGCGGCGGAACGGAAATTGACGGCTCGGCTTTGCCGAGAACCGACCAGGATATTTCAATGAAATGGGTCATCGTCGGCGTGTTTGCTCTGCTCGCGGCGATTATGCTTTTTCCGCAACTCGGCTTGAGTGTTTTTGCAAATCCGGTTGTTTCATTTTTGGGTGCGCTGCTGATTGTAATTTTAGGATTTTTATTCGTTACGGTTTCGTCGCGCTTGACGGGCGAAGTCGGTTCTTCCTCGAATCCGATTTCGGGAATGACCGTCGCCACTCTGCTTTTCACCTGTCTCGTCTTTTTGCTTTTGGGCTGGACAAAACCCGACCCGTATTTCGTAACGGCTCTGTCAATCGGCGGAATCGTCTGCATCGCCGCCTCGAACGGCGGCACGACTTCGCAGGATTTGAAAACAGGCTTTCTCGTCGGCTCGACTCCGTGCCGCCAGCAGATTGCGATTCTCATCGGCGCACTCGGTTCGGCTCTCGTTTTAGGTCCGCTGCTTCTTTTGCTGAACAACAACGAAACTTATTATCAGAAAATCGAGCCGTCGTCGCCGATTGCCAATTATCGCGTAACCGAAGAAAAACTTTTCCGTCAAAACGGGCAACTGCAAGCCGAAAAAGTGGGAAGCGGCAAATATGCGGGCGTTGACACTGCAACATATCGCGTCTGGCAAAACACCGACCCGAATGAAGGACAAGTCGGTAAATACTTCGTTGACACGCAGGGCAGACCCGCTTATTTCGTTGATCCGGGAATTAACGGCGTGATTAAAAAAGACGAAAACGGCAAAGAGTTGACCAGATATGACGCGCCGAAGGCGACTTTGATGAGCTATATTATCAAAGGAATTTTGAGCCAGCAATTGCCCTGGGGTTTGGTCATACTCGGCGCGATGATTGCGGTTGTTTTGGAACTCGCGGGCGTTCCGTCGCTCGCTTTTGCGGTCGGGTTATATTTGCCGCTTTCCACTTCTTCGCCGATTTTCATCGGCGGTTTAGTGCGGCTGGCGGTTGATAAATATCTGAAACGCAAACTCGCCAGAGAGAATTTAACCGAAGAACAAATCATCGCCGAAACCGACAAATCGAACGGCGTTTTGCTCGCCTCCGGCTATATCGCGGGCGGCGCGATTGCCGGAATTATGGTGGCGATTTTCGCCGTTGTTCCGCTTTTAAGAAACTTGCAGGACAAATCCGGCGCGTGGGCAAAAACGAGCAATCCGCTTTTTGCCGGAGCAAACGCCGATTGGCTCGGAATGCTGCCGTTCTGGATTCTCGCGCTGATTTTATATTACGTCGGACGCGAATTATTTTTAACGGGCAAGAAAAGTGTTTGAAAAGTAAAATTTTGTTTTACCTTTGCCCGCCAAACGCGCTATAATTTTTATGGCGCGTTTTTCTTTTTCGGCGCGTCGTTTCCGCAAACAAACTTCTTTTTTATCTGTATTGACAATTTAAATTGAATAAATCGAGTCAGGAAGCGAGACATCGAAAACTGTTCATTATTCATTATTAACTGTTCACTAATTTTCCAGAAAAATTTCTTTGTTTAATAGCGAACAGCAAACGGTAAAAAGCGAATAGCTGCGGCGTTTCCGCAAATTAATTTCTCGATATATCTATCTGCAATAAAATTCCCGGAGCAAAACTAAATGTCCAATAAATTTTTCCGATTTAATTTTCTTCTCGTCGTAATTTTTACGATTTCGCTGATAAGCGGCTGCGCGGTCGAATCCGCGAAATCGAAAGTCGAAAATGAAAAGAATCAGTTGCCAACGTCCGTCGTCGTCGCTGAAACAAAAAATCAGCCCGCGCCGACGACGATAAAAATCGCTCCCGATTCGCCCGCCGATACGGTGCGGGTTTTTTATAAAAATCTGCGCGAAAAACGATTCCGCGAAGCGTTGTTTTTGACAAATTTGCGTCCGGCGATTGCAGGTTTGACCGACACGGAATTAAAGGATTTGCAAGTTGATTTCGAGCCGCTCGCCGCGCAAGTTCCTTTAGAGATTGAAATTAACGGCGAGATAATCTCAAAAGACAATGCGACCGTAACCGCCAAACTTCCCGACAACGAAACCGACGAATTGAAAATACAGACGATAAATCTCCGAAAAGAAAAAGGCGCGTGGACGATTTTGACGGTTGATGAAAAAGCCGAAGGCGAAGTGAAAAAGGAAGGCAGCAATTACTTTTTCGCTTTGCGAATAAAAACGCATCACGAGGAAGCCAAAGCGATGCTTGAGCGCGTCAATAAAGCCGAGATGATTTACGCGATGCAGAACGGCGGGCTTTACGCTGACGCGCAGGCTTTAATCGGAAAAGGTTTTCTGCCGAAGGACATTTTATCGGCTGATTCGACCGGCTACAATTATCAAATTCAACTTTCGGCGGACAAGAAAAAATACGCCGCCACCGCCACGCCCGCCGTTTATGGAAAAACCGGAAAATTGTCATTTGGATTCGAGTCCGACAGCAAAAAAACTTCCGCTTTGAAAAGTCAAGATACAAAGGGTCAGCCGCTCAAAATGTAATTGAAATTTGAGTTTGTAAAAATAACTATTGATATTTTTCGCAAAAAGGTTTATAAATCTTTAAACCATCCAAATTTATCGTTCCGACAAACGGAAATTCAAAAAGATGTTACGAAATTTGATTGCGAAATTTAATAAATCAATGGTTACGCGCGTCGTCTCCATTCGGCATAATCGAGCCGTTCCGATAAAACTGTCGTTTGTGCCATCCGGGAAAACGGGCGATTTGCACGCCGCCGCGCCGAATCTTCTTTTTATCACGGGCGAGACGAAGGATTTGAGCCGTTCGGGAATCGCCTTTACCGTCGCCTCGATTCGCATCAAGGAAAATTATCTGGTCGGCGAAGGCAAAATTTTGAACGCCGAACTCGATTTGCCGAACGGAAAAGTTTCGATGAAAATCGTCGGACAAAGATACGAACGAGTCGGCGAGCATATTTCGACGGCGCGTTATCTGGTCGGAGCGAGCATCGAGCAGATGACCGCCGAGAACCGCGAAGCCTACGAAGATTTTCTGCGAATCGGCGTTAATAACCGAAACACGGGCAAACTCAGATTCAGAATTGACGAGAGTTAATTTGATTTTGGGTTGGCGATTGAAAAGATATTTAGAATCGAGCGAAAGGCGCGGGGAATTAAAAATCCCGCGCTTTTTTCTTTGCTCGATTCGTGATTTAATTTTTTGTAATGAACGAAAAGGTTCACATCGGAAAAATATAAAGAATGAACGAATCAAAAAAAGCGATTTTAGTTCTCGAAGACGGACGCGCGTTTCGTGGCGCGTCGTTCGGAGCAAGCGGCGAATCGTTCGGCGAGATGGTTTTTAATACTTCGATGTCCGGCTATCAAGAGATTTTGACCGATCCGAGTTACGCCGGACAAATCGTTTGTATGACCTATCCGCTCATCGGAAATTACGGCGTGAACGACGCGGACGTTGAATCCAGAAAACTCTGGGTCGAAGGTTTCGTCGTGCGCGAAGCGAGCCGCGTCGCCTCGAATTGGCGTTCGACGGAAACCTTAGATTCTTATTTGAAGAAAAACAAAATCGTCGGCATCGAGCGCATTGACACACGCGCACTCGTCCGGCACATTCGCAGCAAAGGCGCGATGCGGGCGGCGATTTCTTCGGTTGATACAAATGAAAAATCTCTGCTGGAAAAAGTTTTAAGTTCGCCCGAAATGAAAAACCGCGAACTTGCCGGCGCGGTTACAACGGGCGAATCTTTTGAATACGAATCAAAAGGCGACGCAAAATTTCACGTCGTCTGTTTCGACTTCGGCGTGAAGACAAATTCCCTGCGCGAGTTTGCCGACTTGAATTGCCGCTTGACGGTTGTGCCTGCGGAAACTTCCGCCGAAGCGGTTTTGAAATTAAAGCCCGACGGAATTTTTCTCTCGAATGGTCCCGGCGACCCGTCGGCGATGAAAACGGTGATTGAAGAAATCAAAAAACTTGCCGAATCAAAAGTTCCGATGTTCGGAATTTGTCTCGGACACCAAATTTTGGCGCAGACTTTCGGCGGCGAAACTTACAAATTATTGTTCGGACATCGCGGCGGCAATCAGCCGATAAAAGATTTGCAAACCGGCAAAGTGGAAATTGCCGCGCACAATCACGGTTTTGCGGTTGACGCAAAATCTTTGCCCGCCGAAGTCGAAATAACGCACGTCAATCTTAACGACGAAACTGTCGCGGGAATCCGGCATAAAACACTGCCGATTTTCAGCGTTCAATATCACCCCGAAGCCGCGCCCGGTCCGCACGACGCGCAATATCATTTCAAAAAATTTATCGCCATTATGGAAGGTCGGAACAGGGAGCGTTAGCGACGAAAAGTAAGTCGCTAACGCTTCCTGTTCCGAATCGTCTATTGGTCGTAGCGAACCGAAATCGGCGAGTCGCTGCTTGTTCCCCATTGAACCGCTTTGAATCCTTCGGTGCTTTGCAGCAGATACCAAATGCCGTCCCGGAATACGGCGATGTCGTGTTTGCCGTCGCCGTCGTAATCGCCCGGAACGGGAATGTCGGTCGGAAGTCCGAACTGAACGGCTCGAAAACCTTCGGTCGTTAAAAGCTCATACCAAACGCCGCTTGACGGACGATAGACGACAAAATCCGCTTTCCCGTCGCCATCGAAATCGCCGGTCAGAGGAATATCGGAAGCCGCGCCGAAATGAACCGAAAAATACGTGCCGTCGGAACTGCGCCGAATCCACCAAGTTCCGGTCGAAGGGCGATAAACCGCAACGTCCGTGATGCCGTCATAATCATAATCAGCCGGAACGGGTTTGTCGCCGCTTTGTCCCCATTGGATTGCGGAAGATGTATTAGTCAATCTGTTGAAAATATACCAAGTGCCGTTTGACGGACGGAAAACCGCGAGTTCGGTTGACTTGCGGAAAAGCGAAAGCGACGTTAGCGTCTCGCCGTCGTAATCGCCACCGACGGGAATATCGCCCGTCAAGCCCCATTGATAAGTCGTCGCACTTCCATATTCGGTTACGCTGTCAAAATATGCGGGAGAATTTTGCGTTGAACTTCGCCAATAGAAAAGCGGAAATTGAGTCGGGTCGTTTGAATAATAATCTTCTGGAATGACGCGAACGCCTTCACCGATGGCGTGATTCAGTCTGTAACTCGTAACGCCTTGTGCGCTGCGTAAAACATAAGCGATTTCGCCTGAGCGCGAAACGATAAAATCGGTTTTTCCGTCGTAGTCAAAATCAGCAATGCGAGTCGCAGGCGAAGTAATTGAAACGAAGCGCGTAACGGTAAAATTGTTTCCCGACGAACTGACAATCACAAACTTATTATCGCTTTGGATGGCGACATCATCGCCCGTCAAATTTCCAACGCGATTTATCTCGCGTCCGTCATTGTTATAAACAACCGTAGATAATGAAGGTTGAATTCGTTGATTCAAAACAATAATTCTACCGTCCGAGCGAACTGCCAAATCAGTTCCGGCACTTGTTATATAATTGCCGCCGCCCGCGTATAGCGTTCGGAAACTTTGGTCAATAGTTCCGTTGGCTAAATAACGGCGAAGACTGGAACGGCTGTCCGCTAAGAATTTTCCGTCGGGCAAAATTGCTAGGTCAAAATCTAAACCTGAGCTTTCAGAACCTCCTAAAAATTCGAGCCTGACACCGTTGTTAGCAAAGTCTCGCGCAAATGTGCCGTTCGGCTCTAACAGGACTAACGCATCCGTGCCGCCGTTATCCCAAGCAGTTCCGCCGAATAGAATTCGCCCGTTTGGAAACAACGCGACGGCTCGGAAAGTTTCATCAATCGTATAGGGACTTGAATTTAGGAAAAACAATCCGCCGTTGGCAAAACTGCCGTCGAGCGTGCCGTTTGAATTAAAGCGAATCGCCGCAAATTCGGAATTGTTTTCCGAAGTCGTTCCGGCGGCGACGATTTTGCCGTCGGGCTGCACGACGACCGCATTGAAAATATCGGTGATTGATTGGTTGATTTTAACCACGCCGTTTGCGCCGAAAGATGAATCGAGACTGCCGTCCGTGTTGTAGCGAACGACGAGAAAATCGCTTGCGCTTTGATACGGCTGCGTACTGCCGACGGCGACGATTTTGCCGTCCGGCTGAAGCGCGACCGCGTTAAAATAATCGTTAAGCGGAGAAATCGGAGCGCGAACGATTCCGCCATTGCCGAAACTCGCATCGAGGCTTCCGTTTGAATTGTAGCGAACGATAACCGGATCGTCGCCCGTATCGCCCGTCGTAACTTTACCGACGACGATAATTTTGCCGTCCGGTTGAATGACCATCGCGCTGGCTTGCGCCGATTGTCCGAAATTTGTCGTCGCCGTTCCGTTCGCGCCGAAAGTTCGGTCAATTACCGCGGCGGCGTTGGCGATTGTTTGCAGAAATAAAATAATCGTGAAAACGATTGCGAGTTTTAGCGTTGATTGAAATTTATAGTTTTTCATAATTCACCTTCCATTGAAATAATTAGAAGCTCTCTCAAAAATCGGCGGTGATGTTCTGAGTTCCAACTTTAGTTGGCTTTTCCTTAGCGTTTAGCCAACTAAAGTTGGAACTCAGAACGCTTGAAACTATTTTTGAAATAGCTTTTAGCGAATCGTCCGCGTTAATAATGCGGACGGAAACGAAACAAAAGTTCAGCAAGAATTTTCCCTAATGTAACACGATAAAAGACGAGATGCCAAGAAAATTCCGCAATCGAACAATCTCGATTTGAATGTTCGCCATAAAATCAGCGATAATAGCCCTTTTTGGAAACTTCATTATTTTTAACAAGAGAGAGGATTATAAAAAGTGGAACTTTGGTTGGTTCTTATCATCAGCGCGTTGGCGATTGTGTTTGCGATTTTTCTGGCTCAATGGGTCTTGAAACGCGATGCCGGCACGCCTGAAATGCAAGTTATTTCAAATGCCATCAAGGAAGGCGCGGAAGCGTTTTTGTCGCGTCAGAATAAAACTATCGGCGGTATGGCAATCTTTGTCGCCGCATTGCTTTTCGTACTTTACGCATTTTTGCGTGCGCCGAGTTCGGCTGATCCGGTTTCGCCGATGTCTTTGGCGGGCTGGACGGTTTTGTCGTTTGTATTGGGCGCGACATCGAGCGTGATTGCCGGTTATATCGGAATGTGGGTCGCCATCAGAACAAATATTCGCACGGCTTCAGCCGCGACGCGCAGTTTAAACAGCGCACTACAAACCGCGCTGCGCGGCGGCGCGGTCGCCGGTTTGTTCGTCGTTTCGATGTGTCTTTTGGGCATCGGAATTTTGTTCGTGATTATTCGTGCCTTAAATCCTGAAATGAACATCGGACAGATTCCGCTGCTTATTGCCGGATTCGGTTTCGGCGCGTCGTTCGTCGCTTTGTTCGCGCAGCTTGGCGGTGGAATTTACACGAAAGCGGCGGATGTCGGCGCGGATTTGGTCGGCAAGGTCGAAGCCGGAATTCCCGAAGACGACCCGCGAAATCCGGCGGTGATCGCGGATCTTGTCGGCGATAACGTCGGCGGCTGCGCCGGTCGCGGCGCGGATTTGTTTGAATCAACGGCGGCTGAAAACATCGGCGCGTTGATTCTCGGTTCATCTTTGTTTGCAACGAACGCGAGTCTTTTTTCGCCGTCGCAGCAACTCGGAATTATTCTTTTTCCGCTCGTCGTGTCCGCCTTGTGCATCATCGCTTCGATAATCGGCGTGATGGTCGTGCGCTCGTCCGAAGATACCGACAATCCGATGAAAGCCTTGAATTTCGGCTATTACGTAACGGCGATAATCGCGGCGGCGATTTTCGGCGGCGCGTGTTATATTCTGCTGAACTCGCCGAAAGCTCCGGCTGCGTGGTGGCATTTCTGGATTTGCGGAATGATCGGACTCGCCACGTCGGTCGCGTTTTTGTTTATCACGCAATACTACACCGAATCGGAATATCGCCCCGTCAAATCAATCGCCGATGCTTCTTTGACAGGTCCGGCGACAAACATTATTAACGGCATCGCCGTCGGTTTGGAATGCGTCGCTCTGCCGGTCATCGTCATCGGAATCGCTTTGATTTCGTCGTTTTTCATCGGCGAACATTCGGGTTTGAAAGATGCGGGACTTTTCGGAACTGCCGTAGCGACGATGGGAATGCTCGGAACAGCGGGCTACGTTTTGGCGATGGATACCTTCGGACCGATTACGGATAACGCGGGCGGAATCGTCGAGATGTCGAATCAGCCGGATTCGGTTCGAGATAAAACCGACAAGCTCGATTCGGTCGGCAACACGACAAAGGCTTTGACGAAAGGTTACGCCGTCGGTTCAGCCGCGCTCGCCGCGTTTCTGCTGTTCTCGGCTTATCTCGACGAGCTTCGTCATTACGGTTTGACTTTGACCGCCATCAATCTGGCAAATCCTTTGGTTTTCGTCGGTGGATTGCTCGGCGCGATGCTCGTCTTTTTGTTCGCATCATTAGCGATTCGCGCGGTCGGAAAAGCAGCGCAAATCGTTATCGAAGACGTGCGCGACCAATTTCGCAACGACCCCGGCATTTTAGCCGGAACGTCGAAACCGAATTACGGGCGCACGGTTGACATCGTAACGCGCGGCGCGCTGCGGCAGATGATTCTGCCGGGAATTTTGGCGGTCGGTCTGCCGATTGCCGTCGGGCTTATCTTCAAATTTCTTTATCAATCAATGGGCGGCAAAACCAATCCGAGCGCGGCTTCGGGCGCAGAAGTCGTCGCCGGATTTTTAATGGTGGCGACGATTGTCGGAATCTTAATGGCTCTGTTTTTGAACAACGCGGGCGGCGCGTGGGACAACGCCAAAAAGTTTATCGAATCGGGAACGCACGGCGGCAAAGGTTCTGAGGCGCATAAAGCGGCGGTCGTCGGCGATACGGTCGGCGATCCGTTTAAAGACACGGCGGGACCATCGCTGCACGTTTTGATAAAACTGCTGGCGACGATTACGCTCGTGCTTGCGCCGTTTTTTATTTAAAAATTTGACTGGAGCGCAAGCGGCTCGCTTGCGCTCAGTCGTTTAATTGAACTTTCCGAAACTATAAATTAAACTGAAACGTAAATTCAGTTCATTTTTCAAAAAGAGAAAGTTCAATATGCTTAAATTTTCTTCTGCAAGAAAAGTCAAAATCGTTTTGGCTCTCGCGTTTCTTTTCTTTTTCAGCGTTTCTTCGGGAGCGCAAACGCCGACCCCGACTCCCAAGCCGAAATTTGCGCCGACTCCGCAAAGTTCACCGACACCGACGGCTTCGCCAACACCAAATCCGAAACCGAATAATCCGCTTAAAAATTTTCAATATCGTCAAATCGGACCGTTTCGCGGCGGGCGCGTCGGCGCGGTCGTCGGAGTTCCGACGCAGCCGAACGTCTATTATTTTGGCGCGACGGGCGGCGGAGTTTGGAAAACGACCGACGGCGGAATCAATTGGTTTCCCGTCTCGGACGAGTATTTCAAAACCGGCTCGGTCGGCGCGATTGATGTGTCCGTTTCCGACCCGAACATTATTTACGTCGGAATGGGCGAGGAAACTCTTCGGGGAAATGTTTCGCACGGCGACGGCGTTTATAAATCGGTTGACGGCGGCAAAAGTTGGAAATTTGTCGGACTCGGCGACACGCGCCAAATCGGTCGTATTCGCGTCAATCCGAAAAACCCGGACATCGCGTATGTCGCGGCAATCGGTCATCTCTGGGCGAGCAATCAAGAGCGCGGCGTTTTCAGAACAAAAGACGGCGGCAAGACTTGGGAGAAAATTTTGTTTCGCAACAGCGACACGGGCGCGAACGACATCGTTCTCGACCCGACGAATCCAAACACGATTTACGCGACGTTCTGGCAAATCCGCCGCACGCCCTGGGGCTTTGAATCGGGCGGCGCGGGCAGCGGAATTTTCAAATCAACCGACGGCGGCGATTCTTGGACGGAAATTACCGGAAACAAAGGGTTGCCTTCGGGCATTTTGGGCAAAATCGGAATCACCGTTTCGCCGCTAAACTCGAACAGAATTTGGGCAATCGTCGAAGCGAAAGACGGCGGGCTGTATCGTTCGGACGACGCAGGCGACACTTGGCAGAAGGTTTCCGACAATCCGAATATTCGTCAAAGACCTTGGTATTACACGCGCGTTTATGCCGACACGCAGCAGCCCGACACCGTGTATGTTTTGAATGTGCAGTTTCAAAAATCTATTGACGGCGGCAGAACTTTTACGACCGTCGGCACGCCGCACGGCGACAATCACGATTTGTGGATTGCGCCGAACGACAACGCGCGAATGATTGAAGGCAACGACGGCGGCGCAAACGTCTCGACCGACGGCGGGAAAAATTGGACTGAAGAAGACCAGCCGACCGCGCAGTTTTACCGAGTCATTTTAGATAATGATTTTCCGTATCACATCTACGGCGCACAGCAGGATAATTCGACGATAAAAATCGCTTCGCGCACCGCCGATTTTGCGATTACCGACAAAGATTGGTATGACGTTGGCGGCGGCGAATCCGGCTGGATTGCGCCGCACCCGGACAATTCCGACATTATTTTCGCGGGCAGTTACGACGGGCTTTTGACGCGCTACGATTACAAGGCAAAACAACTCCGCGACGTGAATGTTTATCCCGACAACACGATGGGCGCGGGCGCGGACGCGGCGAAATATCGCTTTCAATGGAGTTTCCCGATTTTATTTTCGCCGCATAAAACCGACGGCAAAGCCGTGCTTTACGCAGGAGCGAATGTTTTGTTCCGTTCCTTAGACGAAGGTCAAACTTGGCAAGCAATGTCGCCGGATTTAACCCGCAACGACAAATCGAAACAAGTTTCGACGGGCGGCGAAATTTCAAAAGACAACACGAGCGTCGAGTATTACGACACGATTTTCACCGTCGCCGAATCGCCCGTTACGCAAGGCGTAATCTGGACGGGAAGCGACGACGGACTCGTCTACGTTACGCGCGATAACGGAAAAAATTGGGACAAAGTAACGCCGAAAGGAATGCCCGAATGGATTCAAATAAATTCAATCGAGGCTTCGCCGTTTGATGCTGGAGCGGCTTACGTCGCGGCAACCGCATACAAAACCGACGATTATAAACCGTATCTTTTCAAAACGACCGATTACGGAAAATCTTGGAAAAAAATTGTCTCTGGAATTGCGAACGATGCTTTCACGCGCGTCGTCCGCGAAGACCCGAATCGTCGCGGATTTCTTTACGCCGGAACGGAAACGGGAATGTATTATTCGAGAGACGACGGCGAAAATTGGCAGTCGCTTCGCCTTAATTTGCCGGTCGTTCCGATTACCGATTTGGCAATTCACAAACGCGAAATGGATTTGGTCGTCGCCACGCAAGGACGTTCTTTTTACGTTTTGGACAATCTGCCGATTTTATACAAACTCGCCGACGCGCAGAAAGCCGATGCGTTTTTGTTCAAGCCGGAGGACGCATATCGAACGCCGGGCGCGGGTGGATTTCAACTTCCCGCAACTGCCGCGTTCGGTGCGAATCCGCCGAACGGCGCGGTCGTCAATTATTATTTGAAATCGAAGCCGAAGGAAATTTCTCTGGAATTTCTCGACGCGAGCGGAAAACTGATTCGCAAATATAACGGCAAAGAGAAACCCGAAAACGCGCCGACGGATGCGCCGCCGCAGCGTCGAGGAGGCAGCGACGAGCCGAATCTGCCGACGGAAATCGGCTTGAATCAATTCGTCTGGAATTTTCGCTATCCGAACGCGACGATGATTCCCGGACTTATTCTGTGGGGCGGAAGTCTCGCCGGACCGAGAGTTGCGCCGGGCGTTTATCAAGTGCGGTTTTCGGTTGACGGCAAAACTATTTCGACCGAAAATTTTACGGTCAAAGCCGACCCGCGACTCGCAACGACGCAGGAAGAATTTCAAAAGCAATTCGATTTTCTGTTAAAGACGCGCGACAAATTGAGCGCGACGCACGAAGCGATTTTGGAAATCAAAGATTTACGCAAACAGCTCGAAGATTTGTCCGCGCGGCTCAAACCCGAACAAAAAGATTTGCGCGAGAAAGCCGCCGACATCAATAAAAAAATGACGGCAGTCGAGGAAGAATTAAACCAGACGAAAATCAAAAGCGGGCAGGACGCTTTGAATTTTCCGATACGATTAAATAATAAACTCGCGGCTTTAGCTTCGTCGGTTGACAGCGCGGATTACGCGCCGACCGCGCAGGCTTTTGAAGTGTATAACGATATAACGGGGAAGATTGACGCGCAATTAGCGATGCTTGAAAGAATCAAAACCGAAGACATCGCGGCGTTTAATCGAATGTTCGCCGAGAAAAATTTGCCGGTGATTGTAACGAAAAAATAAAATTCTAAATTGATACTTTGTTATGAAAACAATCACAGTCAAATCAAACCGCCGCGAAGAGATGGTTGAAATCACTTCGGAAGTCGAAAATTTCCTGCGCGAAATTGAAATAAAGGAAGGCGTTTGCGTTCTGTTCACGCAGCATACGACGTGCGGTTTGACGATCAACGAAAACGCCGACCCGGACGTGAAAAGCGATATGCTTTTGTTTCTGAAAAATACGATTTCGCAGTTTTATGAAGGCTTTCGACATTTCGAGCATAACTCCGACGCGCACATCAAATCGTCGCTCGTCGGCGCGAGCGTTACCATTCCTTTTGAAAACGGTAAATTGCTTTTGGGTCGCTGGCAGGGAATTTATTTATGCGAGTTTGACGGCGGACGCGAGAGAAAAGTTTTAATACAACTTTTAACCGCGAAGTAACCCGAAGAAACACGAAATATTTTGATTCGATTCTCGCGTTTCTTCGGGTTATTTCGTGGTAAATTTTTCGACAATTATTTTCTCATTTTTCAACATTCTCGATTTTCGTTGCTAGCACGTCGTTCAAAGCGCAAATCGCCACTCGTTTCGGTGTCTGCGGCAAAGTGATATTTCCCAAATCGAGCGTGCCGTTGCCGGAAATCGTCGCCGAACCGAGCGCGACCCAGCCTTTGCCGAAATCGGCGTAAAGCGGAACGAGCATAACGAAATTATCGGAAACTTCCGACTGCGTAATTTTTGCGTTCAGAATGGTTTTGCCGCCCGAATTATTCAAACTGTATTCGAGCTTGTAGGCGGGAATTTCCGTTCCATAAACCCACTGGTTGAAAAACCAATCCATTCGTTTATTTTTATCAACGTCCATTTTCGGCGTGATATGTTTTTCGACGGCGCGTTTGAAATCTTCGGTCGAAACGTCTTGGTTGTAATGCGATTTGATAAAATCGGTCATCATTTCTTGAAACGGCTTGTCGCCTTCCTTGCGGTCATACATCATCATTCGGAGCATGTGGAGAATATACGCGCCCTTCGGATAAATCAGATTTTGCGCGACCGCGCCGGTTCGCGCCGTGTTTAGGCGATAACCTTCGGTTACGGGTCCGATGGTGTATGGCTTTTTGCCTTTGGTCTGCGGCGAAGGTTCGATGATTCGCCTGCGCTGTTCTTCCCAAAAGTCAACGAATTTGTTGAGGTTTCCTTCGACTTGCTGAATATATAAAGACGCGGAAAATTCCGCAAAGCCTTCGCTCATCCATTGATCGTGATAGCTCGTCCAGCCGACGGCGTGTCCCCACCATTGATGCGCGACTTCGTGCGGCGCGACTTCCTTCCAAAAACCGTTCGTGCCGCCGCGTATGCCGTAAAGCTGAACGCGCGTCGTATCGTCGAAAAAAGCGGTGTAAGGCATAAAAATCAGAGTCGCCCACGCTTGCCCGAAAAAGCCCGCCGGCTGCTGCGTCATCGCCACGCGCTTGTGCGGCAGTTTCCCGAAATAGCTGTCGTAAATTCGCGTCGCCGCTTGCGCTTGGAACAAAACATTATTCGCCATACTCGCCGTGTTAAGTGCGCCGAGCGTCGTTCCGGTCGCGTTTCCCGCAGCTTCGGCTTCTTGCGTCGCTTGACGAACTTCTCTAATTTCCGAAGGCAGTTCCTTGTTCACATAAACTTCCAAATCGTAGCCGGTAACCGGATCGTCAACTTCTTTTTTGATAAAACCGCCGTAATTAAATCCGGCAACCGCCATCTCGACATCTTTCGTTGACCAATGCGCGATTTTCAAATCGCCGTCGGTTTTTTCCGGTTCGACCATTTCGCCAACGCCGACCAGCACATATTTTTTCGGATAACGAAACGTCAAATCGAAAGTCGCGCGGTCGCCGAACTGCGTGCCGCCGACATTCGGATACCACGTTTCGCGCGGAATCAGAATAAAATTTCCGCTTCCTTCCTGCTGCAACGCGCCGTCGCCTTCATACTCGAAACTCAGCGTAAAGGCTTTGCCGGCTTCCGGCGCAACAGGAAGAATTAACGCCAAGCCGCCGTCTTTATTTTTGTCTTCTTGTATGAAATTCATCTCCTCGCCCTTTTCGTTGAGAACTCGTTTGACGCGCAAATATGGAAAAAGATTAAACGGCAAAACACGCTGTCCGGCAACCCGCGCCGCCATCGTTATTTTGTCTGTTCCTATCAGGCGCGTGCCGCGCACGGTCGTGTCAATCTCGTGATGCCAGATGTCGAAAAGCCTGCGGTCGCGCGAACTCGTCGCCGTGCCTTTTTTGTATTCGTCCGCCAGATGAAATGCCGTCCAGATGCCGCCGCTTTCGGTGCTGTAATTGACGAGAGCGACTTGTTCGGGCGAAACTTCTTCGATTCCGAGCGGGTCAATTTGATAAAGCAGTTTGCTGTATTTTTTGCCTTCGATAAATGCGGTGAAAAATCCGGGACGCGGCGCGGCGTATTTATCCATCAAAATTCTGGTCGCCATATTATAGCGAAATTCGTCGCGCAGCAAATCTTCCTTGCCGCGAAAAACGTCCCGCGCCCGCGCCGCCTGCGAACCGTTCGAGGCGAGTTTGGCATTCGGCGATTCTTTAATTTCCTCAAAAGTCTGGTCGGTGAAAAATAAAACGAGCTGCGAAAATTGCTCTTTGAAATCCGATGTGTCGGCGAAGAATTTCAACATTCGCTTTTCGCTTTCGACCGGCGGCGTAAGTGTGATTTCTCCGTCGCCGAAGAAAACCGCGCCGGTCGTTTTGCCGTCGGTTGGCGCGAGAAAATAAATCTCGCCGCTCTGCAAAGTAAAGGTCGCCGCGTCGCGCTTTAAAACGAGATTGTTGACCGTCAGATACGCGCCGCGAAAAGCGTCCGGGGTTTCCGAAGCCTTTCGCAACTGCTGATAATTCGGGTCAATATTCGCCTGCGTCGCCGTTACAGTAACTTCGCCGACGACTTTATCTTTTTTCTCCGGCGGATTTTGAGCGAAGGCGAAAACGGCAAAGGAAAAAATCAGAGTTATCAAAAGTGTAATTTTCTTCATATTTTTATTTGGCTGTTGTTTGTAAATTTGAAAGCGGTTACGCTCGTTTTGATGACGATTTTCGACCTTAAGGTTTATTGAATTATTTTCGGTTTAGCCTGCAAAGTCAAGAATCGGATTTAGGTCAGCGTTGCACATTCGGCGTTTTTCGTGCCATTGTTTAAAGGAGAGAGGTTTTAATTAAATTGTTTGTAGAAACGAAAACGAAAACGAAACTGCTCAAAAAAATGGGCGAAGCCATCCGCGATTTTTCGATGATCGAAGACGGCGATAAGGTAATGGTTTGTCTGTCTGGCGGCAAAGACAGTTATACGATGCTCGATTTACTGCTCGACGTGCAGAAGCGTGCGCCGGTCGAATTTGAAATTCTCGCGGTCAATCTCGACCAAAAGCAGCCGGATTTCCCCGAACATATTTTGCCCGATTATCTCGAAGAACTCGGCGTTAATTATAAAATCGTCGAAGAAGATACTTATTCCGTCGTCCAGCGTCTAGTTCCCGAAGGCAAAACTTTTTGCTCGGTCTGCTCGCGTCTGCGGCGCGGCATTCTTTATACGACCGCCGTTCGTGAAAATTGCACGAAAATCGCGCTCGGTCATCACGCCGACGACATTATTGCGACGTTTCTCTTAAATCTTTTTTACGTCGGACAATTAAAAGCGATGCCGCCGATTCTGCGCTCGGACGACCGACGCAACATCGTAATTCGCCCGCTTGCCTATTGTCAGGAAAAAGACATCGCAAAATTCGCGGCGGAAAAAGCATTTCCGATAATTCCCTGTAATTTATGCGGCTCGCAGCCGAATTTGAAACGTGCGCGGGTGAAAAATTTAATCAAAGAATTAGAAAAAGAAATCCCACACGTCCGCTCGTCAATTATGACGGCTCTGACGAACGTAACCGGCTCGCACCTGCTCGACAACGAGCTTTACGATTTCAAAAACTTCGCCCCGCTCGTCAAACAAATTCCCGCCGGACACGGCAGCGTCGAAAAAGAACTCGACGCAGTTTTCGACCATTCCGAACCGCAATTCTTACCGGCGATGTTCTGAAATTAAATTCAAAAAGGCAATCATTACTTCGATTGCCTTTTTGCTTTGACGACGCAGATGATGCTGCGCGAAACCGCCGGAAATCAAGATAAATTTTGACCCGAAATGCGAGCGGATAACGCGGATAAGAAATCAAATTTCCGATTTATCAGCGCCATCCGCGATAAGGCATGTGAAATCTGCCGCCTGCTCAAGGCTGCTGGGCGGTAAAATCCAAATTTTCTATTGCTTCGGTCAGCGACACGACTCGCGGCGCAAATTGATAGCGTTTGGACGAAACCGAAAGGATTATCGTTTGTCCGGCTTCGATTTCCTTAAAGTGGTAATAACCGAACGGGTTTGTCCGCGCCATCAGCGTTTCGCCGCTTTGTTTGGTCAATTTAACAACTGCGTTTGCCAGTCCCCTTCCCGTCGGAATCATCACACGCCCGCCGACGGAAACCGAAGCGGCAGTCGGCGCGTTCAGCAGGTAAACACCGCGCCCGTAAGTAGAGGCGGCGATGCGACCGTCCGGCGCGGAGTCGAAGCGGGTAACGACCACCGGCGGCAAGCCCGCGTTAAATTGATTCCACGTCGCGCCGCTGTCGGTCGAGATGTAAACGCCGATGTCCGTCGCTATATAAAAGGTCGTCGCAGTCTTCGGATCAATCACAAAATCGTTGACGGGAATATCAATCACAAACGGAAGAGGAGCGATATTCGCGCCGAAATTCGTTGATTTGAAAACGTGCATCGTTCCGAAACCCGATACTGTAATATAAGCCGTTCCCGCATTTGCCGGATCAATTTTAATATTCGTAATCGTGCGTCCGGGATTAACGACATTAACGGCATTGTCCAAAACACTCGTCCGATTGGTAAAAGCCGCACCGCCGTTTTGACTGACTTGAAACGCGCCGGTGTTCGAGCCGACGTAAACCGCCTGCGTATTCGTGAATGCCGCCCGCTGAACGGCGACCGCGTTGATAATATCACCTCCGCCGCGCGTCAAATCGGACGCACCGGCGGGGAATATCCAGTTTCCCTGCCCGCTGGAAGTCGCGCAATTGGTACAAACGGCGAGCGTCTGCGCTCCCGAGTAGAGCGTCGAATCAGTTCCGTTACCGACCAGCGGCGGATAAAAATTAGTTGTCATTCCGGCGAAATTACTGTTTATCTGTGCTTCATATACTGTTCCGTTAGCCGAATAACGAGAAAAACTGCCCTGCACATACGAAGTAAAAACCATACTTGTATCGAGCGGATTGATCACGGAGTAACCGCCGTCGCCGTTGCTGAACTCTTTCCATTGCGTTCCGGTTTCGCGCCGTTCTGTTCCGTTGTCCTGCGTCCCGATGTAGGCGATATTCGAATTGATCGGGTGAATGGTTACGCCGACTGCCTGAGTTAAACCGAGTGTGCGATTCAATTCCTGAGTGAAATTCGCGCCGCCGTCAGTCGAGCGATTGATGCCGCCGTCGCTGCCGATAAAAAAGGAATTGGCATTTCCGGCGATGGAAAAACTCTGCTGGTCGGAGTGAGCTTTCGCACCGTTCAGCGTGTAATCCCACTTGGTGCCGTCAAAAGCCCAACTGTTCGTCAAGTCCTGAACATTCGCAAAAGTGTTATCGGAGTTCAAAGTAATGCGAAAAACATCGCGTGAGCCAACGTAAAGCCGCCCGTCCGTGAACGGATCAGCGGAGAGATAGATGTTATAAGTAAATTGTCCCGAATCTATCTGGCTGAGTGCCAGAGAATTCACCGTCCACGCAACCGGATTTACTCCATCATTGACCGCGCCCAATACAAATACATTTCCTTCTGTGCCGCCGTAAGCGAAAATCTTTTGCGGATTCGCGGCGGTCGTTGCAACGAGTAGAGCACTATAACTGCTAAAGTTAACCGCGCCATTGATCGCGGCAAAGCTTTGTCCGCCGTCAGTTGACATATAAACGCCGTTCGCCATAGGACTAATCTGGCTGTTGACGACCGAGATATAAATGACACTAGCGTTGGTCGGGTGTTGGGCGATACTGGTCACATTGCCGGCAAAGGTCTGCGTCCAATTCACGCCGCCGTCAATCGAACGATAAAATCCGCCATCAACCTGCATTCCGCGACTGGGTTGAAAAAACTCGGCGCGGGCGGCGAAAACCGTGTTCGGATTATTTAATGAAACCGCCACTTGAGAAGTCGTTCCCCGTGCCGGAATTCCGTTCGTGTTAACCCGCGCCCAAGTTGCGCCCGTATCGGTAGATTTCAAAATTCCCGTGCCGAGATAGTTGTTGTCAATATCGCCCATTCCGGCGTAGACGACGGTCGGATCTGACGGCGCGAAGGCAATCGAGCCGACGGCTAAATCAACCTGACTGTCGCTGACGGGCGTAAAAACCGGCGGCGTTGCGCCGTTCACATCGGCGAGCGCGTTAGTCGAACGCCAGACGCCGCCCGTCGCCGTGCCGAGCAAGACCGTATTTGGCGTGTTCGGATGAATGGCGATGGCATTAATGCGTCCGCTCGAATCGCCGAAGGCTGACGTATCAATCAATGAACGAGTCGGCTGCGGACCGATTAGCGACCACGTACTGACAAGCGGAGAGTTTTCGAGAAGCGGCGGCGCGAGCAAATCAGATGTTTCTTTTGCCCTTTTTCGCGCCTCGACGGGAATCTCTCCCAAACCGTATAAACGCTGTTTCATAAACCAATCGCGGCGTTTTTCAACGTCGCCTTCAAACTCGTCCGATTCGATTTTCGGAGTGTTCAAGCCCGAAACATCGGAATTTTCGGCTTTGGTCGGGTAATTTTTCTTGTAAAATCCGGTAATCAACATCGCCGTCAGCAAGACACATAAAAGCGCGGCGGCAAATAAGCTAAAACTTTTCCTTTTATTCTTCATAGTAAATTTCTCCTCACGGCTTCTTTTTTCGGTAGCGAATCAAAAGCCTTTGCTTTTAATAATCGCCGTCTGTATATCGCGGACGGACTTGAATCTAAAGTATAAAAATCGGCTGAAGCCGAAGATTAGGAAATACTAATAATCCTTTTTAGCATCAGCTAAAATTGGTAAGGAAATCGTTTAGTTTTTAGCTTGTTTGAAGGACGGCGACATATGAATTTACGAAAACGGCAAACATATTGTCAAGACCGCATTTTGTAAAATTCCTTTTTTGTAATAATTTTTTCATATTCCTCCGGTTAATATCCCGCAAGTTTTTTAGACTGGATTTTTCCCTACTTATATAAACGAGAAATCGAAGCGAAAAAAGTCATCGGCGGATAATTTTTTTTTCAGAGTAGAGAGTCAGCCGGCTGTTCGGCAAATCTACAAGTGAATTTCAAAAGTCGTATTTTTTTGGAAAATTTTATGTTAAAGAAAAGACTGTCCGCGAAAAACACAAAACAACACGAAAAAATTTCAGTCTTGTTTTGTGTTTTTCGCGGACAGAGCGATTTAAATCCGTCTGACTACGCAAGTATAAATACGATTCGGCGTAAAAATTTAGGCGGAATTATATTTATCATATCCGCAGAGGCATCACGATATATTTGTAATCGTAATTCTTATCGCCCGCGATATTCATTTGCGTTTGGGCGTTGCCGTCTTTAAATTCAAAGGCGATTTTCAAACGATTTCCCGCTTCTTTGACGCGCACGGTTTCGCCGTCGGTTTCTTTTTCGCCTTCCGCATTTGCCGTTTCCGTCGTTTCGCCTGAGCCGACGACGTTTAGAAATTCTTGGAGATACTGCGAATTAAATCCGACTTGCACTTCTTCGCCCGCGTATTCGGCGGAGACTTTTTCGTTTGCCTCGCCTTCTTCCGACGATTGCGCTCCGATTTCGATTTCGTTCGGGCGAATCGTCAGACGCACCGAACGGGTTCGCTCATCCGCCATCAAACTGACGCGGCGAATTGCGGCTTTCATTTCTTCCGCGTCGAAAATGGCGGTTTTGTCGTTGTCCTTCGGGATTACCATTTCGTAATTCGGAAAAGTGCCGGACAGTTTGCGCGTAATGAGCAATCTTCCGTCAACTTCAAAATAGATATGATTTGCGTCTTCGCCGAAACTTACGTCGCCTTTGGCATCGCGGGAAATTTTTACGAGTTCCATCAAAGCCTTTTTCGGTATCAGCGCGTCCATCGTCTCCGTCACCGCGTCGTCAGTTAATTTCTTTTCGATAAAGGCGAGCCGATGCCCGTCGGTCGTAACCATTCGCGCCGTGCCACCCTCAATCATAAATTTCGCGCCCGAAAGCGTGAAACGCGATTGCTCGTTGGTAATTGCAAAGGCGGTGTTTTGAATAAAGTGATTGAAAATATCGGCGGGTAATTTCATCGGTGCGCTTTTAAAGTTCGGAACTTCGGGAAAAGTATCGCGGCTCACACCGGCAAGACGGAAATTCGATTTTCCGCAGTTGAGCTTTACCCAATCGTTTTCTTCTTTAGTGAAATGCACGTCTCCGCCGTCGAGAAGCCGCACGATGTCGAAAAGTTTTCTGGCTTGGATGCACATCGCGCCCGGCTTTTTGATGTCGGCTTCCGCGTCGCAGCGAATCGTTACGTCTAAATCTGTCCCGACAATCCGAATCGAATTTTCGCCGACTGATTCAATCAAGATATTGGAAAGCACGGGAATCGTGCTTTTCTTTTCGACGATGCCTTGAACAAATCCGAGTTCGTCTTTTAATATATTTTGTTTAATTACAAATTCCATTTTTTTCTCCTGAAAATTTCCTTTATTATACCTTAAATAACATATCTAATTTGCCACGCTTTTTACTATCTCTATTAATTTAAAAACTATATATATTTCTAGTAGTAGTAGTAGTGCCTGTGGAAATGTGGAAAAGCGGCTTAAATATTTAAAACTAATAAACTTATTCTTCCACAGGGCTTGTGGAAAAAAAGTGGAAAACTAAGTTTCCTGTGAATAATTTTGACTTAAATACAATAATTTCACATTTCCACAGGACAAAATAATGCTCGCCTGTGGAAATGTGGAAAACTTTCGCTCAAACATAAATAAACGCTGTAGTATTTAAACGAACCGCTTTAAATTTCTGTGGAAAAAAAGTCCTTAAATTTCCACCTAAAAACTCCTAACTAACTGCAAAGAATATCTATAAGCTCGCTAACAATCCTGTGGAAATTTCTGTCTTCCTTAATCAGCGAATCTATTTTATCAACCGAGTGCATAACGGTCGTGTGATGTTTGCCTCCGTATTCGCGTCCGATTTCTGGAAAGCTGTGTTTCGTCAACCTTTTACACAGATACATCGCCACTTGACGCGGCACGGCGATTTGTCTGGAATTGTTTTTCGACTTTAATTCGTCAACCGACATTTTATAATGCGCCGCGACGGTTTTGGCGATTCTGTCCATCGTTAAACCGGCGGGCTGTTCGCTGTCAATAATGTTTCGCATCGCGTCTTGCGCGAGCATTTTTGAAATCGGTAAACCTCTCAGAGAAGAAATCGCCACGAGCCGCACGAGCGAGCCTTCGAGTTCGCGGATATTGCTTTTAACTTTTCCGGCAATAAAAAACGCGATCTCGTCCGGCAGATTTACGCCGTCCAAATCGGCTTTACGTTTTAGAATCGCTACCTTTGTTTCCAAATCAGGCGGTTCGATGTCGGCAATCAATCCCCATTCAAAGCGCGAATGCAGACGTTCTTCTAAGGTCGGAATTTCGCGCGGCGGACAATCCGAAGTGATAACGATTTGTTTTTGATCGTTATGCAGCGCGTTGAAAGTGTGGAAAAACTCTTCCTGCGTGCGCTCTTTTCCAGCCATAAACTGCACGTCGTCCATCAAAAGCACATCTATCGAACGATATTTGTCGCGGAAAGTCTGCGTTTTGTCGTAGCGAATCGCGTTGATTAGCTCGTTCATAAATTTCTCTGCGGAAATATACGCGACGCGGAGATGTCGGTTTCTTTCTTTGATGGCGTGTCCGGCGGCATGCATCAGATGCGTTTTGCCGAGTCCGACTCCGCCGTAGATATACATCGGATTGTAAGTTTTGCCCGGCGATTCGGCGACCGCCAGAGCTGCGGCGTGGGCGAATTGATTGCACGAACCGACGACGAATTTTTCAAATGTGTATTTCGTGTTGAGCGAATTTTCAATCGGTTCGATGTCAACAAAATTTGTCGAAGTACTTTTGATCGAGATTTCCGGTTTCGATTTTTCGACGAAATTAAATCCGTTGGTGGGCGGCGAATTAAAATTTTTCGTTTGTTTTTCAAAGAAAAAATCCGCATCGTCGTCTTCGGCGAAATCTTCAGCGTTTATTTCTGACGGAACGACTTCCCAATCTAAACTATAATTAGGCAGATTTAATTCCTTTAAAGTTTGCGCGATAACTTCGGAATAATTCGTGTTAATCCAATCTTTATTGATTTGACTGGCGCGAAGACGCAGAATTTTGTCTTGCTCGTCGCAGCTTTCAAATTGAATCGGGCGAAACCAAGCGTCGAAAATCTGCTTGTTTAAACGCTTTTCTACCGACTGCAGAATATTGTTCCACACATTTTTCCGTTCCGTTCTATTATCCGTTGAAATCTCCATAATTTTTCTCCGCGCTTTTTGTTAAATCGTTAGAAAAACTTTTAAGCAAAATCTTCTACCGAAAACTTTTTGAAACAACTGTCAAATTTTTTAATATACCTTTGACAAACCTTTATAACTTGACGAGTTTTGGCTTTTTACAACTCTCTTTTTCAAAAGTTTTCCACAAGTTTTCCACAGGTTTGTGGAAAGTTGCTTAAACGCTCACGTAAAACTTTAACTATAATGTTTTCAATAATTTACAAAGATTTTTTAATTGAAAACGGCTCACAGATTAGCAGAAAAAAGCGGGAAACGCAAGAAGAAATCCACAGGTTTTGAAAATAATTTTTGAAATCTATAAAGTCTTTTTTTGACAGCTATTTGGAAGCGTTCGAGATTGTGCTAGACTTGATTTATTTACTATTCGGAGCGGAAAATTTTATGAAAAAGGGAAAAAAAAAAGAAAATAACGAGGAAAAAAATTCGGAATCTTCAAATGCAGCGAGTTCCGACGAGAAAACCGCAAAACCGCCGGAAAGTGTTCTAGCCGAGCGGATCACAAAAGCCGTAAAAGGATTAAATTACATAAGCGAAACCGACGCGAAGGTTTTGCCTTTTATCGGCAAGCAAACCGAAACGGCTACCAAAGAAGAACTTTTAACGCAAATTAACGAGCCGGCAGATTCAGAGGTCGAAGAAAGAGATTTCGTAGGATTTTTCGCGCCGTTGACGGAAATGCAGGATTGGTTCGGCGACGAAGAAAAGCAGACGGCGGAAAAGTTTGAGTATTTAAAGGAATTATTGGAAAATAATTTGAGAGATTTGAATGTTTATAAAATCGGAAAAGTTCAATTAGATGTCTACGTCGTCGGACTCGACGCGGAAAATCAGATGCTCGGAATAAAAACAAAAGCCGTCGAAACTTAAAAAGCGGGAAACGAGAAAAACAAATCAATTTCTACTCTCATCTCCCGTTTTTTCACCTTTTTCTAAACGGACTTTCTCGAAAGTTTGAAAGCGTTGGAAATTGTCAATTATCAATTTTTAATTATCCATTATTTTGTCGGAATAATGGATAATTTTTCCAGTTTTGAGAAAGTTCTGTCTGATTTACTTTTTTACGACCGAACTTGCGCCCGAAGAATTTTGCTTGATGTTTTTCGGCTCGCCGACGTAAGCGATTTTGCTTGCGCCGCTCGCTTCAACCTTTAAATCGCCGCTTGCCGAAACTGTCGCGCTGCTTGCGCCGCTCGCGTCAACGTCGGCATCTTCGGCTTTCAAATTTTCCGCGTCAATTGTGCTATTGCCGCTCGCGTCGGCGTTTAATTCCTTTGCTGTGCCGTCAATTTTAATTTTCGATGCACCGCTCGCTTTTAATTCGAGCGAATCCGCGTTGACGTTTGAAACATTGCCGCTCGACGCGCCGGAAACGTCCAAACCTTTTATTTCGGGCATCGAAATTTTTATGCTAATTCGCGTTTTCGGCGAAATTCTATCTTCGCTGTAAATTTTCAGAGTGTCGCCGCTCGTTTCGGTTTTGATATTCGCCAGCAAATTATCGTCGGCTTGAACTTCGACGCTGAAATTTTTCTGAATGGAAACCTCGACGTTCATCGCGCCGCCCGCGTCAATTTTGCTAAAGCCTGAAACATTTCTCGTTTCCGTTTTCGACGTTCCAGAACCTTGAACGCCGCCGAGATTTTTAAAACCGCCGAAACTGCAGTTGGTCGAAAAAGCCAAACCGACACTCAAAGCAAATACAAAAATTAGCAAACCGTATTTTTTCATTATTATTTTCCTCCGCGAAAATTCCTTCGATAAGAGCAAACGAACTAAAATCCATTTGAGTTCCGAATTTATTTGGCAAACGCCCAATAAGAAAGAGCCGCCTGCACGATTCCGATGATTAAACCGAACAACGCGCCGAAAAGTTCGATTGTTCGCAGATGTTCTTTGGCGACGGAAAGAACGAGCGATTCGAGTTTTTCGACCGGATAATTGTTGATTTTCTCACGCACGACATTGCCGATGTCGAATTCCCGAATCGCTTCGGGAAGTTTTTCCCGCGCGGCTGAAATTATCGTTTCGGTCAGAGATTTCCCTGTTTCGCGCACTTTTTCTGCGGAAATGTGGTCGGAGAGTTTGCCGATTGGCGTTGAAAGAAGCCTTTCGATTTGGTTGGCGAGAACGCCGTTGATAATTTGCGAGGTTTCCTGGCGATTAAGAATGGCAAGCAAACTTTTCGACAGCATATTTTTGAGTTTTTCTTCGGCTTCCGGGTGCGCGGTTTGCAGAATTGCGCCCAACCTGTGCGGGCGAAGTTTTTGTAAGGTGTCGGTCAGATAAGCCGACACGGAATTTATCATTTCGTCGCTTTGCAGAAGCGAAAAAACGCTTTTCGAGATTTGCGATTTAAGCCGTTCGAGTTGTTCGGGCGCGATTGTGCCGATGATTTCGGGAATCGGACGCGCCAGAGTGTTATCAATCGTTTTGTCGAGAAAATTTCTCGCTTCTTCGGTAAAAAACGCGCCGCGCAAAGTTTCTTCGACGCGCTTCGGCAGACTTTCGTTGACCAAATCGTCAACTTCCTTCAAAAGATTATCTCTCGAAACAAAAATCTTTTTGAAGAATGCCAGATTTTCATAATAATCGTGAACCTCGCGTTTGATAAGCGCGGAAATTTGATTGCGCGTGCGCTCCGCCGTGGCGATTTCAGCTAATTGATGAACGACCGGCTCGATTTGTCCGCTCGCTTTTTCCTTCAAAAGCGCGACGGCATCTTCGGTGAACATTTCGCCGAGCGGCGTTTGTGTATTCGCCAAATCGTCAACGCGGCGGCTGATGAAATCTTCGATTTTCCGCTCGAACGCCGGTTCTTTGATAGCGGAACGAATCCGATTTTCGAGAAAACCGATAATTTTGAGAAAAGTTTCATCGTCAATCGTTTCGGAAACGCGCCGCGAAAGCATCTCGTCCACGCGCCGGTTAATGAATCCGCGAATCGTTTCGCTCGTTTCCTCGCCTTTCAAAACCGTTTCGATGTGTTCGGCAATTTTTAGCTGAATCGAAAAAATCGCGTCCAAAACCGGCTCGCGGACGTTAGCGGGCAAGGCTTCGACGAGCGACGGATAATTTTGAGAAATCAAATCTTCGGTGTAAAAATCAACGATTGATTGAATCTTTTTTCTGAGAAATTCCTTGCCGAAAAGTTCTTCGACAATCGTTTCCTGCGAAACCAATTCTTCGCCGACGGCTTTGCCGATAGCTTCCGCTAAACGCTCCCGATGACGCGGAATCATTCCTTGCGGAAAAATCGTTAAACCCAAAATTTTAATCGGATTACGCGGACGAAAAAGCATTCGCACGGCAAGCCACGCGCCCGCGTAGCCGTGAAATGTTGCCACCAGCACGAGCGACGCAAACTGAACATACGGATTTCTAAAAAATTCCTCGACAGTCTGCCAAACTTGATGTAAAACGTCCATTAAAAAACCTGAAATCCTTTCGATTTAAGACAAAATTCAGAAAATTCCTTTAACCAATCATAATTCGCGCTGTAATTTTTCCATTGCTCGTCATCATCTCTAAAAAAAGTTCCGTCGTCGGGCGCGTCCGTAATGGACAAATCGGCGAAAATTCGTTTGTTCGGCTCTAACTTCGGCAAAATCTCGTCGCGGATTTTCGCGCCGATGATGTGCGCTTCTTCGTCGGAAAACTTCGCGCCCGTCGCGTTATAACTCATCTGCCGCAGTTTTCCTTCATCAACGATGTCGAAACTTTTAATAATTTCCAGCGTCGGCTTCCAATTCCAAGCGTTGGCGCGAAACTCGAAGTTTTCCGCGCCCAAATCAAACAATGTAAAACTCATATTTTTCTCCAACAAAATGCTAAACGGACACGCAAACTAAGTCAATGAGTTTTCATCGTGAACGCTTATCCTTTTTTTGAAAATAAGAAAATTAAACCACGAAACAACACGAATTAACATGAAAAGAACCAAAAAATTTCGTGTTAATTCGTGTTAATTCGTGGCTAAAAATTCTTTCTCGGTTTATAATTTCCCTTTCAAAATTTATGTCAAATTCAATTTCATATTCGGACGCGGGCGTTTCGATTGACAACGCGAATCTCGCGCTCAATAAAATCAAAAATTACGCTAAAGCGACATTTAACGAGCGAACTTTAACCGAAATCGGCAGTTTCGGGGGAATGTTTTCGGGCGCGTTTCCCGAAATGGCAGAGCCGATTTTAGTCGCTTCGGCGGACGGCGTTGGCACGAAACTGAAAATCGCATTTGAAACCGGAATTCACCACACAATCGGACGGGATTTAGTTAATCACTGCGTCAACGACATTTTGGTTCAGGGCGCGAAACCTCTGTTTTTTCTCGATTATTTCGCCTGCGGGAAATTAAACCCCGAAACAACCGTCGCGGTCGTCGAAGGAATTTCCGCCGCGTGCAAAGAAAACAGATGCGTTCTGCTTGGCGGCGAAACGGCTGAAATGCCCGGTTTCTACAAAGACGGCGAATATGATTTGGCAGGTTTTATCGTCGGCGTAGTTGATAAATCGAAAGTGATTGACGGCAAAACAATCGCGGCGGGCGACGTTGTTTTAGGTTTGCCGTCGAGCGGTTTGCAGACAAACGGCTATTCGCTGGCGCGGAAATTATTTTTTGAAATCGGCGGTTTTTCGGTTGATTCATTTGTCGAAGAATTAGGCGAAACCGTCGGCGCGGCGTTGCTCGAAACGCACGCGAGTTTTCTAAAACCTTTGGAAAATTCATTGGATTCCGGCAAAATCAAAGGCTTGGCGCACATCACCGGCGGCGGCTTTCTCGAAAACATTCCGCGCATTTTGCCCGAAAATGTTTCCGTCGAGATAAAACGCGGCACTTGGACGGAACTTCCCGTTTTCGGCACAATGCAAAAACTCGGCAACGTCGCCGACGCGGAAATGTTCCGCACGTTCAATATGGGAATCGGAATGATTGTCATTTGCGCGGAAGAAGATAAGGGATTTTTGAAAGATAATATCGGCGAATGTTTTGAAATTGGGCGAGTTGTTATGGGAAATAAGGAAATCGTAATCAGATGAAAATCGGTATTTTAATTTCCGGGCGCGGCTCGAATATGCAGGCGATTGTCGAAGCCGTTCAAGGCGGTTTGATTCCAGATTCCGAGGTCGTGGTAGTTATCAGCGATAAGACGAGCGCGAAAGGCTTGTTAAAAGCCAAAGGACGTGGAATTGAAACGGTTATCATCACGCGAAACGGGCGTTCGCGCGAGGAACACGACGCGGAAATTATTAACGAGTTGAAAAGGCGCGATGTCGAGTTGGTTTGTCTGGCAGGTTATATGCGGCTTTTGTCGAAGGAATTCGTTCGCGCTTTTCCGAATCGGATAATCAACATTCATCCGAGTTTGCTGCCGAGTTTCAAAGGTCTGGACGCGCAGGGGCAGGCGATTGATTACGGCGTGAAAATTTCTGGCTGCACCGTGCATTTTGTTGACGAAGCGTTAGACCACGGCACGATTATTTTGCAGAAGGCAGTTGAAGTTTTAAGCGGCGACACGGGGGAAACTCTGGCGGCGCGAATTTTAGAATGCGAACACGCGCTTTATGTCGAGGCTTTGAAGAAAATCGTCGAAGGAAAAATTGAAATTGTCGGGCGAATAGTGAAACTTCTTTGACATAATCGCCCGCAACGCTTAAACTCTAAGTTTTCACTTTATCGTGAGGAGATGAACATTTATGCCAAAGAGAACATTTCAACCAAACAACCGTCGTCGGGCGAAGAAACACGGCTTTCGCGCGAGAATGGCGACCAAGAACGGACGCGCTGTTTTGAAACGCCGCCGCGCCAAAGGTCGCAAAGTATTAACGGTGAAACATTATTAAACTTTCGACTTCCGAAGGCTAATCGTTTGCGGAAACCGGCGGAGTTTCGCCGCGTTTATGCGGAAGGCAGGCGTTTTGAAGGGCGTTTTATGACGGTTTTTATTGCGCCGTCGGCGACTGTTTTTCAAAGACTCGGAATTACGGCTTCTAAAAAAGCGGTCGGAAATGCGGTCGAGCGAAATCGCGCGAAACGCCTGCTTCGGGAAGCGTTTCGTTTGAGCAAAGCGGAACTCGACGAACTCGATGCGAAATTCGATTGGGTTTTGAACGCGCGTCGAAGTTTATTAAAAGCTAAACTCGAAAAGCCTTTGCAGGAATTCCGGCAAATCGCGGCGAAAATCAAACACGGCGAATTGAACAAGGGCGGAGAGAACATCACGAAAGAAGCAAAATGAAGTATCTGGTTTTAAATTTTTTGCGGCTTTACAAAATGTTTCTTTCGCCTTTTTTGCCGCCTTCGTGCCGGTTTGAGCCGACTTGCTCGGAATACGCGAGGCAGGCGGTCGAAAAATACGGCGCGTTTCGCGGAACTTGGCTCGGCGTGAAACGTATTTTACGCTGTCAACCTTTTTCCAAAGGCGGCTTCGATCCGGTGAAGTGATTGCGGATTTGGGATTTGGGATTGCTGATTTTGAAAGCATTTTAAGAGCTAAACTGTTTTCAAAATCAGCAATCCCAAATCCCAAATCCCAAATATAAAAATGGCAGATAACAAACAATCAACGCAGTCTCGATTTCTTCTTGCCGCGCTGCTTTCGATGGCGGTGCTTCTCGGTTGGACGTATTTATTTCCGCCGGTGAAAAAGACCGAGCAAGTCAACACGAATACAGCGCAGCCCGTCGTAACGGCAATGCCTACGCCGGAGACAGTTCAAAATCAAACGCCGCAGCCGCAAAACGTCGCGGCGACAACCACGCCCGACAACACGCCGAACAAGCAAATTACGATTAAAACGCCGCTTTATCAAGTCAAACTCGATTCAAAAGGCGCGTTGGCGACGAGTTGGATTTTGTTAAAAAACAAATCTCCGAGAGGTGAAAAACTTCTGTATGCCGACGGTTCGACCGAAGCGAATGAGAAACCGCTCGAACTTATTTCGTCCGAAGCGTTAAATCACAATCCGCGTGAAATTCCCTTTCGTTTGGCGACGGGCGACCAAAATATAGACAATTTTGTTAATGACCGTAACTATCAAGTTTCCGACGGCGAAGAAAACGTAGAACTCGGCGCAGGTCAAACGAAACAAATCGAATATGTTTTGCGGGACGAAGCGAATAATCTGGAAGTTACTAAAACTTTTGTTTTCTACGCCGACAGTTACGTAACGGATTTGCGGATTAAATTGACCAAAAACGGTCAAACCGTTCCGAACACGAAACTTCTCATCGGAGCGAGCATCGGCGACCACGGAATAAATCACCACAATTATTATCATATCGAACCGGAAGCCGTCGCTGCCGACAACGGCGGAACGGAACGCCACGCCGCCGCCTCGCTTATTCCGAGCGGAAAAGATGAAGGACAGCTTGCCGTCAACGGCAATATTGATTGGGCGGGCGTGGGCGACGCATATTTTGCGATGGCGGCGATTCCGGCGCAGAAAGCGAGCGGTTTGGAATTGCACGCTTCAAAATACGAAGTCGAAACGCAGCCGTTTTACGACGGCATTATTAGCTGGATTACGCGCCGCCCGACTTTGAAAGAAACCAGACATCTTTTAACCGCTTACGTTCCGATTACGGCGGACGGTTCGACCAATAAAATTTACGCCGGCACAAAAGATTATTTTATTCTCAGCGATTACAACCAGACTTTAAGCGATTCGGTGGGCAGACCAATCGAGATAAACGATTTTATAAATTTTAGTAATTGGACTTGGTTCAGACCGATTTTCAAACGCATTGCGATACCGATTATTTACGCTTTAACCTTTCTCAATACATTTACGGGCAGTTACGGTTTATCAATTATTATTTTCACGTTTTTCTTTTACTCGCTGCTCTTTCCGATGCGCTGGTATCAATCGAAATCTTTCAAAAAGGCTTCGGGCAATGCTCCGAAAATGAAGGATTTGCAGGACAGATTAAAGGAAATGCAGAAGAAAGGTATTCCGGCGGACGATCCACGAATGCGCGAGCTTCAAATGGAGCAGTTGAAGATGACAAAAGACGCGCTTCCGGTCGGTGGTTGTCTGCCGATGCTTCTCCAATTCCCTCTTTTAATTGCGCTATACACTGCGGTTACGGTTTCAATCGGTTTTCGTCAAGCATCGTTTTTGTGGCTGCCCGATTTGTCTGCGGGCGATCCGTATCACTTTCTCGAATTCGGTTTCGCGCTTTCGATGATTCTTTCGATGAAATTTACGCCGCAAGCCGCCGCCGCCACGCCCGAACAGCAAATGCAGCAAAAATTGATGATGTATTTGATGCCGGTGATGATGCTTTGGATTATGTGGAGCGCACCCGCCGGACTGCTCCTTTATTGGTTTTTCGGCAACATCGTCAGTTTCGTTCAGCAAGTAATTATTAATCGTATGAACAAATCGAACGAGCCGCCAACGACCGAAATCGTGCAGAGCGTTCCGAAGAACGCGAAAAAAATAAATCCGAAACTTTCAACGTCCTGAAAGATGAAAGGTGAAAAAGTGAAAATGTGAAAAAGATTTACGCACTTATCGAGCTAGACTTTTTCCCTTTAAACTTTTCCACTTTTAAACTTTGTTATGAATGAAACTTGTCAAAAAGCCGAAACTTTTTTAACCGATATTTTAACGGATTTACGCTTTGATTTGAGCGTTTCCTCGGAGACAACGGACGAGGGCTGTCTGTTGAATTTGAGCGGCAATGACGCGCCTTTTTTGCTGAATGAAAACGGCGAAATGCTCGACGCATTCGAGACTTTGCTGTTTCAGATTTACGGTCGGGAACTCGACAGAACACAGCGTTTTATCTGCGACGCGGACGGTTTTCGTCAAACGCGCAAATCCGAATTACAAGCGATGGCGCGTTTTGCCGCGCAAAATGTTCGCAAAAACGGTTTGTCTTTTACATTCGGCGTTTTAAATTCGACCGAACGCCGCATCATCCATTTAACTTTGCAGGAAGAAAGCGATTTAATTACCGAATCGGTCGGCGCGGGACGGGACAGACGGCTTCAAGTCCGGCTCAAATAAGTTCGGGTTTCAAGATTCAAGTTGGTTTCCTGAAACCTGAAACCTGAAACTATGCAGAATACAATCGTCGCACTAGCCACGCCGCTCGGACGAAGCGGAATAGGGGTGATTCGCTTGAGCGGCGATTCGGCAATCAAAATCGTCGGAGAACTCACTTGCAACGAAAATTTCAACCCGAAACCGCGTTTTTCCACTCTACAAAAAATCTACGATCTTGAAACCGACGAAGTTTTAGACGAAGCGATAATCACCTATTTCAAAGCCCCTCAGTCATTTACAGGCGAAGACGTAATCGAAATTAGCTGCCACGGCTCGCCGGTCATTCTGCGCCAAATTATAGATTTTTGTCTGAAATTCGATGCGCGGATGGCAGAAGCGGGTGAATTTTCGCTTCGTGCGCTTGCCAATGGACGAATAAATTTGTCGCAAGCCGAAGCAATCCGCGATTTGATTGATGCACAAACCGCCGCCGCCGCCCGGCAATCAATTCGCCAAATGCGCGGCGAACTTTCCAACCAACTTCAACCTTTAAAGGACGAATTGCTCGACGTTATCGTCGTTTTGGAATCGTCGCTCGAATTTGTGGAAGACGATTTGCCCGATTTACAATCCGAAACTATTAAAAACAAGCTGCAAACAATCGCTGAAAAAATCGGCAAAATGGCTTCGACGTTTCAAGCCGGCAAATTTCTGCGCGAAGGTTTAAAAGTCGCGCTCGTCGGTCGTCCGAACGTCGGGAAGTCGAGCGTTTTCAACGCCTTACTTGGAACTGACAGAGCAATCGTAACCGAGATCGCTGGAACGACCCGCGACCAATTACACGAAAAATTCACTATTGACAACATACCGATTTCTTTGATTGATACGGCTGGACTTCGAGAGACTTCCGACACGGTAGAAAGCATCGGCGTTGAGCGTTCAAAACGGGCGATGGCTGATGCGGATTTGGTAGTCGCGCTTCTCGACGGCTCAGAAAATTTGACTACCGAAGACCGGGAAATATTGTCGCAAATCGAAGATTTGCCGCACCTGACGGTAATTAACAAAATTGATTTAGTCGGAAATTCAGTTCAAAATTTTGACGAGATTAAATCCTTGATTCTGCGTGTTTCCGCTAAAACAGGCGAAGGTCTGGATAAATTACAAAAGGCGATTATTGAACCTTTTTCCTCACAAGCAATGGGAAACACGGGCTTTCTCGTCTCAGATGCCCGGCACAACGATTTGTTGTTAAGAGCAAAAAGTGAAACCGAAAATTCGATAATTTTGCTCGAACAGAAATTTAGCGAAGAAATCGTGCTTATCGGCTTGCATAATGCTCTGCGTTTTCTCGGTCAAATAACCGGAGAAACTTCAACAGAAGATATGCTGACGCGAATTTTTTCGACTTTTTGTATCGGAAAGTAATCCTACCTAAACACTTCTAACCAACCAAAGCGGAATCAAAAGAAACACAGCAAAATAAAGCATTACTCTGTCTTTAACCGTAATCTTTCTTACGGATATTTCTATTTGTTTTGGACATTCTTGTATCTTCGTTGTATTTTGTTAATAGCGGAAGTTGCAAGATACAAAGCACGGCGAAATTATGCTACACGCCGCTACACAGACAACTATCAACAAACTTCGACTAAAAATAAATGAGTTCCAACATTCGCATTACTCGAATTTGCCAACATTGCCGTAATGAGTTCACCGCGCGAACAACCGTTACCAAGTTTTGCGGCGAAAATTGCGCCAAACGCGCATACAAGGCGCGCCAAAAGACCGGCAAGATTGCACAGAGCGAAACCGAAACCGCGCAAATAATTCTTGCGCCGACAATCGCTTTGCAGGGCAAAGATTTTCTGAACATTTTTGAAGCCGCCAAATTGTTGGGCGTAAGCCGTTGGACGGTTGCGCGGGCGATTAAAGACGAACGGTTGCCGGTTGCGCGGCTCGGACGGCGCGTTGTCATTAAGCGCGCCGACATTGACAAACTGTTTTTACAAACGGCAGAGGTGAAAAATGTCTAAAGTTTTCTTGCGAGAAAAGAAATTATTGCACGGCAAAAAAGGCTTGTATCTTGATTTTTATCCGCCGATTATCAATCCCGAAACCGGCAAGCCGACGCGCCGCGAACATCTAAAATTGAATGTTTATTCGCGCCCCGCCAACCAATCGGAAAAAGACCATAACAAGGAAATGCGGCTTTTGGGCGAAGCTATCCGCGCGCAACGAATGATTGACATTAAAAACGAGAATTACGGCTTTCTATCTTCGGCGCGGCGGCAAAAGGATAAAGACTTTTTGGCTTACTTCCGCCAAATTGCCGACAGCAAAAAATCCGGTTCAAAAAGCAATTTCGATAATTGGCATTCGGCTTTGAAGCATCTCGAAAAGTTCGTTAAAAACGCTTGCACGTTCGCGCAAGTGAACGAAGATTTTTGCCGCCGGTTCAAAGATTATTTGTTGACCGAATCGAAATTAAGCCGAAATTCCTGCGCGAGTTATTTCACTAAATTTCAAATCGTTTGCCGCCAAGCCGCCGAAGAAAAGTTGTTTCCCGAAAATCCTTGCCGGAAGGTCAAAAGCATTCAGCCGCCGGAAACGCAACGCGAGTTTTTAACGATTGAAGAATTGCAATTGTTGGCGGCAACGCCGTTTCCCGAATACGAAGATTTACGACGCGCCGCTTTGTTTTCCGCCTTAACCGGCTTGCGTTGGTCTGATATTTTCAAATTGACTTGGCGCGAAGTCGAACACAGCAAAGCGGGCGGCGGCTCTTACATTCGTTTCATTCAGAAAAAAACCGAAGGCGCGGAAACCTTGCCGATTGGCGACGAAGCGCGCGAACTTTTGGGCGACGAAGGCGCGCCCGACGAAAAGGTTTTTCCGGCGTTGAAATACTACCAATGCGGGCATCTGCGTTTGTGGTTTGTCCGCGCGGGCATTAACAAAAACATCACTTTCCACAGTTTCCGGCACACTTACGCGACGGCGCAACTAACGCTCGGAAGCGACCTTTACACCGTTTCCAAGCTACTCGGACATAAGAACGTCCAGACGACGCAAATCTACGCCCGCGTGATTGACCAAAAGAAGCGCGATGCGGCGAACAAAATTACTTTGAAATAAGGTTGAAAACGAAATGGCAAAGCAACAAACCAACGATAAACACGGCGGCGAATTTGAGTATCAACGATTTTTAGATGAATTTGCGGGCGCGCGCGAACTTCGCGCCGCCGGTGATGAAGAAAATTCTCATTCAATTATTGAAACCGGCGGCGGAACGCTCGAATTGGTTGCGATTGATGACCGATTCGCGCGCGAAGTTTTCGCTTATCTCGAAACAAACAATCGTTTCGAGAAAAAAGAATTTGTTGAACTGCTTGCCGAATTGATAAGGCGCGCCGCTTATCCAAGCGCAACCGACAAGCTAATGTCGGAAAATAAAGAACGCTATCCGCATTATAAAGGCGACGGCACAGAAGCCGCCGAAGGCATCACCAGACTTTTCGGCGAAGCAAAACCTTTTTCATTGCCGATACAACCGGAAGAAAACAAATTCGGAAACTTATCGTTTGAACAAAAATTCGACCTTATCCATTTTGCGCTTTGCGCGTTGAATTTATTGAGCAAAACAAATTCGCATTGCGCGCCTTCAATCGAATTTCTGACAGCTAAAAGGCAAGAATTGATTCTTGCGGCAACGCGCGAAGGCGAACATTCCGCCGCGTCAATCAGAGCGATTGAAGCCAACACGCGCGACGTTGAAACCGAAAAACAATGGAACACCGGCGATTTATCTTTTTCGGAAAAGATAGAACCGAACGGCGAAACAAACGCCGGAAATGAATCGGTAGAAGCCGACGATAAAAACGAGTTTTCAGCACGTCAGAAAGTTTTGGCGTTGCTGCTTTTGATGTTCGGTAGAATGGAAGTTCCCGACGACGTAAAGAGCGCGCGCGTCATTGATTTTATTGTTTCCGTTACCGACAACAGCCGCCAAAATATAAGACAATTCGTTTATAATCCGACGAAAACGAAAGACAGCAAACGGTCTGTTAAAAGTCTTTGCGACGACCTTCATTTCGTTCGTGTTCAACTTTTACAGCTTGGAATGATGAAAGCCGTTACGTCCGCCGTCAGTGAAATTGATTTTTTGCTTGAGGAATTAGAAGAAAAATCAAAATAAATCGAAAATTTTTCAGTTTGTAGCCACTACAAAACCCGCTACCCTTGCCAAAGCATCGGTAAAAATCATCTCGCAACCCAACTTTTACGAGGTGATTATGGAAAATTTAACAGTTACGCAATTAACGGAAGACGATATTCGAGCGGCTATTCGCACGGAACTTGAAAACTACTTTGCCGCCAACCCGTTAAACCAAACCGAACAAGCCGACGAAATCGGCGGTCTTGACCTTGCCGAACGCATCACCGGCTACAAGCCTTCGACAATCTACGATTTAGTTTTCAAACGCCAAATTCCGCATTCCAAACGCGGCAAAAAACTTATATTTTCGCGCGCCGAATTAACCGCTTGGTTGCAGGAAAACCGGCGGCGCACACAATCGGAATTGAAGGCGGAAGCAAGTAAAATTGCCGCTTGAACAAAATAAGACCGCCGTTTTCGTTCGAGCGAAGGCGGCGGAATTTTCTTGGATTGAAATTTCATTCTTACAAACGAACGATGCAATTTTATCGTCGTTTGATTCTGGATTCAAACGATGTCGGAAAAACGATTCTTTTCACAGTTGCCGAACCTGATTGACGATTCCGATTTAACGCCCTACGGACATCGGCTTTATGTGCATCTCTTGCGAGTATGCGGCGCGGACGGCGTTTGCACACAGGGCGTTCGTCTTTTGTCGGCGTGGTGCAAAATGTCAATGACACGGATTAGCAAAGCACGAGATGAACTTGAGATAAAAGGGTTGGTGAAAGTTCAGCCAATTTCTACACCGAACGGCAAAGGGTTTGAATTAAAAGTTATAGATATTTGGAATTTGAATGTTCAGATTTATGACAAAGATTCAAAAATGAATGTTCCGAAAAATCCGAATGCTACACAACGAACAGCATTGGAAGCGGCGCGAAGGTTTGAAAATTTCAAAAGCCAAAATAGAAACACAATGCTACCGCCGGATTTCAAATTGATGAAAAAGCTACGCGATTGGGCGGAAAAAAATTGTTCCGGCGTTGATGTCGAATTGGAATTTGAACTTTTCGTTAATGCGAATCTTGCCGCCGGAAATAAATCGCGCAATTGGGAAAGTTATTTCAAGAAATGGCTTAAAAATGCCGTGATTTATAAATCTTGAAAACTGAATTGACCGCTCCAATAATGGAACAACCTTGCTCCATTATTGGAACGCTTGACAAAAAAGGCGTTCCAATAATGGAGCAACACCGTTCCATAATTGGAGCGAAAGAATATCTTGTTAAGAAGAACAATAATTTTTTTTGAGAAGACCACGAAAAGAATAACAATCCGCAAATTAAGAATTTTCGGATTCAAGTTGGTTTTTCGTCGTCGGAAAAAAGGTTTTTCTAAAACTTGAAAAGAAGAAATTCGCCGGTGAATTTCCGGTAAATCCAAAAACAATTTTGCCGAAAGGCATTCGGACGTTTAGCGGCATCGGATAAACCGCGAAAAATAATATGAATGATTTACACCCGCAAATAAAAATTTTGAAGCAAAACCGTTTGACCGAATTGCAAAGCCAAATAGATGCCGCGCAAACGGAAATGAAAACCATTCGCCGCGAACTCGGACAACAACAACCG
>JBPCMK010000099.1:0-15090 GCA_051002375.1 Pyrinomonadaceae bacterium | reverse complement strand
CATAAACTCGAAAAATAAAAAAAACAACACCGCTCCGATGAGTGTGCCGATAAACATCGTTACGATTTCGATAAAACTGAAATAACCGAAATATTTTCGTTCGAGCAGCGACGCATTTTCAATCGCTACCGGCAAAGCGTTTTCCGTCGCTCCGGCGTTGTTCGCCGCCAAGCCGCCGAATCGCGTCGCGCCGTTTGAAGCGACACGCGCCGACAAAATAGATTCGAGCGCGACGAGCGAACTCGGTTCGTGTAGAATGAGCGAACATTTTGTCGGCGCGACGAAACTTACGCGGTCGTCGTTTCGCAAACGGCGGGCGGTTTCGACCTTTTCGTCGTTGACGAAAACCGAATTGCGCCGCTTTGATTCGAGAAGAATTCCGCTCCAATCTTTTCGGGCGACAGCGTAAAGAGTTGAAATCTGCCCGACGGCGAAATTGATTTTACCTTTGTCGTTCGCGCCAATCGGCGTTTCGGCGTGTTCGAGCATAACCCGCGCGGTTTCGCGGTTTTCGGCTTTGACGATGAAATAAAAGCTGTCTTCTTCGGTTCGCAGCGTGTCGAGAATTTCGGCGAAATTGCGCGTCGGCGACATTTCTTCAAGAGAGTTTTCGGTTTGTTTCGCGTCTTCGGGCAAAGGCGAAATTTCATTTTCGGCGGCGATATTTTTTGCCCGTCCGTTAAGATTCGAGCTTCCGTTAAAACCGGTAATCGCTTGTTCGGTTTTCTCGCGCGGCGGCAAATCCGTTTCGTCGTCAACGACTGAAATAATGTAATTTCCGATGCGGATTTCGTCGCCGTGTCTTAGAGGAGAAATTGATTCGGGACGCAGATTTTCGCCGTTGAGCCGCGTTCCTTTCGCGCTGTTGATAAGCGTTAAATGTTCTTCGTCGCGGACGATGACCGCTTGTTCGGGCGCGCTTTCGGCTAAAACCAAATTGTTCGCCGCGTCGCTGCCGACGGTGAACATATTTTCGTCGAAAATGTATTCGCCAAACGCCTGTTTGTCAGCGGATTGGGGCTTCGGAAGATTTTGTTTTAAGACAAACTTGATTGCCATAACCTGAAAAAAACGGCTGTCGTTTTAAATTTCCGATTATTCTGCGAATCGCGCCGACAGCCTTTTTTATGTCATAATACTAACACACAAAAAGACGGAAACATTAACGGGATTTCAGAAGACAAAAACGAATGAAACGCTTCAAAGTGGAAACAGCCGCCGCCGCGACCGACGAGGAAAAAGAGATTATCGAGTCGCTTTTAAGTTATCCGTCGCTCGAAAAAGTCTTTGACCGAAACCAACCGCGCAATCTCGCCGAAACAAAACGCCGAATGCTTTCAACCGTCGCCGAACTAGAGCGCGTCGTTCGCAGCGGCACAAAAACCGACGCTGCGAAAGCCTCGAAAATTGCGGCGGCATATCAAACGGCGATTGATTTTTTAGACGAACTCGAACGTCTGCGAAAAAAACAATCCGAATAATTTTCAAAATAACTTGCAAAAATCAGGAAACTTTTTTTTGAACTCGCCGATAACTTCCGTATAAAAGCGGCAAAATTATAAATTTAGATTGCCGAAATTTTTGGAGGACGAGCAAAATGAATGACCCGATTTCTAATTCGACGACCCAAGTTCAAACTGTTAATCAATCTTTGCCGGTTGTTCCGCAGCAAAAAAAATCGAGCGGCTTCGGGCGCGTTTTCGGCGGAATTTTGGGCGGCGCGGTAAATATGATCGCGCCCGGTTTGGGCAGCGTTATCGGCGGCGCGATTAGCGGCGGAAGCGGCGCGAATATGGCTGATATGCAAACGATGATGAACAATCAAATGCAGCAATCTATGCAGCTTTTGTCGGTGCAGAATCGCGTGCAGTCGCAATCGCAGGAATTTACCACGATGTCGAATCTGCTAAAATCAAAACACGACAGCGAGATGTCCGCCGTGAATAACTTTAAATCTTAATTGAAAATCCATTAGATTTTCCTTTTATCGCGTCGCAAAGTCCCGGCTGTTCGGTCGGGGCTTTGTGCTTATATCGCGGCGTAAATATTTCGGGGACGGAACGAGAAAATGAAATTGGAAACGGTTGCGACAAACGATGAAGAATTGCGCGTGATGCTCGAATCGGGACTTGTTTTGCGCGAGGCGGGACGGCTTGACGAAGCGGAAACGATTTTTCAAGGAATACGCGAACTCGTGCCGCAGTCGAATGTGCCGCTCGTCGCTCTGAGTTCGATTGCGGCGCGGCGCGGCGATTTCGAAGCGGCACTGCGTTTGTGCGAAGAAGCTCTGCGGCACGAACCGTCGAGCCTTTTCGCCCGCGTCAACCGCGCCGAAATTTTGCTTTATCAAAAACGACGCGGCGAAGCGGAAACGGAATTACGGGAGATAATTGAGATTGCTCCCGAATCGCCGCATAGCCGCACGGCTCAATCGCTGCTCAATGTAGCACAAATGATTCCCGAAACGGCTTAACTAAGATAGAGAAATTTTGATAGGTGAGTTAAAATTTCTGTAAAACGAAAAGCTAAAAAATGAAAGTCAACAAACCGAAATCGCCGTTTGTCAGCGGAACGGACACACCGGACGAAAAAGATATAGCCAAAGCCGTCAAGGGCGAAAAGTTTGCCGAGACGCTTTCCGCGCTCGAATCAGCGACGGCGGGAACGGCTGCGTCGAATGCGGCACGCGCGTCGCTGGCTGAAATCGCCGCGCAATACGATTTGTCCAACGAAGAAAACCGGCAATCGGCTCTGCGGGAATCGGCGGAATTTTTAGTCAAATCGCGGCTGGGCAAAGAATATAAAAAATCGGAAAAAATAATTAAAGATTTGAGCAGATACGTGGCGGACGACCCGTTTTTAAAAGCTCGTCTGCTGTCCGTTTTGCAGAAATTAAGCACGCAAAAGCTGTAAGAGATGAGTCAGGAAAAAACCGAAAAACCGACCGAGAAACGCTTGCGCGACGCTCGCAAGAAAGGTCAGGTTGCGAAAAGTCAGGATTTGACTTCGGCTTTAATGCTGATTAGCGCGGTTTTGATTTTTTGGCTGAGCGGCACGATTACGGCGAAGGTTTTACTAAAAGCGATGCAAAGCGGAATTGAAACCGCCGGTTCTTTTACCGGAACGCTGACACGCGAACGCGCTTCGGAAGTGCTTTATCAAGCCGTTTGGGATTTCGGTTTAGCACTTGCGCCGCTTTTTATTTTTCTGTTTGCCGGCGCGATTCTTTTCAATTACATTCAAGTCGGCTCGATTTTCGCTTTTGAAGGAATCAAGCCCGACCTCAACAAACTCAATCCGGCGGAAGGTTTTAAACAGAAATTCTTAAAATCGAAACCTTACGTCGAACTCGGCAAAACCATTCTCAAATCAATCATCACTTTTATAGTCGTAGCGTGGGTTTTATATGCCGAAATTCCGCACATCATCGCGCTTTCGAGTCAAGATGTCGGCGTGATTGTCGCTTATACTTTCAATTTGATTTTGCGAATCGGTTTTTACGTCGGCATACTTTTTCTCGGTTTGGCGGTCGGCGACTTTTTTTTGCAGCGATTTCTGTTTTTGAATCAGATGAAGATGTCGAAACAGGAAGTCAAACAGGAATACAAAGAATCCGAAGGCGACCCTTTGATCAAATGGCTGCGGCGAAATATGCACCGCGAGATTTTGGCGCAAAGCTCAATAGCGGCGGTGCAGACGGCGGATGTCGTCGTGATTAATCCGACGCACGTCGCCGTCGCTCTAAAATACGAACGCGGACAGTCGAGTGCGCCGATTGTCGTCGCTAAGGGAGCGGATTTAATCGCCAAACAAATTCGTGAAATCGCCAAAAAAGCCGATGTGCCGATGATGCGCGACGTGCCGCTCGCTCGCTCGCTTTACGAAATCGAATTGGACGCGGAAATTCCCGAAGAATTATACGAAACCGTCGCCGAGGTTTTGCGCTGGGTTTATACTTTAAATCAAGAGAGCGAGGAAGTTTAAAAATGTCGGAAATCAAAAACGTCGGCGGACAGCCGCCGCCGATTGACAGCAACGTCGCAAAAATTGCCGATGACGCGGCGAAACTGCCGAATCAACAGTTACCGAAAAACGCGGCGGGCGACGCGGCAGTCGGACGCGGCACAATCGGTCAGCCAATCGGTCAGCCGACGATTGACCCGACGACACAAAACGCGCTGATGCCGAATGTCATCACCGGACGCGACCCGTCGCAGGCAATCGCCGCCGAAAAAATGCGCTCCAGCGGCGGGCAATCGGCGACCGACGTTTTGCTCGGTCTCAACCGACAGCCTTCGACACTCGGCGTGTTGCTCGCGCCGCCCGGCAATCTCGAAGTTTTGCGCCATCTGTCTCCGGCGATGCGTCGAAAAATTTTGCGAAATCTTTTGACCAAACAGCGCGGGCAAATGCGCCGCCTCGTCGCCGTAACGCGCGACGAAAAACAAAATCATCAACAGCAATCCGACGAAGAAAATCAAAATACGCCAAACGAAAATGCCGACGAGAAACCGAATCATCTACCGGCAGTTTCCGCCAATAATTTTTACAATCAACGCGCCGTGCAGGATTTGGAAGCGACGACCAGAATGCTTGATTTGCTCGACGAACTGCTCGGAATGCAGGATTACACTTTGAGCCAGATGGGAACTTTCGCGCAAGGTTAAAAAGTTTAAAAGTGAAAATCTAAAAGATGAAAACTTCCCCCTTTTCCCTTTAACTTCACCAGATTTTTCGCAGCAGATTAACCGTTTCCGCCGCCGGAGAATTTTCGTTCACGTTTTGCCGTAAAAATGAATGCACCGAGTCGAGTTTGGCGATGGCATAATCGGTGCGTTTGTCGCTGCCGGATTTATACGCGCCGATTAAAATCAAATCCTTCTGCGCCTCGTAAGTCGCCAGAACTTCGCGCAGTTGGCGGGCGGCTTCGATGTGCGAATCGCTCGCTACCGTCTGCATCACGCGCGAAATTGACTGCCCGACATCAATCGCCGGATAATGTCCCGCCGCCGCCAGATTTCTCGATAAAACGATGTGTCCGTCGAGAATCGAGCGCGTTTCGTCGGCAATCGGTTCAGTCATATCGTCGCCTTCGACCAGCACCGTGTAAAAAGCGGTAATCGAACCTTTATCGGAATTTCCCGTGCGTTCGAGCAGACGCGGCAGTTCGGAAAAAACCGACGGCGGAAAACCGGCTCGCGTCGGCGGTTCGCCCCGCGCCAAACCGACTTCGCGCAAAGCCCGCGCAAACCTCGTTACCGAATCCATCATCAATAAAACTTTTCTCCCTTGGTCGCGGAAATATTCGGCAATCGCCGTCGCCACATATCCGGCTTTCAGACGAACAAGCGCAGGCTCGTTCGATGTCGCAACAATAACTATTGAACGCCGTAAGCCTTCCTCGCCTAAATCTTGTTCGAGAAAATCGCGCACTTCGCGCCCGCGTTCGCCGACCAAAGCGATGACGTTGACTTCGGCTTCGGTGTTTCGCGCGAGCATTCCCAAAAGCGTTGATTTGCCAACGCCCGCTGCCGAAAAAATTCCGACGCGCTGTCCTATTCCGACCGTCAAAATTCCGTCGAGTGCGCGGATTCCGGTCGCAAAAGGTTTGACGACGCGTTCGCGGCTCATCGGGTCGGGCGGCGCGGACATCACATCGTATTCGGTCAAACTTTCGATTGCGCCGAGATTGTCAATCGGCTCGCCCAAGCCATTTAAAACTCGTCCCAAAAGATTTTCGCCGACGCGCACACGCAGGGATTTTCCGGTCGAGACGACTTCCGCGCCCATCGCCACGTCGCCGATTTCGCCGAGCGGCATCAACACGACTTCGCTGCCGCGAAAGCCGACGACTTCCGCCTTCAATCCGCGGGCTTGATGCGGCGAGCGAATCAGGCAAACTTCGCCGACGCGCACGCCCGGAACTTGAGCGCGAATCAGCAAACCGACAAGTTCGCTGACGCGCCCGCGCACCTCGAACGGCGAAATCCAGTTCACCGCTTCGATATAATTTTTCAACTTCAAAGTCATAATTTCCGTACATCGAAAATAAACCGAAAATCAAATGTTTGAAGAAGGCGAAAACAAATTAATCTTCTGTTCATCTTCAAAATTTTAAGATAATTCCGCAAATTATTAAATGCGGCAAAGCCCGAAGGCGACGAAGTTTTCCCTGGTCCGATGATATTCTCGTTTTACGCAGTTATGTACAAAAGCGTTCGCTCGACATTGAAAAAAAATTAAAAAGAGTTTATCAATAGCTTTGTTCATTTTTACAACAAACTTTAAAACGAATTGCCGTATTAAAATCGGCTGAAGATATTTACACCGATGAAGAGAATTTATCTGCATAAGGCAAAGGCGCAAATCGCCCGTCCGAATACGATCCGCGATATAAATAAGCAAATAGTTTTAACTTACGTCCGCGACCGCACTCCTATTTCACGCGCCGAAATTGCCCGTGAAACCGCGCTGCAAAGGTCAACCGTTTCGGCAATCGTTGATGATTTGCAGTATGACGGTTTGATTGAAGAAATCGGAACGGGCGATTCGACCGGCGGCAGAAAACCCACTTTGCTCAAATTAAAAACCGGAACGCCGGTTGCGGTCGGCGTAGATATTACCCCGCGCCAAACGACGATTGCCTTAGCCGATTTAGCCGGTCAGGTTTTGCAGAAGGAAACTTTTCCGACATCGCCGGACGCTGATTTTATGTCAGAACAGATTGTCGGGAAAGTCAAAAAATACGCGCTCGCAAATAAGAAACATAATTTGGAAGTCGGCATCAGCGTTCCCGGAATCGCCGATTATACGACCGGCAAAGTTCGTTACGTTCCGTATTTTCAATGGAGCGATTGGGACATCGCCAAGCTAATTACCGACAGCACGAAACTCCGCGTAACCGTTGATAACGACGCTAACGCGATAGCTCTTGCCGAATTGTGGTTCGGCGAGGAAATTTACAGAAAAAACCGAAATTTCATAACGGTCTTAGTCGCCGAAGGAATCGGCACGGGAATAATTTTCGACGGGCAGGTTTATCGGGGCGACGAAGGCGCGGCGGGAGAATTCGGTCATATGATTGTCGGCAAAAATGCTCCTGTGGATTGTTCTTGCGGAAGCCGAAATTGTTGGGAAGCGCACGCTTCGGAGAAAGCCGCGCTTTTCCGATACCAAAATCAAATAATCAAACACACCTCGAAAAACGGGAAAATCAATATCGAACGGCTGGTCAAATTAGCAAACAAAGGCGAAAGGGAAGCGGTCAAGGCTTTAAAGGAAACCGCCAAATATCTCGGCATCGGCATCTCTAATTTGATTATCGGATTCAGCCCGCAAGCGGTCGTCGTCAGCGGCAGCATAGTGAAGGCGTGGGATTTAATCAAAGACGAAATCGAACATCTTTCGGAAAGAAGCGTCCGACAGGGATTGCCGCGGGCGGTTATCAGAGCTTCTTCGCTGGGAGATTCGCCGACGCTCATCGGTTCTTTAAGTCTCGTTTTAGCCGGAAAATTTGCTTCGGCTAATTAAACTCGAAAATCAAAATCAAAAATAATTTAACAAAAATTTAATCGTGTCTTGACATTGATTTGAAAATATATTAAAACTTTGTTTGTTTCCACAACAAACAAAAGATATTTCTTTTTTGCTCCTGTTCACGAATGAATCTTGCTAAACCCGTTTGGAGGGTCGGAATAATTAATATCTGGCGTGTTCGAGTCAGCTTATAAAATAATAAGGGAGAGAAATTCAACCAATGTGTAAAATAAAAGATTTGAAAAAATACGGATTTTCTCTGTGGGCGGCGATTTGCGTTTTGTGTTTTGCCGTTTCCGCAATGGCACAAACCGAATCCGCGCGGATTCAGGGAACTGTTACCGACAGCACCGGCGCGGCGGTCGCCGGAGCGACCGTTACGATTACCGATTTGGGAACGAGTCGGGCTTTAAAAGTGCAAACCGATAATGACGGAAATTATTCGATTTTATCGCTTCAGCCGGGACGTTATCGAATTGAAGTGGCGCAGAGTAATTTCAAAACGACAAAACAAGACGTAACGATTGAAGTAGCTCAAGCGGCGACATTGAATTTTTCATTAGAACCCGGCGCGGTGAACGAAACGGTTACGATTACGAACGACGCGCCGTTAGTCGAATCTTCGAGTTCGGCAATCGGCAATGTCGTCGGATCGCGCGAAACGGTCGAACTGCCGCTCAACGGACGCAACGTGCTTGAATTGGCGCGACTTTCGCCGGGTGTAACGCAAGGCGTAGTTGGCGGATTCGCTTCGGGCGCGGGCGGCGACGCGGAAACTTATCGTGGGCGCAACACGGGTGGCGCGGCGATTTCCGTCAACGGTCAGCGGACGCAGGCGAACAACTTTTTGCTTGACGGTGTGGACAACAACGAATCATTAGTCAATACGATTAACATCTTTCCGTCGGCGGAAGCGACGCAGGAATTTCGCGTGCAGACCAGCACTGCCCCGGCGGAATTCGGACGCGGCGGCGGCGCGATTATCAATACGGTTATCAAATCTGGAACGAATAAGTATCACGGCAGTTCGTATCTGTTTATTCGCAACAGCGCGTTAGACGCGCGACCGGCGTTTTTCCCGGCAACTCCGACGCAGCGCACGCCTACATTTCGGCGCGGACAATTCGGCGCGACCGTCGGTGGTCCGGTCGTTCTGCCGCACTTTGGCGAAGGCGGACCGGAATTTAGCAATTACAAGGACAGAATTTTCTTTTTCTTCAGCTACGACGGCTTGCGGCAGTTTTTGCCGACTTCGACCGATACGGCGACCGTTCCGGCTTTAGCGTTTCGCAACGGCGATTTTTCGGCTTTGCCGACACAGCTTCGAGACCCTTTGACCGGACTGAATATCTGCAACACGCCGGGCGTTGCGACCTGCAACGGCACTCCGTATAATCGTCTCGATTTGCGTCCCGGTAATCGTCTGAATCAAGCGGCTTTGAATTATCTGCGGGCTTTTCCTCTGCCGAACAACGGCGGTCAGCTTCAAGGAAACTATATCAACACGCGCAACGAGGTTGACCAGCAAAATGTTTTTGACGCGCGAGTTGACGCGACAATCAACCAATCGAATCAGTTGTTCGTGCGCGGAAGTTTGGGACGTTACGCGCAGACGGTCGGAACTCGTCTGGCGACTTTACCTTCCGGTTTCGGTTCGGGTTCAAACCCGACGCGCAACAAAGCTCTGGTCGTCGGTCTGAACAGCGCGTTTAGCGGAAGTTTATTTAACGAATTGCGCTTGCAGGCAAACACTCTGCGATTCGGTTACGAGCCGCCGTTTGCCGACAAATCAATTTCGGCGGATTTGGGTATCGCCAACGCTAATCGCGGCGAAGGTTTAGGCGGCGGCGCACTGATCGGCGGCTACAACGGACAGCTTGAATATACGGGCGATTACGGCGCGTATCGCGTGCCGCAAAAAACTTATCAGATTGTTGACAGCATCAGCTACACGACCGGAAAGAATATTTTCAAATTCGGCGGCACGATTCTCCGGCGCGAAGTCGAACTGTTTCGCCCGATTGCCGGTAAAGGATATTTCCGCATTTATGGAAACGGCGATTATACGCAATGTCCGGGAGCGCAGGGCGCACCGAGTTTAGCGCAATCGGGAACGACCGGATTCGAGCAAGCCGATTTGCTCATCGGTTTTGCGTGCAGTTATCAAATCGGCACGCAGAGCGGCAGAATTATCACGCGCAATTACGAAAATGCCGCGTTCGCGCAGGACGATTGGAGAGTGAGCAAAAAATTGACTTTGAATCTCGGTTTGCGTTATGAATATCTGACGAATCCGGCGGAGATAGCGGGCAAACAGTCGAACTTCGATTTGACGACCGGACGACTCGTTGTGGCGCAGGCAGGCGATTCGCAAGTCAAAACCGATAAAAATAATTTCGGACCCCGCGCCGGTTTTGCATACGATATTTTCGGCAAAGGAAAATCGGTGATTCGCGGCGGCTACGGACTTTTCTATTTTCTCGACCGCGGCGGCATCAGCAATCAGTTGGCGCAAAATCAGCCGTTTGCCGGCAGCGTCAGCTACAATTACAACGACGGCTACCGCATCACTTTCTCCGGTCAAGCACCTTTAAATAGCCGGGACAATCGTTTGGCAAACGCCGCGCTTCCGCTGCCGACGGTTACTATTGACCCGGCGTATTTAAATAATCCGGTCGGCGCGGATGTTATCGCCATCAGACCGGATAACAAAATTTCAAACGTCCAGCAATTCAACGTGCAGTTTCAGCAGCAGTTAAATAACAGCACGGCGTTGAGCGTCGGTTATGTCGGAACGCGCGGGCGAAATTTGATTTTGTATTACAATCTGCAAGGCGCGGCTTTAAGCACTAACACAGCTATTCCGTGTCCGGTTAGCGGCAGAACTTTGGGAAATTGTTATCCGGGAATAAGCTCGGTCAACGTCCGCGACGACATCGGACGTTCGCAATACGATTCGCTGCAAGTGCAGCTCGAACGCCGTTTCTCGAAAGGCTGGCAATACATCGCTTCATACACTTTGTCGAAAACCAAAGACAACGGCGAAGGCGCGTTTGACAACACAGCCGGCGGCATCAATTACGTCGAGCAATACGGCAGGTCGAGACTCGATTACCCGAACGTCTTTTCGTATGAAACGATTTACGAGCTTCCGTTCGGGCGTGGCAGAAAATACGGTTCGAGCATTCCGAAACCACTTGATTACGTCATCGGCGGCGTGCAGATAAACGCGATTTTCCGCGCCCAGAGCGGCAATCCGTTTGATGTTCGCGTCAACAATCGCTTGGTTGATTTAGTAGGCGATCCTTACGCCGGACAAAACGGCAGATATTTAAATCTGAGCGCATTTCGGGCGGCGACGACGACCAACGGTTTCGGTTCGCTCGCTCGTAACGCACTTCGTTCGCCCTCGACGAATCAGTTGAATTTGGGATTGACGAAAAACTTTGCGATAACGGAAGCGGCAAAAATTCAGTTCCGCGCCGAGGCGTTTAATGTGTTCAATACTTTGCAGTTTGGAACGCCGAACACCGATTTGAATAATACGAATTCCGTCAACGGATTCGGCATCATTACCGGAACTTCGCCTTTTTCAAATCGTCAGTTGCAATTCGGACTGCGCCTGGATTTTTAATTTAAATAATCAATCTGTCGCGTAAGAGACAGTTTGTTCTTTTTCAAAGCGTGCGGCATATTTTTGTTGCACGCTTTTTTTATCAACAGATTTTTAAAGCGATTCGCGCTATGAATAAATAGTCAAAATAATTTTGTCCATTTACTTACGTTGTAAGAATATATGAATTTTCCAAGAGCAAGCGGCATTTTACTGCATCCGACATCGTTACCGTCGAATTACGGCATCGGCGATTTTGGTAAGTACGCTTACGGGTTCGTTGATTTTCTCGAAAGTGCGAAACAAACTTACTGGCAGGTTTTGCCGCTCGGTCCGACCGGCTACGGCGATTCGCCGTATCAATGTTTCTCGGCGTTTGCGGGAAATACGAATATAATTTCGCCGGAGCTTTTAGTCGAAGACGGATTTTTGACGACCGAAGAAATCAACCGCAAGCCGGATTTTCCCGCTCGAAGAGTGGATTTCGGCAAACTTTACGATTGGAAAAATCATATTCTCGCGCTCGCCTATAAAAATTTTCGGCAAACGACGAGCGTTGATTTGCGCGGAAAGTTTGAGACGTTTTGCCAGACTGAATCTTTCTGGCTCGACGATTACGCGCTGTTTCGCGCCGTTAAAAAATCGCAAGACCAAAAGTTGTGGCTCGAATGGAGCGAACCTTTAAGATTGCGCGACGAAAACGCTTTGAATGAGGCGCGGGAGAATCTGCGGGAAGACATTCAGGGGCAAAAATTTCAGCAGTGGCTTTTCTTCCGGCAATGGAACAATCTGAAAAATTATGCGAACGAGAAGGGCGTAAAAATCGTCGGCGACGTGCCGATTTTTATCTCGCTCGATTCAAGCGATGTTTGGTGCAATCCGCAGGAATTCAAACTCGACGAGCAAAATCGCCCGCGCGTCGTCGCTGGAGTTCCGCCCGATTATTTTTCGGCGACCGGACAGCTTTGGGGCAATCCGATTTATAATTGGGACGCGATGCGGCGCGACGGTTTTCGCTGGTGGATTGATAGAATTAAAGCGATTCTGAAAACGGTTGACGTGGTGCGCGTTGATCATTTTCGAGGCTTTGCGGCGGCGTGGGAAATTCCGGGCGGCGACAAAACGGCGGTGGGCGGAAAATGGGTTGACGTTCCGGGCAGAGAGCTTTTTAACGCGCTGGAGAACGCCATCGGCGACTTGCCTTTTTGGGCGGAAGATTTGGGCGTGATTACGCCTGATGTCGAAGAATTGCGCGATTCGTTCGGGTTTCCCGGAATGCGAATTTTGCAGTTTGCCTTTGGCGGCGATCCGAAAAATCACGATTTGCCGCACAATTATATTCAAAATTGCGTCGCCTATACCGGCACGCACGACAACGACACGACGGTTGGTTGGTTTAATTCAAAAGCCGGAAGCGGTTCGACGCGCGGCAACGAACAGATAAATCGTGAACGCGAGTTTTGTTTGAATTATCTCGAATCGGACAGCGCGGAAATAAATTGGGATTTTATCCGCGCCGTCTGGGAATCGGTGGCGAATTCGGCGATTGCGCCGATGCAGGATTTGCTCGGTTTAGGCAACGAAGCGCGAATGAATCTGCCCGCTTCAACCGATGGAAATTGGAATTGGCAATGCAGAGAAGGTGATTTTTCCGAAGAAATTTCAAATCGTCTGCGCGAGTTGACGGAGATTTACGGAAGGACGAATTGATATGAACGTAAGATATTTAACGCAAAGGCGCAAAGGCGCAAAGGCGCAAAGTTTTTTAATCAGAAACCGAAACATTTTTTTTGATTTCCCTTGCGTCTTTGCGTCTCTGCGTCTCTGCGTTTGGATTTTGTTTTTAGTAGTTTTTGCCCACGCGCAATCGCCGACGGTTGAAAAAGTCGAGCCGCCGAATTGGTGGGCGGGCGCGACGGTGAATCCGGTGCGAGTTTTGATTCGCGGAAAAAATTTGACGGGCGCGAAAGTCGAAGCGGCGAGCGGTGAAATAAAAGTTTCAAATCCGAAAACCAGCGCAAACGGAGATTATTTGTTTGTTGACGTCGAGATAAAAAAATCGGCGCAAGTCGGAAATTATCCGATAAAAATTACGACGGCAAAAGGCATGACAAACGCGCCGTTCGGAATATTTTCGCCCGTAGCACGGACGGGAAATTTTCAAGGTTTTACGCCCGACGACGTGATTTATTTTTTGCTGCCCGACCGTTTTTCGGACGGCGATGAATCTAACAACGATCCGCAAAAATCCAAAGGTTTATACGACCGCGCGAAAGGCAGATTTTATCACGGCGGCGATCTTCAAGGCGTAATTGATAAATTGCCGTATATCAAATCTTTGGGCGCGACGGCGATTTGGACAACGCCGGTTTATGACAACAACGATAAGCTCGATTACAAGGAAAGTTACGCAGATGAGAACGGCGTAAAACAGCCGACGACCGGCTATCACGGTTACGGCGCAGTTGATTTTTACAGCGTAGATGAACACTTGGGCGATATGGCGAAGTTGCGCGAGCTTGTCGAAAAAGCGCACGCGCTCGGTATAAAAGTCATTCAAGACGAAGTTGTCAATCACACTTCGCCGCATCACGTTTGGGCGAACGATCCGCCGACCGCGACGTGGCTCAACGGCACGCCGGAAAATCATCTGAATAACAACTGGCAGAAATGGACGGCAATGAATCCGCGGGCGACTTTTCAAACGCAGGCGCGAAATATTGACGGCTGGTTTGTAGACCTTCTGCCGGACATCAATCAACACGATCCTGAGGCGGAAAAATATCTGATTCAAAACACGCTTTGGTGGCTGGCGAATACGGGATTCGATTCGATTAGAATGGATACTCTGCCGCACGTTCCGCGCACGTTTTGGGAAAAATGGATGACGGCTTTGAAGCGTGAATATCCGAACGTCAATGTTTTGGGCGAGCTTTTCGACGGCGATCCGGCACTACTCGCGTATTTTCAGGGCGGACGGCGCGGCAGCGACGGCGTTGACACGAAGATTGACACGCTTTTCGATTACGGTTTGTTTAATCCGCTTCGGGCGGCTTTCGCGGGCGGTCAGCCGATTCGAGGCGTTTCGCAAATGTTCGCGCACGATTGGCTTTATCCGAATCCAAATGTTTTGGCGACGTTTATCGGCAATCACGATATGCTGCGATTTATGTCGGAAAAGGGCGCGACCGTCGAAGGTTTGAAAATGGCGCAAACTTTGATTATGACTTCGCGCGGCACGCCGATTTTATATTACGGCGACGAGATTGCAATGCGCGGCGAAGGCGACCCCGACAACCGCAAAGATTTTCCCGGCGGTTTTGCGGGCGATGCGCGAAACGCTTTTACCGAAAAGGACAGAACGACGGAAGAAAACGATGTTTGGAATCACGTCGCGCTTTTGGGAAAACTGCGTCAGCAATTACTTCCTTTGCGCGAAGGCAAATCGCTCGATTTGCTCGACGAAGAACAGCAGACGGCTTACGCCCGCGTTACGGAAAATCAAGCGGTTTTGATGGTTTTCAACAACGACACAAAACCGTCGGAAGTTTCGTTTGACGTTTCGATGATAAAACCGTTCGGAACAAATTCCGTTTTAACGGACAGACTCGGCGTAGTTCCCGACGTGAAAATTGAAAATGGAAAAATTAAATTGATGATGCCGGCGCGAACGGCGGGAATTTTCACTTTGAAGTGAGAAATAAAATATGAAAGCACTTTCTTTAATCGCCCTGACTTTCGCCGCGTTTTTAATCATTTTGGGTTGGTCGTCCGAAAATACGGCGGGCGATGTGTTGGGAAAAGCCGTTATCATCGGCGGCGTTTTGATTGCCGCTTTTGTCGCCGTCGCCTGGATTTTGATGTTTATCAAGGAGAAAAGGGAAAAAGATTCGGAATCGAATAAATGAATTTGATTTTGAAGACTTTGATTCCTGACAAGA
>JBPCMK010000098.1:0-31303 GCA_051002375.1 Pyrinomonadaceae bacterium | reverse complement strand
ACTGAATGAGCCGTTTTTGGTTAAGAGGAATTGGTCAATAGAAGATGCAGCAGCTGCTATTTGCTGAATATAAAGGAATTACGTCTTGCACAAATCTTCTTGAATAAAAGAGATACTCGATACAATCGGTTAAGATACATCATCTAATATGGCTAATCATTACAGCGAAGACCGCCACGTTCAGGAAACAACCGCGAAATATCCGGTTGATAATCTCGATTGGAATGAAACGATTCACGCTTTCACCGAAAAACTCGGCGCAAGCGGAACGCTTGGACGCGCGAGCGAAAAGGAAATCGTGCTAAGGAAATCGTGCTAACGAAATTCCTGCGTCCCGCTCTCGAAAGATTAAACCCGAATTTGCCCGCGTCGGCTTACGAGCAGGCGATTTTACGTTTCTCGTCGTTACCGACCGCGACGATCTCGACACGCAGATTTACAAAACTTACGACGGCTGCGGAATCGTCAATAACCAAGCCGATAGATGCCGCGCCGCTTCGGGTGAGAATTTGCTGAAACTTCTGCCATCAAACAAACCTTACATCTTCACGATGATTCAAAAAAAACCGTTAATGCTTTCGAGATAATCAACAAACGGCTCAAAGACGACAAAAAGAAAAAAGGATTTGTCCGCCTATCTTTTTGAATTGCAGAAGGTTGTTGACGATGCGATCAGCATTGAAACCGAAACAAACGCCGCCGACGAGGGGAAAATTTACGACATTAGCAAAATTGATTTTGAACGGCTCAGAGATGAATTCAAAAAATCCGGGCGCAAAAACACGATTGTTCAGGCTCTCAAAGAAGTCATCGAAAAGCGCGTCGAAATGGTGCTCAAAAGAAATCCGTCGCGCAAAAATCTTTACGAGCGTTTTCAGAAAATCGTTGACGAATACAACGAAGAAACCGACCGTCAAAATATCGAAATGACTTTTGATGAACTGCTGGTTTTTGCTAAGGCTCTTGATAAAGAAGACAAACGGGCGATGCGCGAAGAATTAAACGAGGAAACTTTATTTTTGTTTGACCTTTTGATTCAGGATAAACCGGCTTTAACTGCCAATGAAATCAAAAAACTCAAAGGCGTTTCCGTAGAATTGCTGGCGAATCTGAAAAACAGATTTCTGAATATTCAAAATTGGCGCGACAGTGCTTTCCTTAAAGGCGATGTCGAATCGTTCATTCACGATTTTCTCTACGCCGACAAAACCGGACTTCTGCCGGAATCATTTACGGCTGAGGACGTGAAAGTTAAAACCGACGAAATTTTCGGATATGTTTATCAGCAATATCCGAATGTCGAATCTTTTAGCCATTCGGCTTGAATTTAGCCGTTTGCGGCATTTGGCTAATTTTGGTTGTTCATATCATAGACGCTTTCAAATAAAAAAAAAGCAGCCGGTGTTCTGGCTGCTTTTTATTTTGAATTTAAATCGTTTCGCCTGAATTTTATTCGTTTTTGAAGTAAAGAACAAATGCTTCCGGCTTTTTCTTGTCGTCTTTCGGCTTATCGTCCTTCGGCTTTTTCGGCTCGACGACGATAATCGGCGGGTCTTTTTTCGGCGGCGGTTTTTTATCACCATCCTTTTGCGCCGAAGCCGTCATCGAAAAGCAAATCATCACGGCGACGGCGAATAATAATTGTTTTAAAGTTCTCATTATAATTTTCCTCTTTCCTTGTAATTTCTAAGGCACGCGGGAAAGTGGAGAGTGCGCCCGATTTTCTCTTATGGCAATCTCGATGCCAAAACGCCTTTGTCTAAATTTTCAAAAAAGCGAGTTAAAACAGACTGCACTTCTTTGATTCAGAATCAACCATTTACGTTTTCCGCAAACTTTATACGAAATCGTCTGAATTTAACTATAAACGATTTGGCGCGAACTCGTCCAAAAAGTTTATAATTTATCTGCCGAATATATGTCTGATAAAAACGAACGAATCAAACAAATTCTTGTCATTGTCGCCACCGCCGGCGTAATTTTAATCAATTATCTGGCGGGAACGGGACGAATTGCCGGAGTTACGCCGGAGATGATTTCCGATAAATATCCGACTTTACTTACGCCCGCCGGTTACGCTTTTTCGATTTGGGGTTTGATTTATTTCGGCTTACTTGCCTTTAGCATTTTTCAATTTACGTCCGCCGCAAACGCGGCGCGTTACGCGAAAATTCGCTCGCTTTATATTCTGAGCTGCGCGGCAAATTGCGCATGGATTTGGCTGTGGCATCACGAACAAATCGTTTTGAGTTTGATTGCGATTTTCGTTTTGCTCGGAACGCTTGTCTTGATAAATATTCAATTGATAAAAACCGAATCGCCCGCCGAATTTCTCGCGGCGCGTCTGCCTTTTAACATTTATTTCGGCTGGGTAACGGCGGCATCGGTCGTCAATTTTGCAATCGCAATGGTTTTTCTCGGCGTGAAAACGACGGATTCGACCGCCGCATTTCTCGCCTGTGTTTTAATGGTCGCGGTAACGATTCTCGGAATTGTAATCCGCATAAAGCTCGCCAACGCCGCTTTCGCTGTCGCCGTCGCGTGGGCTTTAACGGCGATTGCCGTCAAACAAAATCATCAAACGAACTTGATAATCGTCGCCGCGTTCGGCGTAATCGCTCTGCTGATTTCGGCTCTGACATATTTTCTGCAAACTCCGAAAACAATCGAATGAACAAAGGGAAAATCTGCGTTTCAATTTGCGCTGCGACGGCTGACGAATTTATCGAAAACATCAAACGCGCCGCAGAATCGGCTGACGTTATCGAATTGCGTTTCGATTGTTTGCCGAGCGATGTTATCAAAAGCGCGATTGAAAATTTACCAAAAATCGGCAAACAATATCTCGTAACATTTCGTCCGAAAGAACAAGGCGGAAAGCGTGATTTGACTTTGGGTGAAAGGCTGAAATTTTGGGAATTTCTTTTTTGGACGAAAAAAGAAAACGCCTTTTGGGTTGATTTCGAGTTTGATTTAAGTTTCGTTGTTAATCTTGAAAAGACTTTGACGATTGCCTCGTCGCACGATTTTTCGGGCGTTTCCGAAAGCTCGTTAATATCTTACGAAGTTTTTGCGATTACGAACGCCGACGTTTTAAAAATCGCCGTTCAAACCGATGACATCACGGATTCAATCGCCGTTTGGAAACTTCTCGAACGAGCGAAAAAGGACGGCAAACAAATCATTCTAATCGCCATGGGCGAAGCAGGAAAATGGACGCGGATTTTGGGTTTGGCGCACGGCGCGTTTATGACTTACGCCGCGCTCGACGCGGGCAAGGAAACGGCGGGCGGACAAATTACTGCCAAAGATTTAATCGAAACTTATCGCGTCAAGGAACTCGACGAGCAAACCGAAATTTACGGCATCGTCGGCAATCCGATTTCGCATTCGCTTTCGCCTTTTATGCACAACGCGGCGTTTAAAGCTGAAAATCGCAACGCCGTTTTTATTCCGTTCGAGGTGAAAAATCTCTGTGAATTTATAAAAAAGTTTGTCAGAGAAAAAACGCGCGAAGTCGAATTAAATTTCAAAGGCTTTTCCGTAACGATTCCGCACAAAATCGAAATTATCAATTATCTTGATTCGATTGACGAAACGGCGCAAGTAGTCGGCGCGGTCAACACGGTGAAAATTACCGATGGCAAACTTCAAGGTTTTAATACCGATGCACACGGATTCGTCGAACCTTTGAAAACTGTTTACGGAAATTTGGAAAACATCAGCGTCGCGGTTTTCGGAAGCGGCGGCGCGGCGCGGGCTTGCATCTACGCGCTCAAAAAGGAAAAAGCGAATGTTACGATTTACGCGAGAAATTCGGAAAAGGCGAAAAGTTTGGCGAAGGAATTCGACGCTTCCTTTAACGATTTCAATTCTCGATTTTCAAATCTCGAATCGTTTGATGTCGTCGTCAACGCCACGCCTTTGGGAATGCAGGGCGCATTTGAAAACGAAACACCAATCGCGGCGAGTCAGATGGAAAACGTCAAACTCGTTTATGATTTGGTTTATAATCCGTTTGAAACCGCTTTGATAAAAGAAGCGCGAAAGGCAAACGTGCCGACGCTTGGCGGGTTAGCGATGCTCGTCGCGCAGGGCGCGAAACAATTCGAGATTTGGACGGGAAACCTCGCGCCGCTAAAATTGATGAGCGCGGCGGCTTTGCGAAAACTGAAATAAAAGCAATGAACGAACGATACAGCCGGCAAATTCTTTTTTCGGAAATCGGAAAATCAGGACAGGAAAAACTTTCAAAATCCCGCGTTTTGATAATCGGTTGCGGTGCGCTCGGCGCGGCTCACGCCGAAACTTTGACACGCGCGGGCGTTGGATTTTTAAGAATCGTTGACCGTGATTTCGTCGAATTTTCAAACTTGCAGCGTCAAACTTTATTCAGCGAACGCGACGCACAGGAAAAATTACCGAAGGCGATTGCGGCGAAAAATCGTCTCGCGCAAATCAATTCGGAGATCGAAATCGAAGCCGTCGTCGCCGACGTTAATTACTCGAACATCGAAAATTTAATCGAAGACTGCGATTTAATTTTAGACGGCACGGACAATTTTCAAACGCGCTATTTGATAAACGACGCTTCGGTGAAAATGAACAAGATTTGGATTTATGGCGCGGCGGTTTCGAGTTACGGAACGACGATGACAATTCAGCCGAATCGAACGCCGTGTCTGCGCTGCATTTTTGAAGAAATGCCCGGCGCGGGAACGTCGCCGACGTGCGACACGGCGGGCGTAATTCAGCCGATTATCAGCCAGATTTCTGCGATTCAAATTGTTGAAGCGATAAAAATTTTGATTGGGAAAATTGATGCTCTGCACGGCGGTTTGATTCAATTCGACGTTTGGCGAAACGATTGGAGAAAAATTAAACTGCGCGAGCCGAACGCCGATTGCGTAACTTGCGGGCAAAAAGTTTTTGAGTTTCTCGACGCGAACACGCAGGAATTTTCCGCCGTTTTATGCGGACGAAACGCCGTTCAAATCGCGCCGCCGAAACCGACCGATTTGGATTTGCCGACGCTCGCCCAAAAATTAAAAACGGCGGGCGCGGTGAAACAAAACGAATACTTACTGCGTCTAACTGTCGGCGAATATGAATTGACGATTTTCCGCGATGCCCGCGCGATTATACGCGGAACAGACGAAGTTTCCGTCGCGCGTTCTCTTTACGCCAAGTTTATCGGAACTTAAATCAGGGAAATTTTACAGCGATTTTCGGGTTTGCTAACTCGAAGACTTTCATAAATTATCGAATGAAAAAATTTATTGTTTTTGTTTTTATCGGGCTTTCCTGCGTTTTCAATTTGCGGGCGAGCGAGCCGGCAATTTGGTCAGTCAACACCCGCGCCGAAGTTTTAAAGGGCGACGCGAAAGGCGTTTCGATAAGCGATACGGGCGCGATAACGCTTGCGCCGAAACTCTCGGAAGCGTTCAAAACCGAACAGCCATACGTTTGGTCGAGCGTGATTGACGCGGCGGGAAACGTCTTTTTGGGAACGGGTAGCGATGGCAGAATTTACCGTGTTGACGCAAGCGGCAAAGGAAAATTATTTGTCGACTTAAACGAGATAAACGTCTCGGCTCTGGCATTCGGCAAAGATAATTTTCTTTATGCGGGAACTTCGCCCGACGGCAAAGTTTATCGCCTTGACGCGAGCGGAAACGCCACTGTTTTTTTCGAGCCGAAGGAAAAATATATCTGGTCTCTGGCGTTTTTGAGCGACGGAAGTCTGGCGGTCGGAACGGGCGAGAACGGAAAAATTTATCGTGTGAAATCGGCGAATGCTTCGCCCGCATCTTCGCTTTTATTTGACACGAGCGAAACGCATATGATTTCTCTGGCAGCGGACGACAAAGGAAATCTTTACGCCGGAACGGACGGAAACGGTTTGGTTTTGCGCTTTGCGCCCGACGGCAAACCGTTTGCGCTGCTCGATTCGAGCCTGCGGGAGATTCACGATTTGGCGATTGGGCGCGACGGTTCGATTTACGCGCTGGCGTTGGGTGATTCGGCAGCCGTTTCAAAACCTATAACAACGACGACCACGACAACGACCGATACTTTAACTCCGCCGACCGATGCGGCGACGGTTGCCGCGCCCGAACCGCCGCCGAAAAGCCGTTATGATTTGACGACCGCAAAATCAGCCGTCTATCGAATCACGCCCGACGGCGGAAGCGATGTCGTTTGGAATTCGGCGACGGTTACGGCGTTTTCAATCGCGGCAAGTCCGAACGGCAACGGCGTTTTAATCGGCACTTCTGATAAAGGAAGAATTTATTCGGTTACGAACGACGGACGGGAAACGCTTCTACTGCAATCGAACGAAGGGCAAATTTCGACGCTGCAAACGCGCGGCAATCAAATCTTCGCCACATCGAGCAATCAAGGAAAACTTTATCGTTTCGGCGCGGAAACCGTTACGGAAGGAAGCTATGAATCTTCTGTTTTGAGCGCGAAAACGACGGCGACTTGGGGCAGAATCTGGTGGCGTTCAAACGGCAATGTCCGGCTTCAAACCCGAAGCGGCAACACGAAAAAGCCCGACGAAACGTGGAGCGATTGGAGCGCGGATTATTCGGACGCGAAAGGAGCGCAGGTGCAAAGCCCGAAGGCGAAATTTTTGCAGTGGCGGGCAATTTTGAAAAATCCAGCGACTTTAGATGAAGTCAATGTCGCATATCTGCCCAGAAACATCGCGCCGGAAATTCTCTCAATTCAAATTCTGCCGGCAAACGTCGGACTCGTCGCCAATCCGCCGATTTTGATTGACCCGAATATTGAAAATTCCGGTATTGATCCGGCGGTTTTCGGTCTGCCGCCGACATTCAATATTCCGCCGCGAAAAATTTATCAACGCGCGGCGCGCGCGCTCCAATGGACGGCGGAAGACCGTAACAGCGACAAATTGGAATACGCGGTTTATTACCGGGAAGCGGGCGAAGCGAATTTTAAATTATTAAAAGATAATCTGCGCGAAAATTTTTATACGATAGACGGTTTGGCTTTTGCCGACGGGCTTTACGTTTTCAAAATCGCGGCGAGCGATGCGCCATCAAATCCTTCGACCGACGCGCTCTCCGGAGAGCGCGTCAGCGAACCGATTGAAATTGACAACACCGCGCCGACTGTTGCGGCAATCGGCACGCCGCAAATTATCGGCGAACGGGCGCGAGTCGTGTTTGAAGCGACGGATTCTTCGAGCCGTCTGCAAAACGCCGAATACAGCGTCAACGGCGGCGAATGGCAAACCGTCTACGCCGACGACGGAATTTCCGACAGCCCGAAAGAGCGTTACACTTTGGAAATTCCGTTGAAAAATTCGGGCGCATATTCCATCACTTTACGCGCCTTCGATGCGAGCGGAAACGTCGGGAACGCGCGAGTTGAAGTTAAAAAATAACTTGCGTAAAAAATACGGAAAGAATCAACCACGAAATAACACGAAGCGGCACGAAAAAGAATACAATCTTTTTCGTGCCGCTTCGTGTTGTTTCGCGGTTTCAAACTTTCCTTGAAAAATAGTATCTTTTCCGTTACACGACCAAAAATAAAATTATTTTTTAGGCAAAGTCATCGTTTCGCCTTCGGAATTTATTTCCAGATGGCGGGTCGTGCCTTCGGCGACGCTCGGCGGAACGAGGTCGCCGGTTTTGTAGCGCGAATCCGGCGCGACGTATTCGGTTTCTCGCGTCGGCGGCAGAGCGGAATTTTGCGGCGCGGAAGACATCACATTTTGATAACTTGGCGGCGCGAATGAGATATTTTGCCGTTCGGATTTTTTTAATTGAACGTATTGCGCGATGCCGCTGCCGAGCGAGCCGAAACCCGGAATCAGCATCCAAAACCACCAAGCCTGTCCGCCAGCCATTCCGGTAATTCCCAAAATTACGGCGACAATCAGAAAAGCCACGCCGGAAAACATCTTGACGATTGCGCTTTCATAGCTGATAGGTTTTCCTTTTTTATCAACCAGATGTTGTTGTTTCCGCAAATTTCCCGATAGAGCTTCGGAAACATTTCCCAAATCCGCGCCGCAACTCCGGCAAAAACGTCCCGTTTCCGGGTTTTGTGTTCCACATTTTGGACAAAACATAATTTTTTACGGTTTCAAGCTGGCGAATTTGTTTTTTAAACTAAAACCTCTGACTTGAAATTCTTTGTCTGATTATTTCAAAAAGTATAACGCCGCAGGCGACCGAGACGTTCAAAGATTCGATTCGTCCGCGCATCGGAATTTTCACCAGCGCGTCGCATTTCTCCGCCGTCAAACGATGAAGACCTTTGCCTTCGCCGCCTAAAATCAAAGCGCACGGAACATTGAAATCCCAATCCGTATAAATCGTTTCGGCTTCGCCGCTCGTTCCGATAACCCAAATATTATTCTCTTTCAGTTCGTCAATCAAGCGATTGAGGTTTGTAACCTTCGCAACTTTGACATATTCGATTGCGCCCGCCGAAGATTTGGCGACCGTTTCGGTCAAACCGACGGCGCGGCGTTCGGGTATGAAAACGCCGTCAACTCCGGCGCATTCCGCCGCGCGGAGAATCGCTCCGAAATTTCGAGGGTCTTCAATTCCGTCCAAAATCACGATTAAAGGTATCTCGCCCGCCGCTCGTTTTTGATAAATTTCGTCGAGCAAAGTTTCCGCCGGATAATAATCAGCCGCCGCCACAAACGCGATTACGCCTTGATGATTCGCGCCGTTTTCGACTAATCCCGATAAATTTTCACCTCTGATTTTTTGAAACGGAACGCCGTTTTTTCCGGCGAGAAATAAAATTTCCGAAATTCGTTTTTCGTGTGCGCCTTCGGCGACGACGATTTTTTCGACGCGCCTTTTTTCGGCACGCAGAGCTTCGAGAACCGGAAGAGTTCCGAAAATTATATTTCTCGAAGACTCGATATTGGGTTGTCGGTCTTCAGACATTGATTGATAATCCGAACGCCGAGATTTAAAGTCTCCGGCGACTTTCGACTTCGGACTTCGGACTTTGGACTTTTTCATAACAGATGCCATTGCAGGCGCGAATATTTTGTAAATTGCGACGAATTATTGACAATCGTCGTCGTTCCCAGATTAAACCGTCCGAAACTTTCGCGCTTCAAACCTTGCGAATCGTTTTTCTGTTCGACTTCCCAAACGTCCGCCAAAAGTTCCCGATTTTGCAGATAATCGTCAACAAATTTCGCGTTCGGCGCAAAACGCCGCAGATTTTCGGCGAGCGTTTTTATATTATCTTTCGCCAACATTTTCTTCTCCGTTTCCAAACCGGAAAAATCGAAACCCGTCGCTAAAATTCGATAGCCGATTGAATCCCGGCGGCTGTAAATGTCAATCAAAGTTTCGTCCGAAGCAATTTCGGAGGTTTCTAAAATTTTGTTGTCGCCCTTTTTGTTGTATTTTTCCGTCGCTGAAACTTTTCGCGCAAAGGTCGCGCCCGCGACAATCAAAGCCAAATCTTCCTTTGCGATTTCGGCGATTTCATCTTGGTTGAAGAAAATCAAAATCAGTTTGTCTTCATAAAATTCGATGCGCCGAAGCCGCCGCGCAGGTTTATCAAACGCCAAATCTTCATCGCTTACGAGGCGCGTTTCAACGCCGAATTCGCTCAAGCATTTCTGCGTGATTTCGGCTTCCCTCAACGATTCGGCGCGGGCGAGCGGCAGAGATTTTCCAGATGCGATTATTTTTCCTAAAAATTCTTTTTCCATTTTCAGAAGTCTGGCAATTTCCGTCGTCTGCGCTTCTTGCAAATCCGGCGCGGCAGATTTGAAAATTATATTAAAGCCTTTCTCCCAAGTTTCGAGCCGCCGCAGATTCGGCTTTAAAAATCGGCTCTGCGCTTCGGATATTTCGAGCGTCGCGGTGCAGTAAAAACAATTTCGGCGCGTCGGCGGATTCGTCCGCCCGCATTTCGCGCAGAGAATTATTTCCTCCGGTTTATAAGCGATATTTTCCGCTTGAAGCGGCAGTTTTTTTAGCCATTCTTCAGAATTTTTATCTTCCATAATTTTTCGTTTCAGACATTGAAAAAAGTTTCGCTTGACCGACGGGCAAGCAACAAGGCAAACTATAAATGCTTATTTTATTCGATTGCAGTTACACATTTAAGAAAAACGAAAAACGTATTTTAACTTTATAAAAATTTTCAAGTATTTTTTCAATTCAAAGTCCGATTATAAACGAATCGGCGGATTTTCGAGTATTTAATTTATCAAAACTTTTCCTTTCGTTTTTTCGTTCGACTGCGGTTCGATTTATCTTAAAAATTTAAAATAAAGAAGGTTTAGAACAATGCAGTTTGATATGTCTGCCAACTCGTCTTGGCAGTTTGGACATCGCGGGCGCGTCGCGGTTTTTATTGACGGCAACAATCTTTTTCACGCCGCGCGTTTTCATAACATTGATATTGATTACAACAAACTTCTGCGCCTGCTTCTCGGCGACGGTCGCTTGCTTCGCGCCTTTTTTTACACTGGCGTTGACGCGGGCGCGGAACGCCAGCAAGGTTTTCTGCTATGGATGCGGCGCAACGGTTTTCGCGTCGTGCAGAAAGAATTGAAAACTTTTTACGACGGCACGCGCAAGGCGAATCTCGACGTTGAAATCGCGGTTGATATGCTTTCGCTTGCCGGACGCTATGACACCGCCGTTCTCGTTTCGGGCGACGAAGATTTCGTCTACGCTTTAAACGCGATTGCGTATAAAGGCTGCCGCGTCGAAGTCGCCGGTTTCCGCTCGAACACCGCGCCGCGTCTGATTGATGTTGCCGATTATTTTATTGATTTGGGCGACATCGCCGAAGTCGTCCGCAAAGACATTTCACAAAACGGACAATATGATGTTCCGTCCTTCGTTCCGCCCGAAGAATTGCCGCCGACGGAAATTCTTCGCAGCCAAACCGACAAAAATTCTTCGCCAGCCGGAAATAAAATTCGCTTCGAGCCTTCGTTTGCCGAAGATGAAGCGGATAATTATTCGGATTTGGTGCGCGTCAGAGACGAACGATGATTTCTGTCGGAGCGCGGACGGCTCGTCCGCAGTGAGCGCGAAAGCGCGAATAAAATTTTGCGTAGAATTCTATATAGAGATTAACAGAAGTTTTTACGTCGCTTACGCGACGTTTGCGGACGAGCCGTCCGCGCTCCAAGTAAGATGAAACTTTTCACCGTCGAAGAAGCCAACTCGCTGCTGCCTTTCGTGCGTCCGAAACTGGAGAAAATCAAGACGCAATACGCCAAAACCAAAGCCTTTCGTGAATCGGTAAAATCAGCGGCGGCGGCGGCGCAAAAATCCGGCGGCGGCGGAATGCGAAGCGGCACGCACTACGTCAAATCGCTTTATGAAATCGGCAAACTCACCACCGAACTAAACGAAATCGGCGTTCAGCTTAAAGATTATTCACGCGGTTTAATTGATTTTCCATATATGCGAGACGGTCAAATAGTTCTTTTATGCTGGCAACTCGGCGAAGGCGACTCGATTGAATGGTGGCACGAAATCGAGATGGGTTTCGCCGGACGCAAACCATTATGATTCGGGATTTCGGACGTTGATAGAATAAGCAATGCGTTTTGAACGCGGATTTAGCTGATTTAGCTGATAAAAACTGATTATTTTTATGCTATCCGCGATAATCCGCCTAATCCGTAAAATCTGCGTTCTAATTTCCCCTGAATTTTCCGTTTTTCAATTTCCGAACCGCTTTTTAGAAAAGGGCGGCTATACTCAAATTGCAAATTCGTAAATCGCGAATCGAAATTTTCCTTATTTCTCTTAACTTTACTATTGACGAGTTAAAGTAATTTCTGATAACATCGCCAAAGTTTTGTTAATTTCTTTTTAAATTTCCCTAGTCTGCAAAAAATCTTTTCCGGTTTTAATTTTTCAGAATTATGAATTGTCCCGTTTGTAATCGAAGCCACACCGCCGATTTATCAATTTGTCTGAGTTGCGGCGCGATGGTCAATGATTCGGTGCGCGAAGAACTCGTCGGCAAAGTCTCCGCCGCCAAACCCGTCAATATCGAAACAAAAAAAAACACGATGTCAAAAAATTCGCTCGAATCCGTCAAAGCAATCGCGCAAAAAACCGTCTCTGCCGCCGCGCCAATTTCGGCAACGTCGGAAATCGCCGCGAAATCAACGAATCCGACTTTAGTGGAATTTCACAGTAAAAACGCTAAACTTCCCGAATGGCGTTTGCAACTGCAAAACGTCGTGCGCCAGCGTCAGGAACACGAAAGGCTGGAAATCGAGCGGGCGGAAAATGAGATTGAAACGGTCGCGTCTGCGCCCCACGCCCAACTCGTAACAAGCGGCGCAAATGCTCTGAAGGCGGAAATCGTCGAAGAGCCGCAGCCGATTCTGCACGAAAATCCCGATGTCGCCCGCGCTTTGCAACGCATCAACGATTCGCGCAAAAAATTTCTCGCCCGCGAAGAACCGCCAGCCGCGCCGACCGTCTCGACCGTCGCCAAACCGAACAAAAATTATCCTTTTTACATCGCGGCGAAAACGAATGACGCGGCGATAAAACCCGCTGAGAAAAATCCGCCGATTTATTCTTTTGCGAAACCGAAACTAGCCGCGCCTTTGAAAATCGAAAAGGAAAAGCTCGACACGAATAAACTTCCGCCGCTTTCGCAAATCACACAGACGGCTGCTGCAAAAGTTTCCGAAGAACCGGAAATAAAAATCGCCGCCGCGCCGCAAACCGAAACCGTCGAGATAATCGAAACCGTAAATGCCGTCGCCGCAGAAGAAACGCAAGTCGAAGAATACGACGATTGCCCGACGTTTGCGATGCGTTTTAACGCCGGACTTTTCGATTTGATTATCGGCTCGTTCGTCAGTTTGGTTTTGCTCTCGCCGTTTATACTTTTCGGCGGAAGCTGGATTTCGTGGGCGGGATTTTTCGCCTTTGCCGCGACTGTGGCGGTAGTGATGTTTATTTATTTAACGACGACCGTCGGACTTTACGGCAAAACCTTCGGAATGCGTCTTTTTTCGATGGAATTAATAGATGTCGCGGACGGAGATTATCCGACGTTTCACCAAGCTGCGGTCAGTTCGGCAGTTTATTTGCTGTCGCTCGCCTTGGGCGGAATCGGATTTTTAACCTTGCTTTTGAACGATGACAAACGCGCCGTTCAAGACCTTGTTTCAGGAACGATTGTCGTCAGGGAAGAATGAAGATTTCAAGTTTCAGGTTTCAAATTAAAGAATTGATTGTTTAAATTCAAAATTAAACCGACAATACGAAAACCTGAAACTTGAAACCTGAAACCCGCAAGCGTGAACGAAAAAACTTTGGAAAAAATCAGTGCCGAACTCGCCGCCGTTTTAATCGGAAGCAGGTTCGGCAAAATTTTTACGCTCGCCAGATTTAGGCTGGCGATTGATTTTCGCTTGCCTGATTCCGAATATCTTTTCGTCAGCGTCGAGCCGTCCGCGCCGCACGTTTATTTGATTAAACGGCGAATGCGCGATCTTGAAAAACAGTCGAAAAATCCAACGTCATTCGTGATGCTTTTGCGAAAGCGTCTTTCGGGCGCGGTTTTAAATTCAATCGAAAAATTTACGGACGAGCGCGTTTTGCGGTTCGTTTTAACGGCGAGAAATGATTTCGGAGAGACGGAAAATTTCGCTCTGATTATTCAACTTACGGGTCGCTCGGCGAATCTTTTTTTGCTCGACCGGAAAGATTTTATACTCGATTCGCTGCGGGAAACGCGCGGCGCGGGACAAGAAACGGCGACGCGATATTCGCCGCCCGCGCGAGACGCGGAGACGCAGAGACGCGGCGACACGGAGATTTTTTCGCGCGGCGAATTTGCAAATTTGTCGGCGGCGTTGGACGCGCATTATTTGAATCGTGAGGCGGAAAATAATTTTCAAAGCAAAGCGAATGCAGCGCGAAACAAAATAAAGCGCGAAATTCAAAAGCGCGAAAAACTAATCGTAAAATTGAATGGAGATTTGGAAAAACACGGCGACGCGAGCGAATGGAAACGCTTCGGCGATTTGCTTTTGGCGAATTTGGCGACGGCGCAACGCGCGGGCGGAAAAGTTTCTCTGATTGATTTTTACGTCGAAAACGCGCCGACGATTACAATCGAAATTGACGAAAACGATTCGCTGACTGTCGCCGCCGAACGATTTTTTAAAAAATATACAAAGGCGCGAAACGCGCAGACCGAACTTTCCAAACGCTTGGCTGATTTGGAAACGCAAATTTTCGATTTGAATTTGCAAAGCGAAAAAATCGAAGAAGCGATTGCCGAAAAAGACGAAGATTTTCTATCCGAATTTACAGGCGAAAAGCCCGCGCCGAAAACACTCAAAACGAAAGAAAAAAAGACGGAAAATTTCAAAGGCGCACGGCAGTATTTTTCATCCGAAGGTTTTGAAATTCTTGTCGGGAAAGCGGCAAAAGACAATGATTTTTTAACTTTTAGAATCGCCAAATCTTCCGATTTATGGCTGCACGCGGCAGATTATCCCGGCTCGCACGTCGTCGTCAAAAATCCGAATCGAAAAGAAATTCCGCCAAAAACTCTTTTGGAAGCCGCACAAGTTGCCGCGTTCTTCAGCCACGCCAGATCGCAGCCGAAAGTTGCCGTTCATTACACGTCGAAAAAATATGTCAACAAACCGAAAGGCGCGGGCGCGGGACTCGTGAGTTTGGCGAGCTTTAAAACGATTTTAGTCGAACCGAAAATAAATGAGAAATGAGTTTTTTACTTCTCATTTCTCATCTCTCATTTCTCATTTATTCGCTGAGTGTTTTCTCGACCGCTTCCTTCATTTTCTCGACAACGCGCTGTCCGCCGCCGCCGACGGCAAACGTCATTTTGCCTTCGCGGTTGATGATTATCGTTTGCGGAATTCCCTGCAAGCGCGTGATTTTGATAAATTCACTGAGCATTTTGCCGTCGGCGAAACCGAGTTTGTAATTTACTTTTAATTCTTCGGCTTTCTTCTTTACGTCATCTACGCTTTCGTCGTCGCTGTCCAATCCGATAACTTCAAATCCTCGGTCTTTATTTTTTTCATACATCGCGGCGATTTCCGGCATTTCGGCGAGACACGGTCCGCACCAAGTCGCCCATAAATTAACTAAAACGACTTTGCCTTTTTTGTCTTCGAGTTTGAATGTGTTGCCGTCTAAATCTTTTATTTCGTTTTGCAAAATACCGGACGGAACAGGCGGATAGTCGTTATTTTTCGCCTCCGTCGTATTGGTGTTCGAGTTGGAGTTTGGGGCAGTTTCGACAATCGAATTGTTTTGCGTGCTTGCCGTTTTCGTGCAGGAAGTAATGCCGGAAAGCGCGATGCTCAACGCGGCGAATAAAGCCAAATTTGTTAATAATTTTTTCATTAAAACCTCTATATTTTCTAACCGATGTCTTGCAGGCGCAAAACAATCAAAGTTGCCAGCACCAATACAAAAAACATTAGCATTAAAACTATCTGATTTAAAATCTCGTTCATCCAAGGATGCAGAAAACTAACGTAACCGCTCAAATCCTTCGGGACTTTTACCGCGTCTTTTATCGGCGGCGGATCGTCGAGTTTCGGCGCGGAAACTTGTTTTCCGTTTTGCACGTCGGCGGCGAAATCCTTAACCTTTATTTCGGACTTATTTTTGTAGTCGTCCAAATCGCTTTTCGCCTCGCGGATGATTTCATCGTTTTGCGCTTCGATAGATTTATACAAACCTTTGCCGTTTGTTTTGCCGTTCGGCTCTGCGCCTTCCGGCTCTAAAGTGTCGAGCGTCGAAAACCGCTTCATCGTATCGAACGACCAAGTGGCGGGCATCAGCAAACCCGCTACTTTATTTATACCCGTCGGCACGCCGACTAATCCCGAAAATAAAATTTGCGGAATTAAAATCAAAGGCACGAGACTCGTCGCCATCTCGGAAGTCTTGACGAGAGCCGAAATAAACAGTCCGAGCGCGATGCCGACTCCGGCGGTCAAAAGCATCGCCCAAAATTGCGGAATGCCGAGAAGCTCGCCCGGCATCGGCATCAAACCCGTAATATCTAAAAATTTGAGCGGCACGAACAGCATCAAACACTGCACGCCGACGATAATTCCAAGCACGAAAAGTTTGGAAAACAGATAAGGAATCAAACCGAGATTGACCATTCGCTCGCGGTTATAAACGGCGCGTTCGCGGATAATTTCACGCGCCGACACGCTCGTTCCGAACCAAACCGCGACGAGCGCCAAAACAAAGTATGCGAAATCGCGCGGTTGATTTTTGTCCATCACGAAATAAACCAACACGGCGATAATGGGTGCTTGGACGAGCAAAATAAAAAGATTGAGTTTGTCGCGGAAAAGAACTTCCCAGTATCTTCTGGAAAGCGTCATAAATTGGCGAATCGAGCCGAAAAGACCGAGCCGACGCTTTTTCTGAACGCCCGGTGATTGCAAGGTTCCGAGTTCCTTGAGCGGTTCATAAACATTATGTTTATACTGAGGCGTTTGCGTAAATTTATTCTTCCATTCTTCGGCAACCTGTTCGGTAATTTGCTGCCGGTTGCCGTCGCCGTTTTGTCTGATGCGCTGCTCAATCGGTTCTTCGAGTTTGTCGTAAAGCTCCTTGAAACTGTTCGCTTTCAAATGCGCGAGAGCTTCGTCCGGCTTGCCGTAAAAAGCTAATTTCCCGCGAATCAACACGACGATTTTATCGAACAACTTGACGTTTTCCATCGCGTGCGTCGTAAGAATCACGGTTCTGCCCGATTCGGCGATTTGCCGGAAGAGTTTCATAATTTTTTCTTCGGTCGCCGGGTCTAAACCCGAAGTCGGCTCGTCGAGAAAAATCACCGAAGGTTTTGTAATCAATTCGACGGCGATGGAAACGCGCTTGCGCTGTCCGCCGGAAAGTTGATTTATCGGCACATTGCGGCGTTCGGTCAAACCCGTTACGTCCATCACTTCCTCGATTATTTGATTGATTTCCGCACGCGAAACGTCGCTCGATAGACGCAATTTCGCAACGTAATAAAGCGTTCGATAAACGGTTAATTCACGGTGAATAATGTCGTCTTGCGGAACGTAGCCGATTGATTGTTTGAGCGAATCGAGATGTTGATAAAGGTCGAGATTGTTGATCAAAACGCTTCCGCCGGACGCGGGACGCATTCCGTTCATCGCGTCCATCAAAGTTGATTTGCCCGCGCCGGACGGACCCAAGAGTCCGACAAATTCGTTCGGCTGAATCGAAAGCGAGATGTTATCGAGAAGTCGAATCGTGCCGCCGCCCGCGCGGTTTTTCACGTCTTTCGTGATATTCACCGAATCAATTCGCGTCTTCGAGCGCGTATCGAAAACGCCGATGTTGCCCGCTCCGTCAATGCGAATTTGAAACGAACCGATTTGCGCCGCGTCGTTCGGCGTAAGCGTCGCCCTTGAAACGCGCTTGCCGTTGACGTAAATTCCGTTGGTCGAATTTTGGTCTTCGATGACGATACCGTTATTCGTCTGAACGAGCCGCGCGTGGCGATTGGAAATTTGCAGTCCGTCAATTTTAATATCGCTCTGATTATCGCGCCCGACAATCAATTCCTTTTTGCCGCCGAAGGCGAGCGACATCAAAAGCTGCGGCTGCGATGAGGTTTGTTCTTTGCCGATTTTCTGCGTCATCGAGCCGAGATTGACGACCATTGTTTTCGAGCCGGTTTCCGGCTTTGCGCCGTCGAGATTGGCGAGTTGTCCGACAGCGACGGCACGCTGTCCGGCGAGACTCGCGCCCTTCGGCGCAATGCGCGAAGGCGCATTAAATTTTAGAACCGGTCCGCCGAGTCCGAGTTCGATTCGGTCGTTGTGATAAAGCGGGGTCGGCGTGGAGATTCGCTGGTCGTTGACTAAAGTTCCGTTGAAACTGCCGTTGTCTTGAATCAAGAACTCGCCATTCACGCGCCGGATTTCGGCGTGTTTGCGGGAAACCATCACGACATTTGCGTCGAAAACGACATCGCCCGCCGGATCGCGTCCGAGCCAAACGCTGTCTTTGGAAAGCAGAAAAGGCGCGGACGATTGCGCCGCATCAATAAATTCGAGCTGCGCGGTTTGCGGATGATTTTGCAAAGGAATATTTTGCGGCGCGGGCGGTTTCGGATAATCATTCGGCGGCGCGACAGGCGATTGATTTTGAAAGGGATTGTCGGAGAAACTCGCCGGTGTTTCGGCTTTGACCTCCAGCCAAACAACGCGCAAAACCGGACCATTCGTGCCGAATTGTAAGCGATTGCCGATTTGTATATTCTGCGGCGCGGAAATTTTATTTCCGTCCAGAAATGTGCCGTAACTCGAATTCAAATCATACAAAAACCATTGTCCGTTCATAAAACGCAGTTCGGCGTGGCGGCGTGAAACCATCGGAAACTGCGCGTTGGCGAAAACGATTTGACAATCGCCCGCGTCGCGCCCGACGCGAATAATTTCTTGATTAAAAGTTTTTTCCGGCGACGGCTGTCCGTCGCCGACGTGATCTTCGACTAAAACAATTTTCATTGATTTGGAATTATAAAATCGGAATCGGAAAAATTCGGTTCGCTGTAATTTTAGCTTAATAAGTTCAAAGTCCAAAATCCAAAGCCTCCAGTCAGAGAGGTTTTCTGACTGGAGGCTTTGGATTTTGGACTTTGAACTTAGAAATTTTGATTCGGCTCGAATGTATCCAGAATATTGGCGAGTTCGCCTTTCACGCCGACATCTTCCGCGCTCTTGATTTGCTTCGAGAGCGAAGTCGCCAGCAGAGTGATAATGTAACCGTTTTTCATTCCGGGACGCTGCGTCGGAATCCACAAGCGTCTGCCCCAAAGCGTAATTTTTTCGCCGCGGTCGGTTTCGCCCGAACTTTTGAATTTAACTTCGTAAGCCTTCCAGCGTCCGTTTTGAAATTCCGTTTCGCCTTGCGAAATCAAAGTGTAATTTCCCTGCAAAGCCTTTTTCAAATCGGCGTTCGATTTCTCGACGAACTTCGGAAAATTCGCTTTGTCGGCTTTGAAAGTTCCCTTGCTGTTGTAGAAGGAAACGAGCATCTGCTCGATTGGCAAGCCGTTATTGCCATCCTTTGAAATATCGAGAAATTTATTTTTCGCTTCGTTGAGCGTCCAATCCTTCGGATAATAAAGCGAAAATCCGAGAAAGTTTTTCTGCGTTTCGCCTTTGAATTCATCTTTGTTATTTTCAAAATAAACAGTATTCGGCGGCGGCGTAATGGTGCGCGGCAGCGGCGGCGATTCAATGTCTTCAACCGGCGGCGCGGGAGTCGTATTCGTCTCGAGGGGCGTTTGATTTTCCGTCGTTTGCCCGGCTGCATTAGCGTTTTCCGTCGAAGCCGGAGCGACAATCGTTTCCGCCGGACGATTTAAGAAATAAGACCAAATGCCGAATAATCCGACTAAAAGAATTAGTATGCCTGCTAACGAAAGCCAATAACGGCGCGGTGTCGCTTCGTTAAGCGGCTCCGGCGAGCGTTTCTGCCAAGCCGGTTCATTAACCGTTTTCGGTCCCGTATATTCCAACTCTTCTTCATCGGGAAGCGGCGGCAGAATACGAGTCGCGGATTTTGTCGGTTCGACTTCTTTCAACCCGGAAACCGGAAGCGACGACGGTTTTGGCATCGAAGTTTCAGCGGCGACTTCGTTATTTACAACTTCGATTTCTTCAGATTCATACGGCTGCACGAATGACTCAATCGAATCGCTCGAATCGGTTTCCGCATCGAGCGATTGTTCGCTTTCGCGCTCGAACATCGGCTCGACAATCGGCTCGAAAACAATCGGCTCGGATTCGACGCGCGGCTCGAATTCGCTTTCTAATTCCAGCATCGGCGCGTCTTTGAAAACTTTGCTGGCGAGCGGAGTTTGAAAAACGGGTCGCGTAAATTGCGCCCGCTCGGATTTGGAAAATCGCGGCGCGGCGGAAAATATATCGGTTTCGGTTTCGGATTTGCGATTGAGAATCGTCGTGAAAACGCCGTCGTTTTGATTGGCTGGTTTGTCCGGCGCGGCGACCGGAACAAGTCTTCTGCCGTCGTTCAAACAAAATCGCTGAACCGCGTCTTCGTATGTTTGCTGACATTTTGGACAATAAAGCATCGTATTTTTAATTGTTGAAACCGACATCGAATTGAAAACCTCGCTTTCGTGAAATTCAGCCGCGTTCGCCGAACGCTTATCTGGAGAAACTTTTAATGCGAGTTAATTTTCAATAAACGAAAATAAATAAGAGATGAGAAATGAGAAATGAGAAATGAAAAGTTAAAAATAAAGTCTTTGTAAATTCTCATTTCTCATTTCTCATTTCTCAATTTCCCTGCGCTTTCGCTATCTTATCCGCTAAACCTGCTTTATCTTTATCGAGCGCGGCGGCTTGTTGAAAGACGCGGGCGGCATCTTTATTTTTTCCGGCGCGGGCGTAGCCATCGCCGACGACTTCAAATTCCTGCGCGAGCCTTTTCTTTTCGTTCGGCGAAACCACCTTGACGGCTTTCATCAGATATTTTTCCGCGTCGCCGAATTTTTCGCGGCGCATATACAACGAACCGAGAAGCATATAGGAAACGAAACTGTTCGGGCTGACTTCGGCGGATTTTTTCAAAACTTTTTCGGCTTCGTCATAACTTCCGCGCGTCGTCAGAGCGCGTCCGAGCAGAAAAAGCGCAGTCGGATTTTTTTCGTCTTCCTTGAGAGCGCGACGCAAAAGCTGTTCCGATTCCAGATATTTTTGCTGCGACTGCATTACGTCGGCGACGAGAATCATCGTCGGCACGTCGGTCGAATATTGAATCGCGCTTTTATAGGCGGCGGCTGATTCGTTCGCATTTCCGGTTTTTCTCAAAAGTCTGCCAAGGTGCGCGTAGGCGAGCGCGAACGTCGGTTCGAGTTCGATTGCCTTTCGATAAGAGTTTTGCGTTTCTTCGGAAATCACGCCGCCGAGTTCGAGCGCGACTCCGAGTTGGTCGTAGGCAAAAGCATTTTTCGGGTCGAGTTCGATGGCACGACGGGCGAGCTTTTCGGCTTCGGTATAGCGTGCGGCTAAATTTGTGCCGATAATCGGCTGCGATAAAACATAGCTCAGAGCGATGTATGCCTGCGCGTCGGTCGGTTCGATTTCAATCGCCGTGCGGTATGCGCGTTCGGCTTCTTCCCAACGCTGCTGGTCGCTGTAAAGATTTCCCAAACCATAGACGGCGCGGGAATCCTTCGACTTTAAACTTTGGGCGCGAAGATATGCGGCTTCGGCTTTCGTGTATTCGCGTTTGTCCCGCGCCGCGTTGCCTTCGTCAATCGCGCGTTCAAATAAATCGTCAAAATCGCCATTCGTCTTGTCGCCGACATTGATAATGATGTTATTTTGCGGCGGTTTCGGAGTTTCTTTAGTGGTTTCTTTATTAGTCTCCTTATTAGAAGCAACTTCGGTCTTTGCGGGTTTGTTGGCTGCAGATTTCGGCGCAGTTTTCACGACTGTTTTCGGGGCGGCTTTCGATTTCGGCGCGGTTCTTTTCGCCGTTGTCGTTCTCGGTTTCGGCGCAGGTTTTTTCGGCGCGGCTTTAGACGCGGATTTTGTTTTCGGATTATTGAAAATGCCGTTGCTGCTTCCCAAATCCTGACCGAAAACGCCGGTCTGCAAAATTAACAGTCCGATTATTAAAAATCCGTATTTGTAAATTCTTATATTTCTACGCATAAAATCCTTTGTCGCTAACTGTCCGAACGCGCCAGACGAAAGCCGAGTCGCGCGTCTCTTTTCGTCAATTCGACAAAACCGCGCGAGGTCGAAGTAATCGCGGTTTTCCCGTTCGATTTATCAAACGCCGAGCCGCCGCGAATGACGTTTGTAATTCCTTTGAACTGCTGTTTGACATCGCCTTCGTTGCCCGGATAAAGCGCGGTTCTCGTCGCCGTCCATTCATAGACATTGCCAATTAAATCCTGAACGCCCCATTTGTCTTCGCCGCATTTGCGCGAGCCGACCGGTTCGGGTTCGGTGTCGGGTTTGTCCAGAACGGCGCAGCTTTTTTCAAATTTATCGCCCCACGGATAAAGGTTATTTTCGTTGCCGTTGCGGGCGGCATATTCCCATTCTTCTTCGGTCGGCAGACGATAAGTTACGCCATCGCGTTTTGAACGCCATTTGATAAACGCTTCGATGTCGTCCATATTGACAAACCGCACGGGCATATTTTCAGTTCCGGCAAGCGGCTTGCCGCGCTCCCAATTTGCCGGTGTCGGCGTGTAATTCGTCTCGTTGACAAAATTTTCATACTCGCCGACGGTAACTTCGGTTTTGTCCATCGAAAAATCCTTCACGTCCGCTTCGTGTTCGGGAGCTTCAATCGGCAAGCCGTCGTTGCGTCCCATACGAAATTTGCCGCCGGGAATTTTCGCCCTATTACTTTTAATCGTCGCGTCGGAATTTTGATTGTTCGAGTTGTTCGGCAAAACCACGATGTCTTTGTTCGATGCGTTCAAGTTGCCGTTCGTATGCCCGATTATTCCGAACATAAACGCCGCGCCGACCCCGATTATAACAAGTAACAATAAGCCGCCGATTCCAGCAATGCCTAACATCAAAGGCGAAAAGAAAGAGGTTTTTACCGGCGGCGATTCGACGAAGCCGCCCGGCTGCGCGGATTGAAAAGTTTGCTGCGCCGTTTGATAATTCGCCGTCTGCGAGCCTTGCGCGGCGGAAAGGTTTTGCGCCGAATCTTGTGTCGGCGGCGGAGTTTCCGGCTTTAACGGCAGCAAAATTCCGGGTATCGTTTGAAAAGTCGGGCGCGGAATGGCGTTTATATCGGGTTCGGACGCGGCTTTGAGTTCGGCAACAACTTGTTTTGGTTTGCCGTCGAACATCACATTTCCTTCCCAATCCTGAAATCCTTCGTGGCTGACGCGCAATTGGTGATTGCCGCTCTGCAAACCTTCGAGCATCAAAACGCCGTCGGTTCTCGATTGTCCGACCGGAACATTATCAATAAAAACATTCGCCTGCGGCGGATTGGTTATCACGCTCAGAGTCGAAACGGGCAAAGAACGATTGGTAATCGAACCGACAGAATTGCCTCTTTGTGATGTAATCCCGACTGCCGTCTGTAATTCGTCAACCAATTGCTCGACCGAAGCGGTGCGTTTGCCCGGCTCTTTTTCAAGCGTGTGGCGCACGGCGAGTTCGACTTGCGGCGGAACGGAAACGCCGAATTCCGAAAGCGGCGGAACTGCGTCCGACAGATGCTTTTTCATAATCGCCGGAATCGAACTTCCCTTAAAAGGAACGTCGCCCGCGAGCATCTGGTAAAGCATTATTCCTAAACTGTAAATATCCGAACGCGCGTCCGGTTCTTCGTCCGCCCATTGTTCGGGTGCCATATAATACGGCGAACCCATCAAGCCGGTCGTCTGCGCTTGAATAAATGAACCGAGCAGTTCGCCCGATTTTATTTTCGCCAAACCGAAATCGAGAATTTTGACCGCGTCGGACATATTCGGCTTGTCTTTGGAAACCATTATGTTAAGCGGTTTCAAATCGCGGTGAACGATGCCTTGATGGTGCGCCGCGCCGACACCGGCGGCGATTGCCGACATTAAATCTAAAGCGCGTTCGGGCGAAAGTTTTTTCTCTCTGTCGAGAAGGTCGTGAAGCGATTCGCCTTCGACAAATTCCATTACGAGAAACGGCATCGTTCCCAAAGCCACGCCATAATCGGAAACGCCGACGACGTTTGGATGGCGAATCGCGGCGGCGGCGAGGGCTTCCTGTCGAAACCGCGTAACGAGTTGCGGATCGTTGCCGACCAAATCCGGCAGAATAACTTTTATCGCGTGCGAGGTTTTCAGATAGGCGTGGCGCGATTTATAAACCACGCCCATTCCGCCTTGTCCGAGCCGACATTCGAGATGGTATTTACCTTCCAAAACCGGCTCGCCGCTAATCGTGTGATGCGTCGGCATTCCGTCGTTCGGACAAGTATTGACTTCATCGGTAAAGCAATTTTTACAAAGTTGACACTCTTTCATCTTGATTTTATGAACGTATATTCTGGAAGTCGCCTGCGGATTAAATTCTCGGACATACGATATATTTTACCGCTATTTGATTTTAATTGCATTGTCGCCTGCAATCAAGGATAAAACGCCGCGCAATGAATTTGCATAATTCTAACCTAATTTCTAATCTAAAATTCAAGAGATTAAAATTTACAAACGCAAAAAATGAAAATTATCGTTATCGGCAGCGGCTTCGGCGGACTCACGGCGGCTTGCCGTCTGCAAGCGCAAGGTCATCGAGTTACCATCGTTGAAAAACGCGACAAACTTGGCGGACGCGCTTACGTTTATGAGCAAGACGGATTTAAGTTCGATGCCGGTCCGACGATTATCACCGCACCTTGGTTGATTGAAGAAGTTTTTAAACTCGCCGGAAAGCGGGCGGCGGATTACGTCAAACTCGTTAAGATTGATCCGTTTTACAACATTCGTTTTGAAGACGGAACTGTTTTTAACTATAACGACGACCGCGAAAACCTCTTGAATCAGATACGCAAATTCAATCCCGAAGATGTCGAAGGTTATTTGAGATTCTCGAAGGATTTGGGCGAAATTTACCGCGTCGGTTTTGAATTGATTGACAAGCCTTTTACGAGAGTTTGGGATATGGTCAAGGTCGTTCCCGAAATGATAAAACTGCGTTCGGACCGAAGCGTTGTTAAATTCGCTCAAAAGTATTTTAAGGACGAAAGACTTCAGCAAGCGTTTAGTTTTCATCCGCTTTTGATTGGCGGAAATCCGTTCACGGCGACTTCGATATATGCGATGATTCACGAACTAGAACAAAAATTCGGCGTGTGGTTTGCGATGGGCGGCACGGGCGCGTTGGTCAAAACGTTCGGAAATTTATTTCCCGACACCGGCGGCGAAATTTTATTAAATGCAGAAGTCGCCGAAATCACGATTGAAGATAAAAAAGCGTCGGGCGTGAAATTAAAATCCGGCGAAGTTCTGCAAGCCGACGTGGTTGTGTCGAATGCCGATGTCGCTTTTACTTATTTGAATTTGATTCCGCCGAAATTTCGTCGAAAAAACACCGACCGGAAAATCAAAAAGATGAATTATTCGATGTCTCTGTTTGTCGCCTATTTCGGCACGAATCGAAAATATGAAACAATCGCGCACCACGAGATTTTGATGGGCAAAAGATATAAGGAATTGCTCGCCGACATTTTCGACCGTAAAATTTTGGCGGAAGATTTTTCGCTTTATCTGCACCGTCCGACGGCGACCGACCCGACGCTCGCGCCCGAAGGCTGCGATGCGTGGTATGTTCTTTCGCCCGTTCCGCATCTCGGCGGCGCGGTTGATTGGACAACGCAGGCTGAAATTTACAAACGTAAAATTTATCAATATCTCGAAGATCGTTATTTACCGGATTTGCAAAAACACATCGTAACCGAATATTCGATTGATCCGCTTCATTTCCAAAATGTTTTAAATAGTTATTTGGGAAGCGCGTTTTCGGTCGAACCGACTTTAATGCAATCGGCGTATTTGCGCCCGCACAATAAAAGCGAGGACATCGAAAACCTTTATTTCGTCGGCGCGGGAACGCATCCGGGCGCAGGACTTCCGGGCGTGATGAGTTCGGGAAAAATCGTCGGAAACTTAATCGGCAAAGCCGATTGAATTACGAATTTCAAATTACGAATTACGAATTACGAATTATAAATTAACTCGACTTTAATTTGAACGTAAATTATGTAAGACGATTAATAATTGCAAAAATAAAGACTGCGAACATCTGGATTTTACAATTCGTAATTCGTCATTGATAATTCGTAATTGAAAAAATGTGGTATTGGACGAAAGTTACGTTTTTAATTTTAGTCGGCGCGGTCGCCGTCTGGCTGGCGTATGAAGTTATCACTTTTCCGAACGTCTCGAAAATCCGCACCGAAAATCCGACGACGACTTCGATGATTGAATATCGCATTTCCGAAGCGGTCAAAGACGGCAGAGAACCGACGAAATATATGATTTGGACTCCAATCGAGCAAATCTCGCCGAACCTACAAAAAGCTGTTTTAGCAGGCGAAGACGCGCGGTTTTTCGAGCATCACGGCTTTGATTGGGACGCAATCAGCAACGCTTGGGAAGAAGCGCAGCGCGAAGGCGAAAAGGAAGCGAAAGCCGACGGCGATTACGACGAAAACGATTGGATTCCGCCGATGCCTTCGTTCAAACGCGGCGCGTCAACCATCTCGCAGCAGCTTGCCAAAAATCTATATCTTTCCGAAGACCGAAATTTTCTGCGAAAAGGACGCGAAGCCGTCATCACATATTTCCTCGAAAAAAACCTTTCCAAAAAACGAATTTTGGAAATCTATCTGAATGTTATCGAATGGGGCAACGGCATCTACGGCGCGGAAGCCGCTTCGCGTTTTTACTTCAAAAAGTCCGCCTCGAATCTCACGCCGCAAGAAGCCGCGTATCTTTCGGCAATGATTCCGAGTCCGCTCAACGTCTTTAACCCGAAAAAGAATCCGAAGCGCGTCATACGCCGCCAGCGCGTTATCCTGCGCGGTATGAATTCGATTAAACTCGCTTATTAACTCTCCCGCATTCCTATTTCCCGACATAAAACAAAAATTTCAGACCAAATCAGACAATCTAGTGGGCTTTGCACAAAAATATGAAACTGCCCAAAAATAAGATAGGTCTGCACAAAAATAGCGAATCTTGCACAAAAATAGAGGGAGTTGCACAAAAATTGCTACTTGAATTTGCTAATTATTTGTGGCATAAATCCTATGTGCCGATATTTATAGAACGGTTTTTATTGCCAATCTTAGCCACGATTGCGATTAGTGTTATTATGCTTAATCCGATGGGTATGAATTTAACACAAAAAATCACATTGGGACTTTCCATTTTATTTTTTGCCTTCTTCCTAGCTTATACACTCCACCTATACAACGAGTCAAAAAACAACCTTACATCAACAGCAAATAGTAATAAACCCTCAACTGACACCACCTCTTTGCCAATGTTTTCAAATGCGGAATTAAAGCAAGAAGTTTCTAAAGTTGTAGCCGGTCTTTATGACTTTGACCAAAGAATGGAAGCAATGAGACCGCACGACTTATTTTATCAAAAAGGAGAAGATTATCTTGCTGCTAAAACAGAAGAAGAGAAGAGTTTTAGAGAGATACAGCGAGCGTGAGCAACAATCGAGCGATAGGTGGTCTGAATTACGTAAAAATGAATATAATAAGACTTATTACACGAAAGCAAAAACTTTGCGTAATGAGATGGTAAATCGCATTCCACCCGAAAAATTAGGCACAACGCACTACACGCTGATTTATGAAAATCTAGCTGGACCTTCTCCGATAAGAACAATCGCTTCTGATTTAGAAAGTTTAAGCATTCTTTTACCAAACTAATTTCTTTAATTTCCATTTGCAACAAACAATCACTTTTTTTCGTTTTCTGTAATGAGAAAATAAATAAAAGTGAGGTAAAACGCCTTCTCAAAAAACACTAAAAAGTCTTTATTTTCTGGCAATTACAAGCAACTCCGCCTTGATTTCACCGATGAAAAAACTATAATAATTACAATGCTTTAGATGAAAAAAGCATCGTCGGTTGCGCTAACAACCAACGATGCCTGTTTAACCACAGCGTGATTGCACACGATGTAGCCGAGAGATTATTGTGCGACAACTCACGCTCCGAAATCAAGGAGAGATGCACAATGTATATTCAAGATGAACCTGTAAAACCACTCGTCGAAGAAATTGACGACCAACCAAAACAAAGAAAAACTTATTCGCAAAATTGGCAAGCCTACAATCGAGCGCAAGTAAATGAGAAGTGGCGTTTTATCGAACTGCTTTACGAACTCTGTAAAGAAGTTGATAATATGCCGCGCAAAAACATTCAAGGACGTAACCGCATACCGCTTTCGGATATGGTTTTCGCCGTAGTTTTCAAAACTTATTCCGGCGTATCCGGCAGACGCTTTTCGTCTGATTTGATGGAAGCCAAACGACGCGGCTTTATCACGCAAGTACCGCATTTCAATTCGCTTTTTAATTATCTCGAAATGGAAGATATGGCTTATGTTCTGAAAGCGTTAATCAGAGAAAGCGCATCACCGCTCAAAGCCGTCGAGATGGATTTCGCCGTTGACAGTTCCGGCTTCTCGAAAGGCACGACCGTCAAATGGCTGCACGAAAAATACAGCAATCCGCATATCATTGATAAAAAAGATTGGTTGAAGTGTCATTTGATTTGCGGCGTTCTAACGAACATCGTAACGTCGGTAGAAATCACCGACGGCAGCGCGGGCGACAGTCCTTACTTCAAACCGCTTGTGCAGAGAACGGCGCAAGACTTTCAACTTAACCAAGTGTCGGCAGACAAGGCTTATCTATCGGCTGAAAATTTTCGTATCGTTGCTGACAGAGGCGGCACGGCTTTTATTCCGTTCAAGGAAAACAGCAAGCCGAATCACGCGACTAAAGATGAGCTATGGCGCAAGATGTATTACTTCTTTCAAATGCGCCGCAAAGAATATATGGATTTCTACCACAAACGCTCAAACGTCGAAACTGTCTTTTCGATGATAAAGGGAAAGTTTGGCGAGCGTCTGAAAAGCAAAACTGAAAAGGCGCAAATCAACGAACTGCTATGCAAAGTTCTCTGCCACAATCTTTGCTGCGTTATCCACGCAATATATGAGTTAGGAATTGAAGCCGAATTTTATAAGCGTCTGGCATAATCAATTTCAGCATAAGTAATACAAAGCCTAGTCTTTTCGGCTAGGCTTTTTTAATTTTGTGCAACTCCCATTTCTGCACAAAAATAGGCGAAGTCTGCACAAAATTAGATTTTCCTGCACAAAAAAGGCGGAAAATCAGGCTATTTTTGTGCAAAGCCAATCTAGTGTGTATCTGATAACCAATCAATTTATGTATATTCAGTAGGCAATTTGTAAGTGTTGAAATAATATAGCTTAATCGCCAAGTCTGAAATTCCTGATAACTTAGTATTCACTTCTCGTAAATATAGAGAATTCTTTCATAACAACTCAAATCTTAACCTTAACTGCTTATAATCTAACAGTTTAATCTTTTCATTAAAGCTGATTTTTCCTTTGGCACGACGGTTGTAATAGAGAAGGGCAAGAGAAACAAAAAAGTTTCAAAAATAAAAACGGAAAATTACGGAGGAAAAGAAAATGAAAGGCTTAATAATGTCAGACTAATTACAAAAATTACAACGGTGATTTTAATAACGGAGAGCAAGGTAACGCTCATAACTTAAAACGAAAAACTAGAGGAGGACGAGAAAATGAAAGGAATGTTATTGTCAGACTAATTACAAAAATTACAACGGTGATTTTAACAACGGAGAGCAAAAAGCTCATAACTTAAAACAAAAAATTACAGGAGAATAAAAAAATGAAAGGACTCGTAATGACAGGTTATTCGCAAAGCTAAAATCAAAAAATTCTAAAGATTACGACAGCGGTTATAAAAGAGCAATTTTAAGAAATAATGTATCGGTTCTAAAAAATAAAAACTAGAAGGAGGACGAGAAAATGAAAGGTTTAATAATGTCAGACTAATTACAAAAAATTTATAAGGTTTCGTCCACGTTTTTAACAGATGAAACACCCCGCAAAAGCAGTCTCGATGAGCAATCGTCGGGGCTGCTTTATTTTGCCGTTTGTTTGAAATAGATTGGCGAAAGGCGGCGCAGATTTTCAATCGCTTTTGGCAGAATTTCCGAAATGTATTCGACATCTTCCGGCGTGTTGTCTTTGCCGAAACTGAAACGAATCGCGCCGCGGGCGAGTTCGTCGGTTCTGCCGAGAGCGCGAATCACGGGCGACGGTTCGAGCGAGCCGGAAGAACACGCCGAGCCGGTCGAGACCGCCACGCCTTGCAAATCGAGATTGATTAAAAGACTTTCGCCTTCGATAAACCGGAAGGAAAGATTGGAAATATGCGGCAAGCGATTTTCACGAGAGCCGTTCAATTCAAATTCGGAAATCCTCTCGCCGATTGTCTGTTCAAATTTGTCGCGCAGATTTTTCAAATAAACGGCGTGCTTTTCCAAATTATTCTTCGCCGATTCGCAAGCCTTTCCGAAAGCGACTATCAACGGAACGGATTCCGTTCCGCCGCGCCGCTCGCGTTCTTGATGTCCGCCGATGTTCTGCGCGTGAAGCCGTGCGCCGCGCCGCGCATACAACGCGCCAACGCCTTTCGGCGCGTAAATTTTGTGCGCTGACATCGAAAGCAAATCACAGCCGATTTCCTCGACATCAACTTTTATTTTGCCGATTGCCTGCACCGCGTCGGTGTGAAACCAGATTTTATTTCCCTTTTCCTTTTCGGCGCGAACGATTTTCCCGATTTCCTCGACCGGCTGAATCGTGCCGATTTCATTATTCGCCGTCATTATGGAAATTAAAATCGTATCTTCCCGAACGGCATTTCGCACATCTTCGATTTTCACGATGCCGTCTTCATAGACAGGCAAATACGTAATTTCAAATCCGCGTTTTTCCAAATCTTCGCAAACTTCTTTGACCGCCGAATGTTCAATCGCGGAAGTGATAATATGTTTGCCGTATTTTTCGTTTGCCTCGACTAGCCCGCGAATCGCCAGATTATTCGCTTCCGTTCCGCCCGAAGTGAAGATGATTTCATTCGGACGGGCATTGATAATTTCGGCGACTTGATGACGCGCTTTATCAACCGCCGCCCGCGCTTCCTGCCCGAAGAAATGGATGCTCGAAGCATTCCCGAATTTTTCCGTCAAAAACGGAAGCATCGCCTCGACGACTTCCCTGTCAATCGGCGTGGTCGCGCTGTTATCTAAATACACTCTGCGAAACATAAAATCGTTATTGCAATACCTTTTTTACATATTAAACTATCCGTTTTGCGTATGAAAGCACCGTTTTCAGGTATCGAAGAATTGAAATTCAGCGTCTCGATATGAAAAATCGGTGTCGCGGAACGAAAAAAGCGGAGAAAGACATCGAAAATCAATATCTTTTACCGCTTTTTGAATGTCGAAGAATAAGTTTTCGGTCTCGAAGAATCTTATTTCAGCGTTTCGGGGGGGCTGTAAGAAATTTTGTGTAAATCGAAATTTATAGAATAAGGAGATTTACACTTATGACGATACGAAAAGAAATACTTGATGAATTGATTCGGGATTACAAGAACCCGGAAGATTTGCTCGG
>JBPCMK010000097.1:0-21517 GCA_051002375.1 Pyrinomonadaceae bacterium | reverse complement strand
TGATGGTCGTGCAGGGCGCGAACGATCCGCGCGTCAATATCCGCGAAGCCAATCAAATTGTCGTCGCCTTGCGCGATAGAAATTATCCGGTCGAATACATCGTCGCGCCCGACGAAGGACACGGCTTTCATCGTCCGGTCAACAATATGGCGATGCTCGCCGCCGCCGAAAAGTTTTTCGCCAAACATCTCGGCGGTCGTTATCAAGAATCAATGACACCGGAAGTCGGGGCGCGGCTCAAGGAAATTACGGTTGACCCGAAAACCGTCGTGCTGGCGAAAAAGGTTAATATGAACGCCGCGCCTGCGGTCAATATCACCGGCAGTTGGAAAATGACGGCGAATGTCGGCGGGCAGACGATTCCGATTGACGTTGGATTCAAACAAGACGGCGCGAACTTGAGCGGCTCGCTGGATTCTGATCAAGGCAGCGGAACTTTATCCGACGGCAAGGTCAGCGGCAATTCTGTGATGGGAACTTACAAAGTTGAGATTCAAGGCAATCCGATGGAACTGAAAATGGAAGGAACGGTTGACGGCGATAAAATGACCGGAACTTTATCCGGCGTGGGACTGCCGCCGATTTCATTTACGGCGACGAAAGACAAATAATTTTTCACGCTCGAACGAAAATAAAAAGGAAGACGGAAATTTAATCGTCTTCCTTTTTATTTTATCTTTCAAAGATAGAAAATTTATTTTTTCTCAAGCGGAATCGGCGCGAAAACGTCGAGAACGATTTGCCATTTGCCACCGACGAGTTTCCAAACCTGCACGAAATTTCCCTTCTCGATTGTTTTATCGCCGTCTTTCATTTCATACGTCGTAACCGCGTAAGCCAAATCGCCCGCGCTTTGAATCGTCGCGCTTTTGCCGAAAGTTATTTTCGATTTTTTAATTTCCGAAGGCGCGTTGTTTTTTCCGATTATCGGAAATTTTCCGTCGCGCAGAAATCGCGCGTCGTCCGCCGCGAACATTTTATACGCTTTTCCTAAACCTTTGGTCGTTGCCGTGTCGAAAAACAAATTGATGGAATTTGACGCAAACGGTTTATTTTCGTCCGCAATTTTTTCCGCGTTTTTCGGCGAAGTCCAATTCGTATCGCAACTCGAAGGTTTATCGTGCGAGATTCCAATGTCCAAAACCGCTTTGTAATTTCCGTCCGCCTGCCTGCGCCAAACGGTCGCGTATTCGCTGTAATAAACCATCGTGTCCGTTTTCCCGTTCGGACGATATTCGCCCGCGCCGGTCGTGTAACCCAAAATGCCGTTGGAAGAAACGTCAGCATAAACCGGAGACCACGAAAGCAGCGCGGGCGAATCGGGACGCGAATTCCAGGATTCTTTTCCGTTCACCGCCGCCGGTCGAAAAATGATTCCGTCGTCGGCGAGAAATTCCAGAAACGCCGGTTTGAGTCCCTTCTCTTCGGCGACTTTGGCGAAAGTTTTTTCCGTCCCGATAAGTTTTTCCGCGTTATTATTTTCTTGTCCGAAAACATTCGATAGACAGAAAATGATAATTATAAATATGGATATTTTCATATTATTTCCTTTACATTATTTTAACGGTCAATATAAGTCAAAATAAAATGGCGGGCGATTCGTTTGGATTTCAGCGGCGTTTATTAAATTCGATTGTGCAAAGAAAATATTTTTCGCGTCCGTTAAGGAAAACGAGAAGGAGGAGTTTTAATATGAGAGCGGTTTTCCGTTACAGATTTTGCAAACGCGGAACGATTATTTCAGCGGCGGTAATTTTAACGATAATTTTTGGAGTTCATCGAGCGGCACCGGCGCAAGTCGGTGGCGGCGGTTACATTCAGGCAATAGATGAAGCGAAAGAAGGCAGCGGCGCGGTGAAGAAATCCGCGCCCACGAAAACGCAACCGAAATCTTATAACCCGAAAACGAACACTACCCAAAAACAAACGACAACCAAACCCACAACAGGAAAAACCGTCGCTCAAAACGTGCGTAACGATTCATCAAAAGTCAGTTCTCAAAATAAAAATTATGACCGCTTTATCGTCGGCGATAAATATACTTTTTTAAATAACGAAATCGCCAAACCCGTTCAGCCGATTTATCGTCAGTCAGCAAAAGTCGCTGGCGCGTCAGGGCTTGTGCAGGTTGAAGTTCTGGTTGGCGAAAATGGAAATGTGCTTGAAGCGCGGGCGCGAACCGGCAACAAACTTCTCTGGGAAGAAGCCGAAAAAGCCGCGCTTGCCACCAAATTTAACAAGCCGTATCTATCTAACAAACCTGCCAGAGCAATGGGCTTTATCGTTTATCGGTTCGGGAAAGCAGACGTAGAAGATGACGATGACAATTTTTGAAAACCGCAGCCAGCCTGCTATAAATCATCTGATATTGCTAATCAATACGACATCTCTAATTTCCGCGCCGCGTGTGTAGGCGAAAAATTTCCCGTCCGGTGACCAATCGAAAGCGTAGAGCTTTTCGTGCGGCAAACCTTCCAATCGTTCGGGCGCGTCGCGGTCGAGCGTCTGCATCCAAATTCCGTCAAACCAATCGCGGTAGGTGACTGCTTTGCCGTCCGGCGTCCAGCGAACGCCGCCCCGACAATTTGCGTCCGGCGGCGTGTCAAATAATTTCAAAGGCTCGCCGCCGTCAATCGAAAGAACGGCGAGTTTCGTTTTGCCGCCGGTTTTATATTGACAAGCGACAAGTTTTCCGTCGGGCGAGATTCGCGCCCAGCCTGCGTCGTTTCTGGTTAGGCGAAACGGCTCGCCGCCGTCAATCGAGACGCGCCATAATCCGCCGAAATCTTCCTCCCCTTTGGAATAAACAATCCAGTTTCCGTCGGGCGAAATGGTCGGCTGACCCGAAAAATCGTCGGTTATTTGCCGCATATCGCCGCCGTCTATGTTCGCTCGCCAGACAGCACTTTTGCTATTTCGATTCGATTGAAAAACGACAAAACGATTGTCGTCGCTGACGTTCGGATAAATATTTTCGCCGCCGTTCGGAATTAACTGTTTTTGATTCGAGCCGTCCGCGTCCATCGTCCAAATTGTTTTGGTTTTATCCGCAACCGACGTATAAAAAATTTTTCCGCTCGTTGTCCAATCCAGACCGGACCAGCCGTCCGTTCGCGCCAGCGAGCCGAATGTGATTTGTTTCGCCCGACTCAAATCTTCGGCGGGCGCAATCCAGATATTGCTCGCCAATTCCTCTTTAATCGCCAGCAGCGTTTTGCCGTCCGCCGACAAATTCAGAGACGAGCCGTAAGAATTCAAATCGGGATTAAATTGTCGCGCCGCGCCGTCCGGGTATGAAATGTGATAAATCTGCCATCGCCCGTCGTCGGATGTTTTTTGCTCGCCAACCAGCAGAATTCCGCTTCCGTCTTTGAGCCACGCGGTTGAACGGATAAAATTCCAACCGTCGGTCGATAACAATCGAACGTCGCCATTCGAAACATTCGCCGTAAAAAGCTGTAAAGTCTCTGCCTCGTCGCCGAGTTCGCCGAAAGTAATTATCGAGCCGTCGGGCGACCACGACGGACTAAAAACCGCAAAGTGCCGGGCAAACGGACGCGCGACAAGTTCTCGCTCATTCGCGGAATTTATGTCGGCTAGGACGAGCGCGGCTTTATTGTTTTCTCTATCATTCCGCGTAAAGACAAACTGCTTTCCGTCGGGTGCAAAAGCAACCGGCGAATTGATGTTGTCGCGCAATTTTTCCGGCACGCCGCCGAAAATCGATATTTTGTAAAGCTCGCCGCGCAGATGCTCGTTATCCATTACGACGTAGAAAAGGTTGTTAGCGTCGGGCGCGAAATTCAGACTCCAAAAATCCTCTTTCGCAAACGGTCGAAGCATAATCGGCTCGCCGCCGTCAACATTTCCTAACCAGATACTGTGTTGGTTGTGCTTCTCCACCGTATAAGCGAAAAATTTACCGTCGGGCGAAAGCGCGGCGATTCTGATGTTGCCCGATGAGGTTAATTTTTTGAGCGAAAAATCCGGCGAGGCGACAAAGATATTCGTCTTTTTTTTCAGCAGAAAATAACCGCCGCTGCCGAAAGCCGAAGCCAAAATTAAACCCGCAAAAACGACGCGCCAATTTTTAAGAAATGCGTTTGATGACATCGTGTCAAGCAGCGCGGCGGGGCTTAACGCGGTTTCGGAATAATCTTGCTTGACCGTGATACGCTCGATCTTTTCAGTTTCGATGACGAGTTCGTTTTCCGCATAATCGTTTAGTTCGCCGATAAATTTATAGCCGCGTCCCGGAACGGTTACGAGAAATCGCGGCTCGTCCTTGCGTTCGCCCAACGCTTTTCGCAAAGCGGAAATCTGAACGGTCAAATTCGCTTCTTCGACAAATTGATTTTCCCAGACGTGGTTCAAAATTTCATCCTTCGTCAAAACTCGTCCGGCGTTTTCCGCTAAAAATACCAGTAAATCAAACGCTTTGGCGTGAAGCGCAAGCGGTTTGCCGTCGCGCACAAGCCGGTGATGCGCCGCGTCAATCTCGAATTCTGCAAAGCAAATCGTTGATTTTGTTTCTCGGTTAATCGCCATTTTGGAACAATTTGGAAAAATTTATCTCCTAATTTAGGACTTTTTGGAAGCCTTTGATTGATTCTGGCTTACGAAAGCCAAAGTTTGAAAAATCAAATTTGTCTTTCGTTGTTTCAAATCCGACTTTTAGCAAAAGTCAACGGACAATGAAAACAAAAAACCAAACGGAAATTATCTTTGAAACATACGAAATTACGAAAGTTCACTTCGGACGCAGGCAAACCGAAACGACTTTCGACGCGCCGCCGGAAAATGAAAATCAAGACGATTTGCTTTTGATTGAAAATTCCGGCGGGTTAAAAGCGCGGTTAAAAGAAATGCTGCGCGAATTTTGGAAACGAAACCGTCGCCTGCGCTGACGGTCGGCAATTTAAAAAGGCGAAATTTTTCGCCGCAAAAAAAAACAAAGGAGTAATAAAAATGAAAACCAAACGAACAATTTTATTGACGACAACATTCGCCGCCATAGCAATATTGGCGACATTCGGCATCATCCGCAATTTTCAAAAGGTCGAAGCCTTTAACCCGCAGCCCGACCCGCCGGGATTCGGTCTGGTCGGCATCACGCAGGGACAAACCGTCCGAATCAATGTGGTCAACCCGGCTCTGCCCGACCCGAATATTCCGCCCGACCCGATTCGCGCTACGCTGAATTTTAGAAATGCGGACGGCGAACTTTTCCGCAACGCGAACGGCAATCCAATCAGCCGAACGGTTCTGCTGCAAGCCGGAAAATCCGTTTCGCTCGATTTGAACGGCGACGATTTCGGCAGGATGGCGGATACAACCGGACGCATCCAGCTTCGCCCCGTCGCGCGAATTCAGCAGGCGGACGGCAACGGCAATATCCCGCCTGACCCGATCATTCCGTCGGTGGAAGTTTTCAACAACGCCAACGGCAGAACGCAGTTTTTAGTTTCGTCGCTGCCCGCGGTTCAGCGCGCGTCAACGCCGCAATAATCCAGATGCAATTTGCCGCGCCGTAGAACTTACGGCGCGGCAAATTGCGGAAAAGTTTCAAATAACAAAGGAGAAAACTTATGTCAAATTTAATTTTAAAACGCAGCCTTTTATTTTTAATAATTGTTCTTTCTATCGGCGCAAATGTCGCGCGAGCGCAGACGACGGAATTTACTTATCAAGGTAAATTAACTGACAACAATATGTCGCCGACAGCGAACTACGATTTTCAGTTCAGCCTGTTCTCGGTCGGTTCGGGCGGCACGGCAATCGGCACGGTTCAACGGCTCGGCGTAGCAGTCTCGAACGGAATTTTTACCGTCCAACTCGATTTCGGAGCGCAGTTTGACGGCACGGCGCGATATTTGGAAATCGCCGTGCGACCGGCGGGCAATTCGGGCGGCTTTCAACAATTATTGCCGCGCCAGCCGATAACATCCGCGCCGTATAATATTCGCAGTTTGTCAGCGGCAAATGCGGACATGGCGACGACAGCGACGACATCAAATAACGCTTTACAGCTCGGCGGCGTAGCGGCAAATCAATTCGTGCAAACAACCGATTCGCGTCTTTCGGATGCGCGGAATCCGCTGGCGGGAAGCGTGAATTACATTCAAAACCGCTCAACGATGCAAACCGTAGCTAATTTCAACATTGACGGTACGGGCAGAGCGGATATTTTCAACGCCGCGACGCAATATAATCTTGGCGGCACTCGCGTTTTGAGTATTGACGGAATAAACAACGTATTCGCCGGGGCGTTTACCGGGCAAAATAATCAGGGTGCTGACAATTCTTTTTTCGGAAGGAGTGCGGGTTTTTCCAATACAACCGGCAGTGAAAACACCTTTAGCGGTTACAGATCGGGTTTTTCTAATACCACAGGTCACAGTAATTCGTTTTTTGGCTCATATTCCGGCGAATCAAACCAAGGATCCGACAACGCTTTTTTTGGTCAACGGTCAGGCAACGCAAACACCACAGGCGGCAACGATTCATTCTTTGGAGTGCGTTCGGGTATCTCAAACAAAGACGGATCTTCGAACGCATTTTTTGGAACAGACGCAGGTGGTTCCAATACAAACGCCGACGCCAATTCATTTTTTGGAAATGGCGCAGGTTATTCTACTACAGTCGGCAACAACAATTCGTTTTTCGGCGAACTATCCGGTGATGGGAATATTACGGGCGCAAATAACAGTTTTTTCGGCAGTAACTCAGGTATCGGCAATACCGGCGGCTCAGGAAATGTTTTTATCGGAAAAAACGCCGGCAGCACAAACATTACGGGCGATTTTAATACAATCATCGGCAATAATGCCGATGTTGTCGGCGATAACTTAAATCACGCAACGGCAATCGGCGCGGGAGCGGTCGTTGCAAGCAGCAACACGATCTATATGGGACGAACGGACGGTTCGGATACGGTTCGTATTCCGGGCGCGATGGTGCTTGGAATGCTCGGCGGCGCGGGCAGCACGACTCTCTGCCGCAATGCTTCAAATTTTATTGCGACTTGCTCATCGAGTTTGCGCTACAAAACAAACGTCCAATCTTTTCTCGGCGGGCTTGATGTCGTGCGACGGCTTCGACCAATCACCTTTGACTGGAAAGAAGGCGGAATGCACGATGTCGGTTTCGCGGCGGAAGAAGTCAATCAAGTCGAACCGCTTCTAACAACGACAAATGCAAGCGGCGAAATCGAAGGCATAAAATATGGACAAATTACAACCGTTTTGGTCAACGCCGTCAACGAACAGCAAACGCAAATCGCAGCGCAGCAAAAGCAAATCGCGCAACAGCAGTCGCTGATTGAAAATTTAAGAAAACTCGTCTGCGTGCAAAACGCACAAGCCGACGTTTGCAAGGAGGAACAAAAATGAAAAATCGAATTGGTTCTTTTATATTCTTCGTCTTTCTGATGCCGATTGTTTTGTGGGCGCAAACCGGCGGCACATATAATCTGTCGTCTTCGGTCATCGCTTCGGGCGGCGGCTCGAATTCGACGGGCGGAACTTACAGAGTTGACGGAACTATCGGGCAAAACTTGGCGGGAACAGTCAGTACGGGAAATTCGGGCGCGAATCAATACTCATTGCGCGGCGGATTTTGGGCTTTCGATTCTTTTATGCCGACCGCCGCGCCCGTCAATTTGAGCGGGCGGGTTTTCTCCGGCAAAGGCTTGGGAATCGTGCGCCGCGTGAACGTCGTTTTATTCGACACCGCGACCAGCATCACGCAAATGACGCAGACAAATCAGCGCGGGTTTTATCGTTTTGAAGAACTGCAAGTCGGACATTTTTACATCGTGCGGGCGGAGAGCCGCAATTTTATTTTTACGCCCTACAGCTACAGCTTTGAATTGTTGGAAGACCGCGACGACGTAAATTTTAACGCCGACAGATTGTTTTGAAATAAGAAAAGTCAATACTCCAACTGCTTTTGATTGTTATCCAAAAAAGCCGCCGTAGATGTGCAATCTACGGCGGCTTTTTTATTTGGTTATCTATTCAACTCTGACGAAATCCGTTCCCGTGCGTCCGAAGTTATTTCGGTAAGATAAATTCCTCCGCCGTTTTTCTGGAAAAAATGCATCGTCCGGCAAACAAAAAACTCTGCTTTAATAAAGCAGAGTTTTTGTGAAATAGGATTTTATTTAAGGACAATCGTCAACCTTTATATTGCCGTTATCAATCGGCATCTGCGGAAAATTTTCAAACGTCTGACAATAAAGCGGTGTCGGCGGCGGCGAATTAGGCGGGCTGAAAAACACCAGGCTGATAGTGTCGTTATCTCTGCCCGGATTGCCGTTATCAACTACTTCAAAAACCGCCGTGTTGTTATCGAGATTCGGGTCGTTTGTATTTCTCACGACTCCGGCAACTCGCGCCCGGTTTCCAACCACTTCCAAACATTTAATTTCGATATTACCCCTGAATTGCGGGTCGGGTGGGAATGCCGGATTATGAATTACGGCATTGCCTTTTGCTGTGCCGTCCGCTTGTTTTTGTGCGTTGAACGAAAATTGCCTTCTTGTTCCGTTCGGCATAACGAGTGTTCCGTGACCGTTCGCACTTTCTTTACACGGTGCTGCCGCGCAAGTTGTTGTTGTCATCGGAGCAGCTAAAACGATTGCCGCGATTACGCCGATAAGAACGCTCAAACCAATAAGCATTTTTTTTGTTGTCAACATAAATTTCTCCTCTTTGTATTTAGGCATCAATAAAACCTTTTGAAATTTTAAATGAGTTGCAATCCGAGAGCCGTAACTCAAATCAGTTGCTGAAAAGAAAATGAATGATATTCATTTTGACTTTAATTTTTACTATATTATTCCAGACAAAAAAGCGAGTCAAGTTTTTAGACTTGCCTCGCTTTGTAATAGAGCCGCCGATTTCTTTCGGTAATTATTCGACTCTCACGAAATCCGTTCCCGTTCGACCGAAAGTTTCGGGATGATACATCTCTTCAGCCTTCGCGGGCGGCACAACGAATTGTCCGGGCGTGGTCGCTCTCGTTACGTAGGTGTAATTATAAACGCCTTCCCACAATAACGCGGTGAATGCTTCGGCGCGTTCGTCGCGGAAATTTTGATGCTCGAACCAAGTTCCGCGCCAATACCAATAGCCGCGACCGTAGCTTTGCGAGCCGTATTCCATCACGGAAGTATTTCCGTTGTCCGGCGGAATCGCTTCGGTTACGGCGAGTTCGGGATTCAAGATTTCCAAACCTGCCGGAAGCGGGTCAACGAGCGCGACGTGATAACGCCGCGCCTGCGCGACCATCGTCAAACGAACGCGCACACGCGCACCGGATTTGATTGTCCAACTGTTATCCGCGTTTTGTTTTACGTCGTCGGCGTTGTCAACGGCTTCGTATTTTCGCAAAACCGTAAAGCCGTAATCTGCCGGAGCAAGATTCAGATTTTTCGGCGCGTATTTCATTCCGATTCGATAATAAAGTCGTCCCGCGCCTTCTTTATCCAGAATTAAATTCGCCGCGCCGTTTTGCTTCAACAGATAATTCATCGGAATCGTCAAAAGGTTTGAATCAATCGAACGTCCGGCGAATTTTTCCTCGCCCGCATAAACATTTCCGAGCCAAACGCGCGTTACAAAATCGGGCGTAACTTTCTCGAAAGCGTTGAAATATTTATCCAAAGCCAGAAGAATAAAAACATTTTCCTGCGTGTTCGACCACGCTCCCTTCGTGCGATGATCCAGAAGCCCGCGAACCAATTTCGGAATCAAATCGTTGTTCGGATCGGCTTTGATTAACGCTTCCAAAAGCACGCCGTCGGCGCGTCGGGTGGAAGACATAATCAGCCACGCGCCGTCGCCGTAATCGGTTACGAAATTCGCCGTCGCCGCCGTTTCGGTCGTGCGATTCATTAAGAATCGAATAATTGTCTGCACTTCAGTTTGCGAATTTTTATCGTCAGCCAAGACGGATAAAATCCAGCCCAACGCTTCAAACGGCATTTTTTCAATCGTCGCTTCTTTGAGCAACGCTTTAGCCTTCGCCGCGTCTTTGTCGCCCATCAAATCGCGGACATACAGCGCGTAGGCGGAAATCGTCCAGCGCACCTGCGGCGAATTTTTATACCATTCGTCGTTGTAATATTTCTCGACGTTTTTCAAATACGGCTTCGTTTTATTCAGCATCTCGTCCGGCACTTTGTAGCCTTTCGCTTTCGCTAAAACAAGCGCGTGAGCGACGTGAACGGTCAAAAACGGATATTCGTAACGCTCGCGTTCGCGTTTCCAAAGACCGAAACTCCCGTCGTCGCGCTGACGCGATTTCAAGATGTTGATGTCTTTTTCAAACGACGCTTTTATCTCGTCGGGCGCGGGCATTTCTTTCGATTTGAAAGCCGTCAGCACGTCGCGCAGAGCGGCGATTGAAATCATCCGTGATGCGACCTGTTCCGAACAATCATACGGGTAGCGATATAAATAAATGAACGCATCGGTCAATTCCTGCAACTGCGTCGAACTCGTCGTAACTTCCAAACCGCCGAATTGCGGAAAGACATCTTTCGGTGCTTCAATCGGCTGAACAATCGCGCCGTTCTGGTCGGTCGTGCCGTAAGTCGCAAACGCTTCGGTTGTTGCAGGTGTCCAGACGGGCAAGCTGATTTCCGCCGCGTCGGAGAATTTTCCTGCTGTCGTAACGATTTGAAAACGCGCCGTTCCCGCTTTGTCGGCGTTCACGGGAAAGCGAACTTCCACGCGGTCGTTTGCCGGAACGACGACTTGTTTGCCGCCGCCGTCGGTCAAATTCGCATTCGTCGCGCGAACCGCGACATTAACCGTCAACGGATTGTCGGTTTGATTTTGAACGACAACGGGCAGTTCGATTTTGTCGCCGAAATTCATAAAACGCGGCGCGGACGGGCGAACCATCAACGGCTGTTTCGCCGTGATATTCGATTCGGTCGAGCCGAACCGTTTGCCCGCGTCAACCGAAACCGCCATCACGCGATAACGAGTCAAATTGTCGGGCAGTTTGACATCAACGACCGCCTTGCCGTTTGAATCGGTTTTGACCGACGGCAGAAACAAAGCCAGCGCGTTGAAGTTTTGGCGAAGATTGATTGGCGTGTCCGGCGATTGCTTTTCATCGCGTTCGCTCTCCGCCGATACTTTATCGTCAGCCCTCGATTCTTCTTTTGCCACACTTCTCATTGCAGATTTCGGCGCGGGCATCGCCATATTCGAGGACATTGCGCCAGCGGAAATTTGCATTTCCGATGGCGCAGGCGGCGATGGTGGTTTTTTCACGTCGTCGGGATTGCCCAACAAAACGTCTTTCCGCAAATGATAATCCGTTACGCCCGCGCCGCGCTGCGTGTAAAACGTATCGAGCGGATTGCCGACGTGATAATTCGTCAACGCGAGAACCGATTCGTCAACCACAACGATTGCGACTTCCGAATTTGAAACCGGCTCGCCCGAACGGTCTTTGACTTCGACATCAATTTTCGTTTCGCCCGCCGGTTCGATTGTTTTCGCGCGCGGCTCGGCTTTCACCGTCAACTCGCGCGATGCGGTCGAGATTGAAAGATTCAATGTTCCAGACGCGAACGCCGGACGTTTGGCAATTTTATCTTCAATCTCGCCTTTGTCGTTCGTCCGCGCCGTCGCGCCGACAAGATCAACTTGCGCCGTGATGTTCGGCAGATATTTTTCCTCTAACGGAATCCTTAAAACGGTCGAAGATTCCTTCATCGTAAAGCGTTCGGTTTTCACCAAACCGTCGCGCCGCAAAGTCAAAACGCCTTCCGCCGGAGTGAACGGCGACATTACTAAAATCTCCGCCGTCTCACCGGGCGCGTAATCTTTTTTGTCGGGAATAAGCTGCGCTGTTTCCTGCTCGACATTGCGCTTCGGCGGCGTTTTTCCGCCCGCGACCCAAACGGTGATTTCCGATTCGTTCGGTCGTTCGCGGTCGTCTAAAACGCGAGCCGTAATCGTATAAGTTCCGCCCGCCTTCGCCGTGAATTTGCACGGCACGCCTTTGTCTGCGGATTTTATATTGCACGTTTGCTCGTCAACCGTTTCCTGTTTCCACACGCCTTTGTCAAACGTCCAATCTTTCAAAACAGCTTTGATTTCGACATCGCGGTCGGGAATCAATTTGCCGTCAATGTCCGCGACGATTGATTCGATTTCGATGTTTTCATTCTTTTGGACAAACGTGCGCGACGATTTTATTCCGACGTATAAATCCGACGGATGAACCAAGAGCGATGTCGAACTTCCCCAGGTTTGCCGGTTGACATCCTGCACGCTCGCCGACGCGACGACCGAATACGGGCGCGGCGGATTGACCGATTCAAAATCTATTTTCAAAACGTGCTTGCCGCTCGCGTCGGTTACGCCTTTGAAAGTCTGCGTCGTGCTGTCGCCGAACGGACGATAACTGCCGCCTTCGTAATCGAAGCTGCGATAATTCCACCACGGCACAAAAGTTCCGAATGTGTAATCGCCGCGATTCGGCGGCGTGTAATTCGTCGGCGTTGCCGTAACCGTCCAATTCGCATCGGCATTTGCCAAACCGCCGCCCGCAAAGTATTTCGCTTCGACGGAAACATTCGCCGAACCGCCGACGAAAAACGGAGCTTCGGATTCGACCTTCGCCGACACTTCAAATTCCGGTCGGCGAAATTCCTGAATCTGAAATTGATGCGAATAGCTCGGCGAACTGTCAATCGGTTTGCCGAGATAAAAATCAACTCTCGAATAACCGAGATTGGCGTTGTCCGGCAAAGCGAATTTCAAATCGAACGCGCCGAAAGCGTTCAAGTTTGTCGAGCCTTTGGCGATTTCGTTGTTGCGTGAATCCTTGACCGAATAATTCAATTCGCCGCCCGCGTCGCCGAGCGGCGCGACATCACCGAATTTTCCGGCGGTGATTTTTCGGATGTAGCCTTTGACGGAAACTTCTTCTTTCGGGCGATACATTTTTCTATCGTCAAAGACAAACCAGCGCAGCGAATCGCTTTCCGATTTCTTATACCAATTCCCCGAATCCTGCCAGTAATAATCGGTGTTTTCGGGCAGGAAAGCGACATCTTTGCCGCGTCTTGCAATTAAAAGATTTTGCTGCGCGGCTTGCGTGTCCGGCAAAGGCAGGCGCAAAATTCCGCTTGCGCCGGTTTGATTCGTCTGCGCTTTTTCGATTGTTTCGATTGCGGATTTTTCGCCGTTCGCGTCAACCGATTCGATTTCTTTGATTGATTCTTCGGAAGTTCCCCAACTCGTCAACCATTCCCACCAAGATTTTTCTTGACCGCCTTCCGCTAACTGCTTGCCGCCGACTGAATTGCCGTTCGGATAAATTGACAGCGCAACATCGCTCAGAGGTTTTCCGGTTTTGAGTTCGGTGGCAAATCCGACTAATTCCTGATTATCAACAAACGCATCGAGTCCGATGTTTGTTGATTCAGCCCACGTGAAAATTCTCGTGCGGTCGTATTTATCGCGTCTGACGGTCGGCTCGATGTCAACGATTAAATTGCCGAAACCGTCGTTTGTAAATTCGCTCAATTCGATTCTGGTTTCGACCATTTCGTCCGGCGTGTTTTTTATCGAAACGATTTTATCGGAAACCAATCTTCCCGGAATCGCCGGACGTTTCGTGTCGTCATCGTAATTGATATAGCGCAGATATTTTTGAAACTGTTGCCAATCGGTCGGCTCGACTTGATAGATTCTGACTTTTACGGAACTGTGATTTGTCGAATAAATCGAATACGCGGGTTTTGCCGTCGGGTCAAGCACGACGAAGTTTCCGCCTTGCGAATAAAGATTCGCCTGCGCCGCGCCGACGTTAATCGCCGCCGTCGCGGGCGGAATCAAATTCTGCCCGTAGATGTCTTTGAGCGATGAGTCAACCGAAACTTTATAGCTCGTCCGACCCTTTTTGTAGCCTTGAATATAGATGTAATTTCCCGACGGATAAATGTTCAAACCTTCGACGGGCGGTTCGATTTTAACCATTGATTTGTCAAACGTCGCCGTATCAATCTGATTGGTAAACTGCATATACCAATCTTCAAACGGCGAGCAAGTTTTGTTGCCTTGATAACTGCACCAGCCGCCGACGAACTTCATCGCGCCGAAAGTTTGAAACGAAAAACTCTGCGCCTTTGTCGTCGTGAGCGGTCCTTCGGCGGACGGCGTTCCTTTTTCAACCGTAACGGTAATCGGCGAAGCGGCAGGCAGAGCATTTTCAGTTAAATTTTCATTCGTTACGGCGCGAAACGCGAGCCAGCGTTTCGGCTGTGCCGATTTCGCGTAATACGAAACGCTGCCGTCTTTATCAATTTCTTCCTGCGTCGCAAGACGAGTCGTAAGTTTTTTGCCCGCGCCCGAAACGGTAATTGTTCGCAAAACGGCTTCGGGATTTATTTCTTGATCAAATGAAACGAACATCAGCGCGTTGCGTCTGGTTGTTTGATTTGCCGGAATCATCTGCTCGACTTTCGGTGGCGGCGTGGTGAAAGTCCACACGACATCTTTACCCAAAATTTGTCCGTTGATTGATTTCGTTCCGGCGGGAACTCTTGCCGTGTATTTGGTCGCCCTCTGAAACCGAGTTTTCGTGTCAAACATCAAAGTCTTCGTTCCGAGCCAACGCCATTTGCCTTCGACCGTCGGCGAGAGTTGGACGGGAACAACCTGCGCGGCTTGTTCCTGCGACGTAACGGCGACCATCGGCTGCGAAAATGTTACGTTCAAATCCGGCGCGAGCGGAACTTCACCTTCGGGCGAAAAGCGTATCACTTCGAGCGCGTTCGTGTTATTGACATTCGGCGCATTTCTCTGCTCGTCGGCGGGAAATTTGACGGGAATCATTTTGCCGGTTTTCGGCGCGGGCAAAGTTCCCACACGCTTGGCGAAATCCGTCTTGTCGTCCGATTGTTCTTTAATCGGCGGAATGCGTTTCAAAAGATTCGACGTTTCGTTTTCCGAAAGCGCGTCGCCTTTGGCGGGCAGAGTTTTCTCGCGCGTCTCCGCGCCTTCCGCGCCTTCCGATAAGCGAAACTGCAAGCCGTTCGGTAATACTTGATTCATATTCGTTTTCGTTTTTCCTTTAATCGTTTGGGCGTTCGCCTCGAAAATAATCGGCGAAATCAAACCGCAATAAACCGACAACAACAGCACAAAAGAAATAAGACGTTTCATATTTTTAATTTTCTAAAAACTCCTCACGCTAAATTCGTTGGAACGCGCGGCGCGGGGAAAGGTTGTGTTGCGCTCACATTCTAAATTAAATTTTAATTTCAAACCAGCTTTTGTTTTCTATGCGAAAAAGCCTTGACAGTTTTCGGAACGACGCGGAAAATCTAAACTTGCAAAATGAAAGATGTAAATTTTAAAACGCAAAGGCGCGAAGACGCAAAAATACTTAAAGTGAAAATGTATTTCTTTGCGCCCTTGCGCCTTCGCGCCTTTGCGTTAAAATCTTCTTAAATCATTCGGAGAAAATATGTCTGACGTAAATCAAATTACCATCGAATCAACCCAAATCGAAACCAGAATTTTTCCGCCGCCTGCGGAATTTGCCGAGCAAGCGCATATCAAAAGTTTCGCGGAATACGAGCAAATCTACGATGAAGCCGCGAAAAATCCCGAAGCGTTTTGGGCGAGCGCGGCGGAGTCTTTGCATTGGTTCAAAAAATGGGACACGGCTTTGGAGTGGAACGAACCGTTCGCCAAATGGTTTGTCGGCGGAACTTTGAATATTTCCTACAACTGCATTGACCGTCATCTCGAAAGCGCACGGCGCAACAAAGCCGCGTTTATCTGGGAAGGCGAAACGGGCGAAGTTCGCACGATTACTTATCAACAGCTTCATACGGAAGTTTGCAAGTTTGCGAATGTTCTAAAAAAACTCGGAATCGAAAAAGGCGACCGCGTGGCGATATATATGCCGCTCGTTCCCGAACTTGCGATGGCGATGCTCGCGTGCGCGAGAATCGGCGCGACGCACACCGTAATCTTCGGCGGATTTTCGGCGGACGCGATTTCCGATAGAGTCAATGACGGCGAATGCAAATTGATTATCACGGCGGACGGCGGCTTTCGGCGCGGCGCGGAAATAAAATTAAAACCGACGGTTGACGAAGCCGTGAAAAATTGTCCGACAGTCGAAAACGTCGTCGTGTTTGAACGAACAAAATCTGAAATCGAAATGAAGGAAAATTTCGATTTTTGGTGGCACGATTTGATGAAGACAGTTTCCGACGAATGCGAAGCCGAAGAATTAGATTCCGAACATCCGCTTTTTATTCTTTACACTTCCGGCACGACCGGAAAACCGAAAGGCATTTTGCATACGACCGGCGGATATTTAACGCAGACGACGCTGACCGCAAAATGGGTTTTCGATTTAAAGGACGAAGATATTTATTGGTGTACAGCCGACATCGGTTGGGTTACCGGACATTCTTACGTCGTCTATGGAATGCTCGCCAACGGCGCGACGATTTTGATGTATGAAGGCGCACCGAACTTTCCCGATTTCGATAGATTTTGGGACATCATCGAACGCCACAAAGTCAACATTCTTTACACCGCGCCGACGGCGATTCGCGCTTTTATCAAATGGGGCGAGCAGTATCCTTTAAAACACGATTTATCATCTTTGAGACTTCTCGGAACGGTCGGCGAGCCGATAAATCCCGAAGCGTGGATGTGGTATCACCGCGGAATCGGAAAGGAAAGATGTCCGATTGTTGATACGTGGTGGCAGACCGAAACCGGCGGAATTATGATTTCGCCTTTGCCGGGCGCAACGCCGACTGTTCCCGGAACGGCGACTCGTCCGTTTCCCGGAATCATCGTTGACATCGTTACCAAAGCGGGAAAACCCGTCGCCGAAAATGAAGGCGGTTATTTGGTAATTAAACATCCGTTTCCTTCGATGCTGCGGACGATTTGGGGCGACGACGAGCGATATGTAAAACAATATTGGTCGGAAATTCCGCACGTCTATTTTGCGGGCGACGGAGCGCGGCGCGACGCTTTAGGAAATTTTTGGATTATGGGCAGAGTTGACGACGTGATAAATGTCTCCGGTCATCGTCTCGGCACGGCGGAAATCGAATCGGCTTTAGTTTCACACGAAGCGGTCGCGGAAGCGGCGGTCGTCGGTCGTCCCGATGATTTAAAAGGTCAGGCAATCGCGGCTTTTGTAACGCTGGAAGGCGGACGCGCCGGAGGCGAAGATTTGAAAAACGATTTACGCGCTCACGTCGCCAGGGAAATCGGCTCGCTTGCCAAGCCCGACGATATTCGATTCACTGACGCTTTGCCGAAAACCCGTTCGGGAAAAATTATGCGGCGACTGCTTCGTGAACTCGCTTCGAGCGGAACGGTCGCGGGCGACGTTACGACTTTGGAAGATTTTTCCGTGCTGGAGAAATTGCGCGAAGACGAAGAATAAATTTTCATATTTTTAAAGCGGCGTAAGAGAAAAAGGCTTCGCTAAAATTTGAGCGAAGCCTGTTTAAATAACAAATTTTAGAAGGTTATCGAACAAAAGCATTCGGAATCGGTTTGTCGGTTGCCGCTCCGAAACTTACGCCCGTAAAACCTTGTGTCGAGCGTTGCAAATACCAAGTTCCGTCTCTGAATACGGCGACATCGGCTTTGCCGTCGCCGTCGTAATCCGCCGCCACCGGCAAATCTGTTCCCAATCCGAAGGCAATTCCCGTAAAGCCTTGCGTCGAACGCTGCAAATACCAGGTGCCGTTTGACGGACGGAAAACTGCAATATCGGTTTTACCGTCGCCGTCGAAATCCGCCGGAACGGGTTTGTCGTTTGAATCGCCAAAGGCAAATCCGGTAAAGCCGAGCGTGCTTCTTTGCAGATACCAGGTGCCGTTTAACGGTCGAAAGACCGCGACATCGGCTTTGCCGTCGCCGTCGTAATCGCCCGGAACAGGTTTGTCTTCGCTTGCTCCGAATGCTACGCCGCTTATTTGATTCGTTGCCAAATTATAAATATACCAGGTGCCGTTCGACGGACGATACACACATATTTCCGCTTTGCCGTCGCCGTCAAAATCAGCCGGAACGGGAATGTCGTCTGCCGCGCCGAAAGCGATTCCGGTAAAACCTAAACTGCTTCTTTGCAGATACCAGGTTCCGTCTCGATAAACGGCGACATCGGTTTTACCGTCGCCGTCGTAATCTGCCGGAACGATTTTGTCGGTCGAGATGCCAAATGTTACGCCGGTAAATCCGGTCTGCGAATTGAGCAGATACCACACGCCCGTATCCGGTCGGAAAACCGAGACATCGGCTTTGCCGTCGCCGTCAAAATCAAACGCCGTGCGAGTCGTGGCAGTCGCGGCTGCCTGATTAACGGTAAAGGTTTGTCCGCCCGCCGTAATCGTTCCGGTGCGTTGCGTTGCCGTGTTTGATTGAACGGTATAATTGACAATTCCGCTTCCGCTTCCGCTTGCGCCTGAATTGATAACTATCCACGAATCGTTACTTGTCGCCGTATATGTGCAGCCTGTTGCCATAGTTACAGTGAAACTTCCCGTGCCTCCGTTAGCGGTAAAGTTCGCGCTCGTCGGCGTTAAAGTATATGTGCAGCCGCCGGACTGAGTTATCGTGAATGTCTGCCCGTTGACAGTAATTGTTCCCGTTCTTGCGGGACTATTGTTTGCCGCGACCGTATATGAAATCGTTCCGTTTCCCGTTCCGCTGCTTCCGGCGGTAATCGTAATCCACGAATCACCGCTCGTCGCCGTGTAAGCGCAGCCCGCCACCGTCGTTGTTACTGTAAAACTTCCCGTGCCTCCGGCAGCTTCAAAATTCGCGCTTGTCGGTGATAGAACATAACCGCAATTTCCGGGTTGATTAACAGTAAATGTTTGTCCGTTCACTATAATCGTTCCCGTTCTGCCCGCGCCGGTGTTTGCTGCGACGGTGAAAGTTACCGTTCCATTGCCTGTTCCGGTTGCGTTGGTAATGGTTATAAACGAAGCGTTAGTTGTCGCGGCAAACGTGCAGGCAGGGTTGGAAGTGGTAACGGCAAAGCTGCCCGTTCCGCCGGCAGATGTGAAATTCGCGCTCGCCGGAGAAATCGAATACGTGCAGCCGCCGGATTGATTAACGACAAAGGTTTGTCCGGCAACGGTGATTGTTCCCGCTCTCGCCGGACCGTTGTTGGCGGCAACTGCAAAAGTAAGCGTTCCCGTGCCTGTGCCGCTCGCCGCGCCGGTAATCGTAATCCATGGATCATTGCTGACCGCGCTCCAACTACAACCGGCTTGTGTGATAACACTTGTGCTGCCGTTTCCTCCGTTGTTGTCAAAGTTTTGCGAAGTCGGATCAAGCGCATACACGCAGCTGCCGACGGTGAAAGTTACGGCGTTAGACGTTCCGCCGCCGGGCGGAGGATTGAAAACCGTTACCTGATATTGACCGGCTGTTTGCGTATCGGAAGCTAAAATCTGCGCCTTTAGCTGCGTGTCGGAAACGAATGTCGTCGCTCTGTCCTGTCCGTTAAAACGAACGACGGAGTCGGGAAGAAAATTACTTCCGTTGACGGTGAGTTCAAAAGCCGTGTTGTCAGCCGGTTTTGTAGCCGGGCTGATAGAGGTAATCGTCGGAGTCGAATTCGTTAAGTTCGCATAGCGTGCGAGCGCGAAATCCAAGTTCGTGCCGTTGAAGGCTGAACCGGCGGCGACGATTTTGCCGTCCGCTTGTATCGCCACACCATACGCATAATCATTAGCACTGCCAATCGGCGTGGTAACTTTTCCGCCTGTTCCGAACGCCGCGTCGAGCGTGCCGTCGGCGTTATAGCGGACGAGCGCGAAATCATTGTTCGTGCCGTTATTCGTATAACCGGCGGCGACGATTTTACCGTTTGATTGAATCGCTGCGGCATTCAAAAAATCATCGGAACTGCCGATTAGAGTCGTAACTTTTCCGCCTGTGCCGAACGTCGTATCGAGTGTGCCATTGACGGCGTAGCGAACAAGCGCGAAATCGGCGTTCGCGCCGTTATTCGTGTAACCGGCGGCGACGATTTTGCCGTCCGTTTGGATGGCTATCGCCGAGGCGAAATCGTCGGCATTTCCAATCGGCGTGGTAACTTTTCCGCCTGTTCCGACTGTCGTGTCGAGCGTGCCGTTCGCGTTATAACGCGCAAGCGCAAAATCGTCGGTTACTCCGTCCGAAGCAGAACAGGCGACGACGATTTTGCCGTCCGTCTGGAGAGCGACGGCGGACGCGAAATCGTCGGCATTTCCAATCGGCGTGGTAACTTTTCCGCCCGTGCCGAAAGTCGAATCGAGCGTGCCGTCGGCGTTGTAACGCGCAAGCGCGAAATCGCCGCTAAACGGGCTGATTTCAGCAGCACCGGCGGCGACGATTTTCCCGTCCGTCTGAATGACCACGCCGGAGGCGAAATCGTCCCGGCTGCCGATTGGCGTGATGACTTTTCCGCTCGTCCCGAACGTCGTATCGAGCGTGCCGTTGCTGTTGTAACGGGCAAGCGCGAAATCCAAGTTTGTGCCGTTATCGCTGTAACCGGCGGCGACGATTTTTCCGTCCGTTTGGATGGCGACGGCGGAAATTAAATCGTTAGAACTGCCGATTGGCGTGATGACTTTTCCGCCCGTGCCGAAGGTCGAATCGAGCGTGCCGTCGGCGTTGTAACGCGCAAGCGCGAAGTCCAGATTCGAGCCGCTGTCGCTGTAACCGGCGGCGATGATTTTGCCGTCTGTTTGAACGGCGACGGCGGAAATCCCGTCGTTAGAATTGCCGATTGGCGTGATAACTTTGCCGCTCGTTCCGAACGTCGTATCGAGGTCGCCCGGCATTTGCGCCCGAACGATTTGCGATATTGGCAGACAGAGGCAAAGAGCCGCCAGCAAAAAAAGAAATTTCCCGAAAACATTTCGAGCCGTATTCGAGAGAAAAATTCTTGATTGTCCGGCGAACAAAATGTTTGTTTTTTTCGCCGGAAATAAGCGCAGCGCGGAAGGTTTGCTTTGTTTCATTTTTTAATTTTATGTTTCGGAAAATGCCGAACGCAGATATTCACCTTTAATTTAATAACGCACAAAAAAGTGCTTTAATTCTGTAATCGCTAAAAGTGATTTTATCGCCGGAAGCGATTGAGTTTTAGTCAATAAAAAGCGTATCGAAACAGGGGACTTTTTATACGCAATAACCGCCTGAAATTATTGCTATGAAATAAAGCAAAACGATACCACAAAATTAGTGAGACGGCAAGGTTTTCGGCTTCTGGGTAGTGTCCTAATCTTGTGGTGCTATAAGAATTTAGGAATAAGCAAAAGACAGCCCAGCATCAAAACAAAGATAAGAATACATACTAAACAACCAGTTCTAAGTAGTCGGACACAAAGATGGTATATTATTTCCCGAAATGGGAAAAATCAAAAAACTTGAACTGAGTGTAGCAGAAAGCGAAGCCTTAGAAAAAGGTTATCGCAGCGGAGAAAAACATACTT
>JBPCMK010000096.1:0-33680 GCA_051002375.1 Pyrinomonadaceae bacterium | reverse complement strand
ATACTGTTTGGTGCCTTCAATAATCGGTTGAAATTTTGTTTCGGATGCGTTCATAGATTTATAAAGCCTTACTTTAGTTTGTGGATCAATTTAATGATGTTCTTTCGCACCTTCAGGAACATTCCCGTGATAAATTTCGCTTCCCGTCGCTGTAAATTCCGCCGCCTTTTCAGCCATTCCAACTGCAAGTGCTTTTTCGGCTTCGATATTTTCCTGCGCGGCGTATTCGCGGACTTCCTGCGTGATTTTCATCGAGCAGAAATGCGGACCGCACATCGAGCAGAAATGGGCGAGTTTTGCGCCCTCGGCGGGAAGCGTTTCGTCGTGATATTCGCGGGCGATAATCGGGTCGAGAGCCAAATTGAATTGGTCTTCCCAGCGAAATTCAAAACGCGCTTTCGAGACGGCGTTGTCACGAATCTGTGCGCCCGGATGACCTTTTGCCAAATCAGCCGCGTGCGCCGCGAGTTTGTAGGTAATCACGCCGTCTTTGACATCTTTTTTGTTCGGCAGTCCGAGATGTTCTTTGGGCGTCACGTAGCAGAGCATCGCGCAGCCGAACCAGCCGATCATCGCCGCGCCGATGCCCGACGTGATGTGGTCGTAACCCGGCGCGATGTCCGTCGTTAAAGGTCCGAGCGTGTAAAACGGAGCTTCGCCGCAGACTTCCAACTGCTTGTCCATATTCTCTTTTATCAAGTGCATCGGAACGTGACCGGGACCTTCGATCATCGTTTGGCAATCCATTTCCCACGCGATTTTCGTTAATTCGCCGAGCGTATCTAATTCGGCAAATTGCGCTTCGTCGTTCGCGTCGGCAATCGAACCGGGACGCAAGCCGTCGCCGAGAGAAAACGACACATCATACGCCTGCATAATCTCGCAAATCTCTCTAAACCTTGTGTATAAAAAACTTTCCTCGTGATGCGCGAGACACCATTTCGCCATAATCGAACCACCGCGAGAAACAATTCCCGTCGTCCGTTTCGCCGTCATCGGAATATACGGCAGACGAACGCCCGCGTGAATGGTGAAATAATCAACGCCCTGTTCGGCTTGTTCGAGCAAAGTGTCGCGGTAAATTTCCCACGTCAAATCTTCCGCCTTGCCGTTGACTTTCTCTAACGCCTGATAAATCGGCACAGTCCCAATCGGCACGGGCGAATTTCGCAAAATCCATTCGCGCGTCGCGTGAATATTTTTGCCCGTTGACAAATCCATCACCGTATCCGCGCCCCACAAAGTTGACCAGCGCATCTTTTCAACTTCTTCTTCGATTGAACTGGCAATCGCCGAATTGCCGATATTGGCGTTGATTTTCACGAGAAAATTGCGCCCGATTGCCATCGGTTCGGCTTCCGGGTGATTGATGTTTGAAGGAATAATCGCCCGCCCGCGAGCGACTTCATCACGGACGAATTCGGGTGTCACGAATTTCGGCAAAGTCGCGCCAAAACTCTCGCCTTTGTGCTGATGATAAAGCGAATCGCGCTCGTTTTCGCGCCCGTTGGCAATCGTTTCAAACGCAATCTGCCGCCCCAAATTCTCCCGAATCGCCACATATTCCATCTCCGGCGTAATAATTCCCTGCCGTGCGTAATACATCTGCGAAACATTTTTGCCCGCTTTCGCTCGCAGCGGCGCACGTTTCAAACCCGGAAATTCTTCGAGCTTTCCCGCGTCTTTGATCTTCGCCACATCTTCCGCGCCTTTGGTCAAATAACCGTTATCCTGCGGCACAATCTCGCGCCCGACATATTCTTCGACATCGCCGCGTCCTGTAATCCAATCTCTCCGCAACTGCGGCAAACCTTCGCGCACATCACATTTCGCCTGCGGATCAGTCCACACGCCGCTCGTATCATAAACTCTGACCGGCGGATTTTCCTCAACCGCGTCATTCATATCCCGCGACGGACTCAAACTGATTTCCCGGAACGGAACGCGCAAATTATGTTTATTTTCATTAACCGTATTGCCGTTCGTTTCAACATAAACTTTCCGCGAACTCGGCAATGAAACTTCGTCGCTCGTTTTTTCTTTTACTTCTTTATTTACTTTATTTTCACTCATCGTTTTTCTCCCTACGTCAGAATTATCTGGATCAGGTTTTTAGCGTAATGTTCCGCTCGGAACAACTCTCAGCTTTCTGCTCCGCTGAAAACTTTCTTGCTTAATTACATTCTTTAATAATTCGATTAAAATCTCAATCTAAAAGATGTTTTTGACTTAACAAGTTTTATTATTTCACCTACAATCTCTATAACAAATGGCTGATATTGCAAAAACAATTTCTGTTATCAACCGAATGACGACGGACGGCGTGATCGAAAATTACGCGCTCGGCGGCGCGACTGCCGTGATCTTTTATACCGAACCGATTGCAACCGAAGACGTTGATATTTTCGTTCATCTGAAACCTGGCGGAAACCCATTTATGGAATTTCAGCCGATTTTTGATTACTTGAAAAATAAAGATTATAAAATGCAAGGCGAGCATTTTTACGTCGAAGGCTTTCCGGTGCAGTTTCTGCCGACGGGCAAAAGATTGATTGATGAAGCAATCACCGAAGCGAATGAATTCGCCTTAAATGACGATGTAAAAGTTCGCGTGATGACTCCCGAACATCTCGTCGCTATTATGCTCGACACGGGACGACCGAAAGATTTCAGGCGCATAAGTTTTTTTCTCCAACACGAAGCCGTCAACGCGAAAGAGTTGCAGAACATCTTAGCCAAACACGATCTAACCGAAAAATGGCAGACAAATATCGGTAATTCTCAAATATGAAAGAAGAAAACGCTTCGGACAAAATCGAAGAATACATCAAATCGCAAAAAATATCTTTTCGCCGACATCAGCACGGTTTACCCTTCAGCGAAAAAATGCAAATCGCTTTCACCCTCGCCGAACGCGACAAAACCATCCGCCGCGCCGTTCTTCTGCCCAAACAAAAAAAGGAAGATAAATAATCTTCCTTCGTCGGTATTATCACATCAGGTTTTTAGCGTAATGTTCCAATCGAACAACTCTCAGCTTTTGCTCCGTTGAAAACTCATGTGCTTTTACTAATTTATTATCTCCTGAAAATTGGTCGTTGTAAGTTTTAACAATTCAGGTAGGGAAATGCGACTTCTAATCTTCGGGAATAATCCAACCGATTTTCCCGTCTTTATTCATCCGAAAATTGTAATAAACGGTTTTGTCCGCCAGCGTCATTTTGTAGCGGAAAAATTCAAAAGCCGCCGGATCAAGCACGAAATGGTCGGCGGTGATCTTTTCTTTGCCGAGATAGACGAAAGACTTCATTTGTTTGAGATTTTCACCAAGCTGCTGGCGGAAAGTTTCGCTGACTTTTGAAGAGAAATTTGCCGACATAATTTCGGGATTTTTATTATCGGCGATATATTTGAGGATTTGCAGATACGTCTGCGTTTGGTTCGGAGTTGCGTCCGGCGTTTCTTTTAGTCCGCCGACGAATGTTCCCGGAACATAAAAATTGGCGACTCTTTTGGCGATATATTCCGCGCCGAAACCGCCGTCTTCGAGATTTCCGATAACTGCGACGGTTACTTTTTCCTGCGGATAATAGCGCACGATGCTGCCGAATCCGCCGACCGTCGAACCGAAATGCTGAATCACTTTATGCCCGTTGAATGAATCAATAAAAAAGGCGAAACCGTGAGCGACTGTTCTGCCGTCATTTAATTTTACGGGCATCAGCATTTGATTCAAACTCGTCTGTTTGACGACGCGACCTTGCAAAACCGCTTCCCACCAACGCGCCAGATCAACCGCATTCGCCAAAATACCGCCGCTTGCCGCGATTACTTTCGGGCGAAAAGGTTCGCCGTTTTCCCATTTATTATTCCGCCACTCATAACCCGTAGCGCGATTTGGAACAACGTCTTGCTGATGTTTGAAACGAATCGAAGGAAACGCCAGCGGCTTGATGATTCGCTCATTGACGAATTCTTCAAAAGTTTTTCCGCTCGCGCGTTCGACAATAATGCCGATCAAAGGAAGATTGGTGTTTGAATAAGACCAGGTAGAATTCGGCTCAAACAATAACGGCGCAGATTTGACCAGATCAATAAATTCTTCGGCGGAGTATTCACGGCGATAAGAAAATTCTTTGATCTCCGTCCAATCTTTCAAACCCGAAGCGTGATTGAGCAGATTTCGAACGGTAATTTTTTGCCAAGTTTCGGGCGCGTTCAACGGCAGATATTTGTTGATCGAATCATCGAGATTTACCTTACCGTCTTCGACCAGCAGCATCAACGCTTCGGAAGCAAACTGTTTAGAAATCGAACCGATTTCATAAACCGTATCTTTCGTCGCCGGAACTTGCAGTTCGAGATTAGCAAAACCGTAACCGCTCGCCCTAATAACTTTTCCGTCACGCAAAACAGCCACCGAAAGCCCCGGAATCTGTCGCTTTTTAATTTCCTGATTAATAAAACCGTCAACCCAATCAGCCTGAGTCGCGCTCGCTGACCAGATTAAAATAAGGAAAACAACTAAAGTTTTGAAAACAGTTTTCATATTTCTCCCTTCGTCGGCATTATCCGCATCAGGTTTTTAGCGTAATGTTCCCGTGAGCAACTCTCAGCTTTTTGCTCCGCTGAAAACTTTTGCTTCACTATAATTAAATCAGATATTTATACCATAAAACAAATATTCTACATGTCGTAATACGACAGTTATCTTTTTGATTTTATCCCAATATATAATTGAAACTTTTCCATCTTCTGAAGCAACTATTGCAAAAGCATTTCTTTCTCTTTGGTCAAAAACAAATTGTGCTGTTGATTGATGTCTCATTCAACCTGATCCCGAAAGTTTTATTTCACGCTCTTCAAAACCTTCAAACGGTTCTCTGATCCAGACAGTTTCCAATTTATGTTCGCTACCTTCATTATCTCCTTTTGGTTTAATCTTTGCCCCAAAAGCCAAAATTCCAAAATCTCTATTGATTATGGTTGCTCCATCAACAGCAGTTATTTGAGCAATAAAATCAGCTTCTTTCTTAAAAGACCAAGGAATACTTGGATTTGCTTTTCCTGTTTTGTCTGAATAAACAACTTCATTTTCTTCACTAATTAACTTTCTTTCTACATATCTATAATTGTCTTTTGGTCGGTATGAAATTGACCTAATTGATTCAGCCAATACTTCATCTGAATTTTCTTGATTTATAAACAAAAGAATTCCGCCGTGTCCGTGACTCATTATTTTATTTATTATGTCAATCAAAAACCAATATCTTTTCTGTCCTCTGTGACCAAATTTAATGAAATTTTCTCTGCTTGATACATCTCTAAATTTATCTTTATCCGCATCGTCAAAAAGTAAATCAGTTAAATTTGCATTGCTGACAATCTGACTGCTTCCTGAAAAACTAACTAAATATCTTTCGTGGGGAAAATCTTGCGCTTTAATATTAATTAACAGTTGTCCGGGTGAAAAAGATTTAATTTCGATTCCAAAGTAATCGAAATAATGAGTTGAGAATCCCCAAATATCTATCTGATTGTTATTATTAAACCAAATGCGTAGCTTTCTGTTAGTTGATTCAAATGCCGGAGCAATTTTGGGCAATAATTCAATATCAACTGGTGTTTCAAAAGATGCGACATCATCGAAATAGCTGCAGAAGTGGGTCTGCAAATAAGGTTCTAGTAAATCGTTGAATTTGCTTTCTGGAGGTGAGAGAATTATTGAAAAATTATGATAGATTCCTTCCTCTCTCTTCAAACTGGCATGAAGTGATTTTTCTATCACGCTACTTAGTTTTTCAATGTCCAACTCATCCAACAACTGCAAAATTCTTTTCGTGAATTTATCTTCAACTCCTGCATTAATAGTTAAAAACCTTTCGTAGCTGTTCAATATTTTCTCAGCTATCTTCGGATTAATTGTAAAAGTTCTCTCCACAATGTAAAAATATCAATCAAACCGTAATCAAATTGTTTAATCTTTGATACGGCAGAGCGTTGTAAGCAAGCGTTAATAATTTTTCACAATCGCTTGCGAAGTTCGCGGCGGACGATTTCGACGGTCAGACCGAAGCCGAGATGCGAGCCGAATTCCCAGACATACCACGCGGCGGTCATATCAATCGGCGGTTCTTGGAGTTCGAGCGCGGGAACAATCGAGCCGTGCGTGATTGCCCACATTACCGCTCCGTCGGGAATTCCGGCGGCGGTTGTCGCGGCGGGAAATTCTTCGGCGGCGATGCCGTAAGCCGCGCCGAGTGCCGTGCCGAAAATGTAATGAATCGTCATCATCGCCGCTTCGGTCGTTTCGTCGGCGGGCTTTTCGCACGTCGTTTGTTCGGCGACGTTTTTGACCTAAACAGCGGGCGGCATATTTAATGGATGTCCCGTAACATCCGCGCCGCGCATTCGTTTTTCTTTGACAGTCGGCGGAAACAGATTTTCGCCGAGTTTTTGCAGTGGCGGTTCGACTTTTGATTTAACCCACGAGCCGACGAATCCGGCAATCAAACCGGCGACCGCGCCTTTCCAGAGTGATGAATCGAGATTTGTTCCGGCGAATTTTTTCGAAGGTATAGTTTTATAAGGCTCTAAACGCGGACAAAAATTCTACGGCATTTTGCCCGCGTTTAGAGTAACGCCTTTATTCGTGAAAAGCGTGGCAATCAGGTGAGTTCACGAATAAAGGCGTTACTCTAAACATCGCCAAACTTTTGTTCGGGTGCTTAGAGCCTGACACAAAATCCGGCACTCTCTTTAAAATTAAATTTCGATGTGTTTCGGCGCGAGATTTTCCTTGAAAAACGCTACGACTTTTGCCCAAGCGTCTTTCGCCGCCGCTTGGTCATAAACTTCCGGTCGGGTGTCGTTAAAAAATGCGTGGTCGGCTTCGTATTTTACTGATTCAATCGGTAATGTGTTGGCTTTGGCGATTCTTTCCAACTCTGCGACTTTTTCAGGATTTATCCATTTATCTTTCGTCGCCGAAATAAAAATCACCGGACAATTCAAACCTTGTAAAGTAAATTCGTCGGGAATATCGCCGTAAAACGGCGCGGCGGCACTCAAGCCTTCGAGTTTGCAGGCGGCTTCGAGGGCGTAAGTTCCGCCCATACAAAAACCCGTGATGCCGAATTTCGCAATTTCATATTTTTCCTGCGCGGCAATCATCGCGTTGTTAATCGTGTCTAAGCCGTCTTCGAGTTCGAGTTTCTCCATCAGTTTTGCGGCTTCGTGTTTATCTTTGGTGATTTCTCCGCGATAAAGGTCGGGCGCAATCGCAATAAAACCTTCGCTCGCGTAGCGTTCGGCGATGTCTTTGATGTGGTCGTTCAAACCCCAATATTCCTGTATGACGACGACGGCTTTTTTCTCGTCGCCGGATTTGTCGGGCAGAGCGATATACGCGGTCGCATCGCCTTTGGAAGTGCTGAATTCTAAAGTTTCCGTTTTCATAAAATAATAAAACCCTCCGTAAAATTATTGCAAAATTGATTATAGACGAAATCGGCGAAGGCGGAAACACGATTGTTGAAAGAGCATGTAAATCGCCGTCTTTATATGTGTTTTAATCGTGTTTCCGCCGAACTTCGATCATTGGCGAATTTCCCTTTTCGCTTGTCGCGTAAATCGCTTCGCCGTCGGGCGAATAGCAGACGGCTTCGCCTTGCGCCCTTTCGCCAAGCTGAACAGTTTCGGGTTTCGCCTTCCAAATCGCGTCAAAATTCGTCGCCGCATTGGGCAGAACGATTTCGTAAGCCGCGAAATAATCGCACAAGATAACACGCTTGCCGTCGGTTGAAATGTCGCCGCCGGTCAAAAATCCGTTCGGTATGGCGGGAACTGTCAAGTCCGCGATTTTTTCAAGCCGGTTGGTTTTCTCCAAACTGTAATTTGCCTTTAATTTATAAACGCCCGACGCGCTTTCAAGGCGTTTCGTCAAAATATAAATGTCGCCCGTTTGCGGCTGAACGAGCAGAGTTTCCGCGTCGTATCTCGCGTCCGGGTAATCGAATTTAATCGCGTCGGCTGGTTCGGTCGGAAGCGGATTTTTCTTGCTCGACGTTTTATCAGCGTCGCTGACCAGCGGTTCTTTGACGCGGTAAATGTAAAAATCTTTGCGCCCGCTCACGTTGTTGCCGATGTCGCCGATGTATAGAAAACATTCGCCGTTTGAATTTTTAAATGCGGCGATGTCTTCCCAATCGAAATTTTTCACGCCCGATACTTTCCAAGTGCCGAGCTTTTCGCCTTTCCGGTCGAGCGCGAAAATGAACGCGCCGTCGCCCGAATCATTGTGCGTCCAAAAAATTCCCGTCTGACATTTCGAGGCGGCAAGCCCGCTGCTTTCGGTTATCTCGCCGGTTTTAATCACGCCGACGACTGCGGGTTTTCCGTAACGCGCCGCGAAATTTTTATCCGCGCGATTGTCATCGGCGTTTCGGCTCGACGAAACCGAAAAACAGCCGGAGAAAAAAACGCAAAAACTTAACGCAAAAATGACAAAGGAAAATTTTTTGGTTATAGTTTTTTTCAACATTACTTCACCGAAAGAAATTATAACGCACGACGGTCGGCGCGAGTTCGCCGCAAAGCGAAACAAAACTTTTGCCGCCGCCGGGACGTATGGGAAATGCAGGGAATCGAATTGTTTTGTTAATTTAAAATTGTCTCTAAAATAAAATGCCGGTCGGAACTGAATGGCTCGTCGAAGCCATAGATGCAGACGAAAACGCTTTGCGCGATGTTGAAACTTTGTGCGGAATTTTCGCACGCATTATCGCCGATTTAGATTTAAAAACGCTCGGCGAAATTTTCTGGCATCAATTTCCAAACGAAAAAGGCATAACGGGTTTCGTCGCGCTGACCGAATCGCATCTCGCCTGCCACACATACCCCGAACATAGAATCGCAACCTTCAATTTATACTGCTGCCGCACGCGCCCGACCTGGAATTGGGAAGCAAATTTAAGGAAACTGCTCGGCGCGAAAACGGTTAACATTCAAAAAATCGAACGCGGAAATCCGCAATCCCGAATCCCGAATCCCGAATCCCGAATCGCCGGAGGTGAGCGATGAGCGTTTTGCAGGCAAATTGTCCGTCGTGCGGTGCGCCGATTGAATTTAAATCCGGCTCGACCGTCGTTCTCGTCTGTCCGTTTTGCCGTTCGGCGATTGCCAGAACCGACAGAAATTTGGAAGATTTGGGAAAAGTCGCCGACATCGCTGAATCGGAATCGCCTTTGCAAATCGGTTTGAAAGGCGCGTTCAAAGGAAATCAATTTGAACTCACCGGACGCGCTCAATTAAAGCACGAACTCGGCGGATTTTGGGACGAATGGTATGCGACTTTTTCAAACGGCTGGGTCGGCTGGCTCGCCGAAGCGCAAGGAAAATTTTATCTGACGTTTTATCAACCTTTGCCGAAAGAGGCGAAAATTCCCGCGTTTGAAAATTTAAAACTCGGTCAATCCGTTTCGGAAATTCCGAACAAAACGCCTTTGATTGTAGTCGAAAAAGGCACGGCGACTTCCGTGGCGGCGGACGGCGAAATTCCGTATAAATTAACGCCGAACGAGCGCGGCGATTACGCCGATTTGTCGGGAAAAGATAACGCCTTCGGCACGATTGATTATTCGATGTCGCCGCCTTGGATTTTCGTCGGTCAGGAAGTTTCGCTTGCCGAAATCGGACTCGCTGGCGCGAAACCGGCGACTAGAAAAGAGAGAAGCGTCGCCGCCTCTGCGATGAGTTGTCCGAATTGCGGCGGCAGTTTAGAACTCGCTGCGCCCGACAAAACCGAGCGCGTGACTTGTCCGTTCTGCAACTCTCTGCTCGATGTCAATCAAGGCAATTTGAAATTTCTGAAAGTCTTAAAACCCGCGCCGCACGAGTTTGTTTTGCCGATTGGCGCAGAAGGAAATTTCGCCAATGATTTGAAAATGAAAATTATCGGCGCGGTCGTTCGCAGTGTTACGATTGAAGGCACGACTTATTTTTGGGATGAATATCTGCTTTATAATCCGAGCGTCAGTTTTCGCTGGCTCGTGCATTCGGACAATCAATGGAATTTCGTCGCGCCTGTAAATGCGGCGGAAGTCGTCGCCTCCGGAACGACGGCGATGTATGACGGCAAAACTTTTAAGATTTTTCAAGACGCGATTGCGCGAGTCGAATATGTCAAAGGCGAATTTTACTGGCGCGTCGAAGTGGGCGAGCAAGTCCGCGCGATTGATTACGTCGCGCCGCCGTTGATGCTCTCGCAGGAAGCGTCGAAAAACGAAATAAATTGGTCGCTCGGAACTTATCGGACTGTCGCGGAAATTGAAAAAGCGTTTAATGTTTCCGGTTTGCCAAAGCCTTTTTCGGTCGCGCCGAATCAACCGTTCACCGGCTCGTTTTATTACACTTGGGGTTTGCTTCCGTTTGTAGGTTTGTTCGTCGCGGCGATTTTGATGATTCCGCTCGGCGGGTTCAGCGATGTGCCGCTCGATCAGCAAATCGTTTTGCCGCCGATGCAAAACGCGCAGGCAGCACAGGCGATTTTCAGTCAGCCGTTTGAACTCAAAGCAAACCGCAATGTGAAAGTTACGGCGAATTCGCTGGTTAATAATTCGTGGGTTGATTTGGACGTTGATTTGATAAACGACAACAACGAGGTCGAATCGGTCAACATTCCGATTGAATATTACAACGGCGTTGAAGACGGCGAAGCGTGGTCGGAAGGCGGGCAGGAACAGGATGCAACCTTGTCATCTCTGCCTGCGGGAACTTACACTTTGCGCGTCGAGGGAACCTGGCAGAATTGGCAGCAGGCGCAATCTGTAAATTTAAAAGTCGAGCAAAATATTATGCGCGGCGTGAATTTTATGCTGGCTTTTTTCGCGCTGCTGATTGTTCCCGCGCTCGCGCTGTTCAGAAAACTTTCTTTTGAATCAAGACGTTGGAAAGACAGTATGTTCGGATCGAATTCAGGTTCAAATTCGGTTGACGAATAAAAATTTATGTTGAAAAAATTATATCTGCTTTTCGGAATCGGAGTTTTGGTTTTGTATGTAATGGCTTCGTGGTTTGGCTGGGAAGTCGCCAATTCGGGAAGTAATTCGAGGCTTGGTTTGCCGTTTATTTACGGCGGTTTTCGCGGAGGGAAATAAATGTATAACTTTCTAGGTTTGATTGTAAAGCTCGATGATTTATTGCCGGTTTTGTTGACCACGATTATTTTCGTCGTCATCGGTTTGGTAGTTTTCGCGGCGGCGTTTTTTGTCATCGTGCGCGTCGTTCCGTTTTCGGTAAAAAAGGAAATCGAAGAAGACCAAAACACATCGCTGGCGATTTTAATCGGTTCGATGATTATCGGAATTTCCATTATCATCGCGGCGGCAATTAGCGGGAGCTAAAACGAAGAATGAAGGATGAAGGATGAAAGATGAAATAAAGAAATTGTTTTCGTCCTTCATCCTTCATCCTGCATCCTTTATCCTTTGAGATGAACCGAACTCCGCTATTATTTTTAAATGTTTTCATCATCGCCACGTGCGGTTTGATTTACGAACTGCTCGCCGGAACTTTATCGAGCTATGTTCTTGGCGATTCGATTACGCAGTTTTCAATCATTATCGGCATCTATCTTTTTGCGATGGGCGTTGGCTCTTGGCTCTCGAAATTCATCGAGAAAAACATCGCCGAAAAATTTGTCGAAGTCGAACTCGCCGTCGCCGTTATTGGCGGGTTTTCCGCGCCGCTTCTTTTTCTTTCGTTCGCCCGACTTTCCTATTTCGCGGTCGTGCTTTACGGCATCGTTTTCGGCATTGGCGTTTTGGTCGGTTTGGAGATTCCGCTGCTGATGCGAATCTTGAAAGACGAATTAGACTTTAAAGATTTAATCTCGCGCGTTCTCGCTTTCGACTACATCGGCGCACTCGTTGCGTCGCTGCTTTTTCCGATTTTTTTCGTGCCGCATCTCGGACTTGCCAGAACTTCGCTGCTGTTCGGAATGCTCAACGCAAGCGTCGGAATTTGGGGAACGTGGCTGCTCGAACCGCTTATCAAACGAAACGTAACTTACTTGCGCGTCTGTGGTTTCGTCGTCATTGTCTTGCTTTTAATTGCCTTTATTAAAGCCGATTATTTAACATCTCTGGCGGAAGATTCTTTGTTTGTTGACAACATAATTTACGCCGAAAGTTCGCCGTATCAACGCATCGTCGTAACGAAGGGCAAAACCGGCTACGCGCTTTTTCTGAACGGCAATTTGCAGTTTAACTCGTTCGACGAATATCGCTATCACGAAGCACTCGTGCATCCGGCGTTCGCCGCGTTCGGCGCGAATCCGAAAAGAGTTTTGGTTCTCGGCGGCGGCGACGGACTTGCTTTGCGCGAGATTTTAAAATATCCGTCGGTTGAGTTTATTCAACTCGTTGACCTCGATTCGTCAATGACGAACATTTCTAAAAAAGTTCCCGCGATTGGCGAATTAAATCAGCATTCGTTTGATGACCGACGAGTCCACGTTACCAACGCCGACGCTTTCGTCTGGCTCGATTCAAACGAAACCGAACCTTTCGACATTGCCATCGTAGATTTTCCCGATCCGAACAATTTCGCGCTCGGCAAACTTTACACGACGCGCTTTTACAATCTGCTCAAACGAAAATTAAAATCCGATTCGGCAGTCGTGATTCAAACGACATCGCCGCTGATGGCGAGAAAATCTTTCTGGTGCATCATCAAGACTCTCGAAGCGGCGGGATTTTACGTCAAACCTTATCAAACAACCGTGCCGAGTTTCGGAATTTGGGGTTACGCTTTAGCGAAACTTCAACCGTTCGACGCACCGACAAAACCGCCGGAAAATATCGAACTGAAATTCTTGAACGATAATTCCTTCGCTTCGATGTTCGAGTTTTCGTCCGATATTTCTTTGCCGACAAACGAAGAAATCGAAATCAATCGGCTCGACAATCAAGCGTTGGTCAGATATTACGAAGCGGAATGGCGAAGATTTGAATAGTTTGTTATAAAATCAATTCGGACACAGGAGAAATTTTATGCAGACAGCCGAAGAAATTTATCAACAATACATTAAACCTTTGCCGAACATCGAAAAACTACGTTTGATTGCAAAAGTTTCGAGCGATTTAGCTGAAAGTGAAACTGAAAAACCAAAACGCAGTTTGCTTGAACTCGAAGGTTTGGGAAAGGAAATCTGGAACGGAATTGACGCGCAGGAATATGTTGATGAGTTAAGAAACGAGTGGGAGCATCGTCCGTGATGAAAATAAATGATGCTTTGCAAAACGTCAGTTTCTTAGGTCTTGATACCTCGCCATTCATTTATTTTGTCGAACAAAATTCGCTTTACGTTGACTTGATGCGCGAAGTTTTCAAACGCATCACAGACAACGATTTTCAGGCGTGCAGTTCTGTTATCACATTGACAGAAGTTTTAGTTCAGCCGCTTCGTCAAAACAATCAAACTTTAGCAGATGAGCACCGCGACTTGCTTTTTAACGGAGCAAATTTTCAGCTTTTTTCTTTAACTGCTTCAATTGCCGAAACTGCCGCCGAACTCCGCGCTCGATACGACTTGCGAACGCCGGACGCTTTGCAAATCGCTGTCGCTTTAGAAAATAATTGCGACGCTTTTTTGTGCAACGATAACGGTTTGAAGCGCGTAACCGAACTGAAAATTTTAATTCTTGACGAACTCGAATTGTAATGTCGAAATTCACGCGCCGCGAAATTTTAGCTGCATTTTTAGGTTTGCCTTTCGCGCTTTCCGCGTGCAAATCGAACTCCGCGAAAAATTTTCCCGAAGGCGAAATCGTCGGCGCGAACGTCAACGTCGGGCATATTTTAAGAGAAAATCGAACGCCGGAAGTTCCGGCGCAAAATTGGGAAACCGTGAAAGTCGCCATCATCGGCGGCGGCGTTGCCGGTCTTTCGGCGGCTTGGAAATTTCAAAAAAATAATTTTAACGATTACGTTTTGCTCGAACTCGAAAATGCCATCGGCGGAACGGCGCGAAGCGGAACTTCAAATCTTGTCGGCTATCCGTGGGGCGCACATTATTTGCCCGTGCCGTTTCAGGAAAACGCGGAACTCATTTCCTTGCTCGACGAAATGAATCTCACCGAAGGCGTAAATGAACGCGGAGAAATTTTAGTAAAAGAACAATTTCTCTGCCGCGAGCCGGAAGAGAGAATTTTTTATAAAGGTCGCTGGTATGAAGGTTTGTATTTGAGCGTCGGCGCGAGCGACGAAGATAAACGGCAATACGCGGAATTTCAAAAGCTGATTGATTTTTGGGTGAATTGGAAGGATTCGGAAAATAAACGCGCCTTCGTCGTGCCGGTCGCAAATTGTTCGACCGACGCGGAAGTTACGCAGTTAGACAAAATTTCCTTCGCCGATTTTTTGCGGCGTAAAGGTTTTACGTCCGACAGATTATTTTGGTATTGCGACTACGCGACGCGCGACGATTACGGACTGAAATTAAATGACGCTTCGGCGTGGGCGGGACTTTTTTCTTTCTGTTCGCGCGTCCGCAAATCGGGCGAAGAATCACAGCCGTTCATCACGTTTCCCGAAGGCAACGGGCATTTCGTCAATTATTTGTCTGACAAAGTTAAAGATAAAATTCGGCTTAAAACAATCGCGCTCGAAATCGTTCCGAATGAAAAATCGGTTGACGTAATTTATCTGAATACGGAAACAAACGAGATTCGCGGGCTGCATTGCGAAAAAGCGATTTTCGCCGCGCCGATTTTCACATTGAAATATCTGATTCGGGATTTCAAAACGAGTCCGCCAGAATTTGTTAATGAATTTCAGCATAATGCGTGGTTCGTGGCGAATTTGTTTTTGAATGATAGACCGAAAAATAAATTTGCGAAAGATTTTCCGCTCGCGTGGGACAATGTTTTATACGAAAGCCCGTCGCTCGGTTATGTGAACGCGACGCATCAAAAAGGCATTGATTACGGCGCGGCGATTTTCACATATTATTATCCGATGTGCGCCGAAGAGAACGGACGCGCGAAACTTTTCGGCTTGAATTGGCGCGAACTCGCCGATGTGATTTTGACCGATTTATCGAGAGCGCATCCGAACATTCGAGAACTCACGACGCGCGTTGACGTTATGCGTTGGGGACACGCGATGATTTCGCCGCGCACGAATTTTCTTTGGTCAGGCTCGCGCGAGCAGGCGCAAAAACCGTATCGCAACATTCATTTCGCGCATTCCGATTTAAGCGGCATCGCGCTTTTTGAAGAAGCGTTTTATCATGGAGTTCGAGCGGTAAATGAGATTTTGAAAATGTAAATTATTTCGTGCAAACTGCAAGCAAACAAAATTTCTGGCTTTTTTCCGCGCCGATTGATTTGTCGGTTTTTCTCGGCAGCGCGGTCGCGTCGCTTTTGCTGTTGGCGGTCGGCTGGCGGTTTGGAATTTTGAATGCCGAATCGCCGGATTGGACTTGGATTTCCGCTGTGCTTTTTATTGATGTCGCGCACGTTTGGTCAACTTCGTTTCGAGTTTATTTTGACGCGGAGGAATTTCGGCGCAGAATTTGGCTTTATACGCTCGTTCCGGTTTTCGGTTATGCCGTCGGTGTCGCGCTTTATTCGGAAGGCGAGATGGTTTTTTGGAAGGCGTTGGCTTTGACGGCGGTTTTTCATTTCGTGCGTCAGCAATACGGTTGGGTCGCGCTTTACCGGGCGAAGGCGAAGGAAAAATCGAATATAAATTGGTGGATTGATGCCGCCGCGATTTATCTCGCAACAGTTTATCCGCTCGCGTTTTGGATGACGAGTCTGCCGCGCAATTTTGAATGGTTCGTGCAAAATGATTTTTTCTCTCTGCCCGCGTTGGTCGAAAAAATTCTTTTTCCCATTTACGTTCTCGCCATTTGCGCTTATTTCGGGAAATCAGTTTATCTTTATTTGACGACGCGATTTTTGAATATCGGTAAAGACATCGTTGTCGCAACGACCGTCGTTTGCTGGTATGTCGGCATCGTCGCGCTCGATTCCGATTATGCTTTTACGGTAACGAATGTGATAATTCACGGTGTTCCGTATTTCGCTTTGATTTATTTTTACGCGAAAACGCGGCGCGATACTGCCGGGCGATTTTATCAAACTTTGTCGGGTAATTGGTTTGTTTTTCTGGCGACGCTGTGGGCTTTGGCTTACATCGAAGAACTTTTCTGGGACCGAGGCGTGTGGCACGAAAGAAATTGGCTGTTTGGCGCGAATTGGAATTTGGACGATTGGAAAATGTATCTCGTGCCACTGCTCGCCGTGCCGCAACTGACGCATTACGTTCTCGACGGTTTTATCTGGCGGCGAAAAAATAATGCGAATTTTCGCCTGATTAGTTAAAATAAATTTATGAAGAAAGAACTAATCAAAATTTTGCCGGGCAGCTTGATTTGTCTTTTAATTCTTTTCTCGGCTTGTCAAAAAAAGGAAACTTCCGAGGGCTACGATATTTTGAATTTCTCGGACGAAACGACTGCCGCGGCAGACCTTGTCGCGTCGGCTAATGAAGACCTCAATAAAATCAAGGTAATGTATAAAAAAAATGAATATCAACTCGACGAACTCAAAACCGCGATGAACGATAAAGACATCGAGAAAGTAAAAAAAATAACTGATGACCTTGTTTATGTTCTCAACGACGGAATGGGTTTAGGCGAAAGCGCGGTGAACAAAATCGAACAAGCCGAGGCGATGAACGTCAACGCGGATTTCAAGGAATATCTCGACATAAAAGCGCAGAGTTTGCGAAAACAAATGGAAGCGTTTGAAAATCGTCGTCAGGCGGCGCGGCTTCTGCGCGATAGTTTCGGCACGAGTGATCCGAAGGCAATCGAGAAGTCGAAGGAAGGATTTAAGGAAAAAGAAGAAGCCTTTCAAAATACCATTGAAGAAGCGCGGAAGATTAGCAAAAAAGCGGACGATTTGGCTAAGGAAACTTCTAAAAAAACAAATCAATAGTTTTATAAAACGTGCTGAATAAATAGTTTGCGCCGGCAAATCGAAAAGTTGCTTCATCGGGCGAAACTCGGCGAAAATCCTTGTGAAAATTTTTACAAAATTTCTCTCTGAAAACGTCTTTTCAGAGGCTTTTGCTTTTGCCAAAAGCCTGCCGATATACTAGGATTATTTACGAAAGTTACAAACTAAACCATTGGGGTAAGGTATACGACTTTCGATTTTAATTTTAAGAAACAGAGGTATCTATGAGAAGACTTACGATTTTAACTTTGGTCGCCATCGGAGCGATGGCTTTAATTGGTTGCCCGGCACCTGCGAACACAGAGGTCAAAACCAACGGCAATATGATGAATGCGAATTCAAATATGGCAGTTGTCGTCAATAACAACACGATGAATTCGAATATGATGAACAGCAATCGCTGGAACTCCAACATCAGCAAGGAAGAATACGAAAAAGACCGCGCTAAATACGAAGCGGAAAAAGGCACAAGCACAATCGGTCAGGGCGCGAGCGATAGCTGGGTTTGGTTTAAAACCCGTTCGGCTTTAGCGACGACCAACGATTTGCGCGAATCAACAATTAACGTAGATGTCGTCAACGATGTCATCACGCTGAAAGGCACGGTCGCCAATGCCGAACAGAAAGCGAAAGCCGAATCTGTTGCCAAAGGCATTGACGGACAAAAAGGCGTGAAAAACGAATTAAAGGTCGAACCGAATGATTCGATGACGAATCAGATGACAAGCGGCAACAGCAACACGAAAATGTCGAACGCGAATATGATGAAGAAGTAAGCGTTTCGATTTTATAAAAATAAAAAGCCTGCCGATTTTGCAATCGGCAGGCTTTTTATTTTTAAAGTTTTACTCAAATTCTGGATTTCAGTTTAACTAATCGCTCTGCCGCCGCTTCTAAGGTTTCGTCTTTTTTGCAAAAACAAAATCGCGCCTTTTGCGCTCCCAAATCCGCGCGGTGATAAAAGGACGAGCCGGGAACGACCGCCACGCCGATTTCACGAATCAAGAATTTTGTAAATTCAACGTCGTTTGCAAAACCGAAATCGGAAATGTCGCTCATCACATAATACGCGCCTTCGGGCGCATCGCATTTGAAGCCCGCCTCCTGCAAAACCGGCACGAGAAAATCGCGTTTACGCTGATATTCCTTTTGCAAATTCGCGTAATAACTTTCGGGCAAAGAAAGCGCGTAAGCTCCGGCGATTTGCAATGGATGCGCCGCGCCGACGGTTAAAAAATCGTGAACTTTGCGAATCGCGCTCGTAATATCCGGCGGCGCGATTGCATAGCCGACACGCCAGCCCGTAACCGAATAAGTTTTCGACAGCGAATTGACGACGACCGTTCGCTCGCGCATACCTTCAATCTGCGCCATTGAAATATGCTTTGAAATGTTGTCGTAAATAATATGTTCGTAGATTTCATCAGTAAAGCAAATCGCGTCAAACTCTTTGCACAAATCGGCGATAAATTCCATCTCGCCGCGCGAAAAAACCTTGCCCGTCGGATTGTTCGGATTGCAGATGATTATCGCTTTCGTTTTTTCATTAAAGGCATTTCGCAATTCGTCTTTATCGAAATTCCAGCCATCGCTCGTTTGATAAAGCGGAACGTGGCGCGGTTTTGCGTCGGAGAGAATCGCGTCGGGCGCGTAGTTTTCATAAAACGGCTCGAAGACGACGACTTCTTCGCCCGCGTCAACCGTTGCCATCATTCCCGCAATCATTCCTTCGGTCGAACCGCACGTTACGGTGATTTCCGTTTCCGCGTCAACGTCCAGATTTAAAAACCATTTTGTTTTTTCGACAATCGCATCACGAAACGATTTCACGCCCCACGTTATCGCGTATTGATTAAAATCATCGCTAATCGCCTGCATCGCCTTTTGCTTAATATCTTCGGGTGCGGCGAAATCCGGGAAACCTTGTCCGAGATTAACCGCGCCGTATTTCAAAGCCTCGCGCGTCATCTCGCGGATCACCGATTCGGTAAAGCTCGCGGCTTTTTTGGAGATTCGATTTTTTGTTAGTTTAGTTTGTGTCATAAATTCATTTGTAAATCGCGGCGGCAATTTCGTGTAACTTTTCTTATTTTGTTTCGGAGTAATACGAGCATTTTACAGTGGTTTGATTTCTTTGTCGAAAAATTTTGAGCCTTTTCGTCGGCGAACATTGCATGTATAAATAGAGACACAAATTTAATCTTTCGATAAGGAGAAGCTAAACAATGAAAAAACAAACAAATCAACGCCTGCAATCGGTTTTTCTGGCATCAATCACAACAATCTTTATATTCGGTGCGCTCAGTTCGGCTTTCGCGCAGGCAAATAAAAAAGGGGCGATTACGGAAAAAGAAGTCAAAGACTTTCTAATTTACGGCTGGACTCGAGGCTGTGCGCCTGAAGACGAATGCACGATAACTTACGACAGCGCGGTCAGAATCGCGCCCGCCGTCCGGCACACTTTTCAGATTCCGCCGACCACTTATCTGACTTATCCGGTCAAAGTTGATTACACGACGCACTCCAACAAAGGAACTTTTCACCTGAATCATCACACCCGCGCCGTCTATTACTTTTACCGCAATTCGTTCGGTGAATGGGAAATGGGAATGGAAAACGAGGAAACTAAAGAGGAAAAAGACGAGCATCAGCCAGGCGGAACGACGAAAGTTCCCGGCGCAAACAATCAACCGAGAACCGGCGCACAAACGACCAAAACCGACCAGCCGAAAGCGGACACGACCGCCGAAAATAAAGACGACGCGCAAAACTGGCAACCGAAAATAGATTTCAGTGAGATGGAAAAATACTTTGAAGTCGTGCGCTACGAATACCCGACACCGCCCGCCAACGAGATGTTTTTCTATCTCAAAGCCAAAGTCGAACAGGGCGCGCGACCGGCATTCTACATCCAGTTCCGCGACAAAGACGGCATTCTCGTCGGCGCACAAAACGATTACGGCAACGGCATTTCGATGACCAAAGTCTTTTACACGGCAATCGGCGAAACGGGCAAAGCGTCGGCTTATATTCCGAGCGAAAAGGAAATGGAAAAAGTCGTCAGCGCAAAAGTCGTCAGAATAAAACAATAAGTTTAAGGAGAACTAGAAAATGAAAAAACAAACCAATCAACGCCTGCAAACGATTTTGCTGGCAACAATCGCGACAATTTTTTTACTCGGCGCGTTCGGTTCGACTTTCGCGCAAAACGTCGGTGCGCCTTACGGGGCGCGTGAGCCGCGAACCTGTGCCGATAAAACTTCACCGAAAACGGGCGCGTTGTCGGGGGCGAAAGCGGTTGATTACGTCGTTTGCGCGAAGGAAGAAGAAACCGGATTGAATTATTTGTGGCTCGTCGAAGATGTCAAAGTTGAAGTTGGAAAAGGGCGACCTTACAATCCGAGCGCGGACTTCGGCGATCCGGGCATTGACGTAAAATCGCTCATTTATCCGATTCGCGGCAGTTATAAAAGTTATCAATGTATGCGGCTTTATTCGGACAAAACCAACACCAATCGAAACTGTAATTACATAGACAATCCGAATGCTCAAGGCTCGTGTTACCGGCGAGAATTCGGCGAATGGAAATGCACGTTCACCGATTATAACTCGAAAACGATAGCCGAAAACGTGCCGCCGCCCGGAGCCGCCAAACAACCTGCGCCGACCGCCGACCGGAAAACCGCGCCGAATAACCAACCGCCAAAGAATGAACCGCAGACGGAAAATAAAATCGCCGACAATCAAGCCGGATTGCCCGCGCCGGACTTTTCGGAAATGGAACAGTGGTTTGAAATCGTCCGCTTTGAATACCCGACACCGCCCAACCGAAAAATGACCATCATCTTTAAGCCGAAGACCGAAATCGGCGACCGCGCCGACCGCTTTCACGTCGAATTTTTCGATAAAGACGGAATTCTCGTCCAATCGTGGGATTCGTCAATTATGTATTCATCGCCGTTCAGCGACACGGAAAAAGGCGCGGTCGGCAAAGTCGAAGCGCAGGTTCCATACGAAACACTATGGAAACAGGTCAAGAGCGTCAAAGTCGTCAGAACCAAATAGGAGAAAACTAAAAATGAAAAACCAAAACAATAAACGCCTGCAATCGCTATTGCTGGCAACAATCGCAACAATCTTTCTGCTCGGCGCGTCCGGTTCGACTTTCGCACAGAAAGGCATCGGCGCGAAATATAATGCGCGTGATCCGCGCACTTGCGCTGATGCTGTTTCGCCGAAAACAGGCGCATTGTCGGTGGCGAAAGCGGCGGAATATGCTACCTGTGAAAACGAGGGAATCAACGGCGATAAGTTGTATTTCGTCGAAGATGTCAAAGTTCAGGTCGGCGCGGGACGGAGTTATAATCCGAACGAAGACATTAATTTTTCCGGCATTGACACGAAATTTCCGATCTACCCGATTCGCGGCAGTTACAAATCCTATCAATGCACGGCGATTTTTCCCGACAAGACGAACACGAACCGCAACTGCATTTCATATAACGCGTCGAACGCGACCGGAGCGTGTTACCGCAAAGACTTCGGCGAATGGCGTTGTATGCTCGTGGACATTCACGAGACGATAATCGAAAACAACATTGCGCCGCCCGGAAACGCCAAACAAAATCCGGCGAACGACGCGCAAAATCAAACTCAAGATACAAATGAAACGGAAACGAAACCCGCCAATCAAAAAGCGCAGGCAAAAGCCGGAATGCCCGAACCGGACTTTTCGGAAATGACAGACTGGTTTGACATCGTGCGTTACGAATATCCGAAACCGCCCGACCGCATTATGTGGATTTACTTTAAACCGAAAGTGGATAGCAACAAAAGACCTTATATTTACTACGTCGAATTCCGCGACAAAGACGGAATTTTAGTGCAGTCGGCAGACCTTGCGGCAATGTGCTGTTCGGACGCTTTGATGATGACGGCAAATGGCGAAACCGCCAAAGTGAGAGTCCAGCTTCCGCCCGAAAATATAATGAAACAGGTAACGAGCGTCAAAGTTATCAGAGCCAAATAGGAGAATTGAAAATGAAAAAATTAAGAAATCCGTTAATCAATTTGAGCATTATATTTTCGCTGTTATTTTGTATGGCGTTCGCCTGCAACAACGACAGTGAAGACCGAGACGGCACAACGCCGCCCGCGCGAACGAGTCGCCGCGCCAACGGCAGTCCGACTGAAGATGATGTCAAAGCGTGGGTAACCGAATATGAAAATATGCTGCATCCGACCGGCGTAAGTTTGAGCGAACCGGATTCGATTGATTTTACATTCGGCGAAATTAGCTTTGGACAGCCGCGCGTGGCGGACACGGGCGACAAAATACGAAAGGTCGAATCCGATTATCTTTATCCGGTCGTCGTCGAATACACGATTCATCAATATTTCAAAGACGGTGATCATCCGAGCGAAAAGAAATATAACTACGAGCTTTACCGCAACGCGCAGGGCGGTTGGAGCGCATTCAGCAACGGTCCGGCGAATTAATATTCGGGAGATAGTTTTATGAAAGAAAAAAAGTAACCAAAATTCTGATCAATCTCGGCTTGGTTTTTTCGCTGTTATTTTGTATGGCTTTTGCTTGTAACAATGGCGACGACGAAAGCGGCAGAACGACTCCGCTGCAGACTACGCAAAATACAAAAGGTTCGGGTATTCCGTCGGGCGAATATGCGTTTATGTCCGTTGCCAGTACGCGCAGCGACGGCTCGCCGAATGTCAATACCGGAGTTCACGGTTCGCCCGTTTTGAACGATGACGGAACTTACGAACACAGCATTTACATCGGCAATTCGCCGGGCGGCTGCGGTCCGGGAACTTATCGTATTTCCGGCGACACTTTGACATTAACGCCGAACGCTTCGGTCGGCTGTAAGGCGAAAGGTTGGAAATATATTTACAATCCGCAAATGAATCGTCTGAGCTTCCGCGACGAAAGCGTTACGCTTTTGTATTGCGTCGCGGGCGAGGGAAATTGTTTCAAAAGCGAATAATAAAATTACAGGAGAAATTAGAATGAAAAAACAAAATGTATTGACATCAATAATTGCACTCGCCTTGATCGTTTTCGTCGCGCTGGCGTGCGGCAATTCCGATAAAAAAGAATCAACTTCAACAGCGACCACCGATTCGCCTTCGACCGATTCGCGTTCTTCGACGACAACTGAAAGCGATTCGATTGTTTCGCGCGGCGGCAATTTATCAACGCCGACGCAGAGCCACGCGGCGATGTATCAAGCGATGAAAAACCGCGACATCGCGGCGTATAAAAAAACATTGGCGAAGTGTTATCTGGATACGGTCGCCGGTTTTGCCAAGCGGCAAAATATCAGCACGGACGAATTTATCAAAAAGTCGCTCGAATTAGTTCCGGCGGCGAGCATTAAAACGCCGGAAGTCCGCAATGAAAAAATCAACGGCGACACCGCGACGCTCGAAGAAAAAGATTTTCGACAAGGCGAGGGCTGGAACGTCGCTACATATCTCAAAGAAGACGGCGATTGGAAATTCAGTGCGTTATGCGATGACAAGTAGAAAAATCGAATCGGCGAGGAAATTGAAAGATGCAGAATAAATGTTCCGGCTGCGGCGCGACGCTTGCCGCCGATGAAAAGATTTGCCCGTATTGCGAAACCGTGCAGGAAGATAATTCCGATCAGGCTTTGCTTGATCGTTTGATGAGCATTAAACGCCACTACGAAATCGCCCAGAATCAAGGCGATCAAATAATCGTGCGCGAATTGCTCGCCAACGATTTCAGCTACACATTAGTTGACGGCGACGAGCCGGAAACCTCCGACCGAAACCAGATTATCGAATCGAGCGGTGTCAACGCGCGTTCATTTTTCTCATACAGCTACAGTCAGGAGAAACTGCTCGAACGAAGCGCGGACGCGGCGAAAATTTCGTGCATTGACACAACCTGCCGCCACTATCCGAAAGGCAACCTGCTTTACCCAAACGGCGAAGCTCTCTATTACGAGCGAGCGCAAGTTAATTTTGTCTGCCGCGCCGGTCGCTGGCAAATCGCTTCGATTAACGCGACGAGCATTGACGAAGACGGCAATAACTGTTGAAAACGAAAAGCGTGACTTTGTTATTTCAACAATTATTTTATGAAACGAACGAATAATTATCTCGCAATATTGTTTCTGTTCACCGCGATGTGTGGAATTGAAATTCACGCGCAGCAAAACGGCGCGGAACAAGCGAACAATTCGACAAACGGCGCGACGACACAGACTCCTCCGCCGGTGTCGAAATTCGGAGTCGGCGACCATGTTCGGGTTCTCCGCAAAGACGGCAAAACTTATCAAGCCGTCGTAATCGAGGTTAAAGAAGGCGGATATAAAGTTCATTTTGAAAGCTCCAACAATTCGCAGGACGAAATGGCGGCGGCGACTACCGTTCTTCCGTCCGCGCAAAACGATGCCGCTTCTTCAGCGCAAAACTGGAAAGTCAGCGATCAGGTCGGAGCGCAGTGGAGCAAAGACCAGAAATATTACGGCGCGAATATTATTCAAGTCGAAAACGGGCGTTATAAAGTTCACTATATCGGCGATTCCGAAAGCAACGACGAATGGCGCGAAGCGTCGCAACTGCGTCCGTTTAAGGAATGGACTTGGACAAACGCGGCGGGACAAACGAAAAATTTACAAGATTTGCAAGCGATAATTGCCAAGCACAAACAATGGCTCAATTCCGGCGGAGGCGCGGGCGAACAGGCGAATTTAGCGGGCGCGAATTTGATGAACGTGCAGCTTTTGGGGGCAAATCTCGAACGCGCGAATCTTGAAAAAGCCAATCTTTCGGGAGCGCAGTTGAAGGGCGCGGTTTTAAACGGCGCGAATCTCAAGGGAGCGAATCTGACCCGCGCGGATTTAGCTCCGGCTTTCGTTTCGGATGCCGATTTAACCGCTGCTTTGCTAGTCGGCGCAGACCTCGGCGGTTCGGATTTATCAAAATCGAATCTGACCGGCGCGATACTCATCGGAACACATTTGAACAAAGCCTTTCTCGTTGACGCGAATCTGACCAAAGCGTCTGTTAAAGACGCGGACTTGAGCGACGCGGCTTTTGACGGCGTTAATTTAAAAGACGTTTATTACGAGCCGAAGAAAAATCCGGAAATAAAATACATCGCCGGCGCACTCAATCTGCAAACTCTGAAATACGCAGATTTGCCCGACGCGCTGGTTACGCTCCGCAAAAATTTCGCCGACATCGGTTTTCGTGAACAGCGAAATAAAATCACTTACGCCATCAAGCGTTCGGAAAACGCGCTGCTCTGGCAGGACGCTTTTCAAACAGATTGTTCGGATGAAACAAATCCTTGCGGCTACGAGATGAAGCGCGGGCGCGAATGCGCGAACGGAATCTGCGAAGGCGAGCCGCAAAACATTTTGTATTATTACATCAACCTGATTTTTTTCGATTGGACTGTCCGCTACGGAATGCGCCCCGAACGCGCTCTGATTATGCTGTTTTTTCTCTGGCTGATTTGTTCGATTATTTACGCACTGTTCATTCATTATCCCGGCAAAGACGGAATTTATCTGCTCAAAACACAAAGACACAGAAACCCCGTGCGAACACGCGGTCTGCGAATCGTGCCGCACCGACTCGATAAAACAAAATGCGCGAGACACAAACACTGGTGGCGTTGGTGGCGGCGCGAATGGCGAATCTTACGGCTCGGAATGTTTTTCAGTTTGACGACGACTTTCAACATCGGCTTCAAAGAATTTGATGTCGGACGCTGGCTCGGAATGCTGACGAAACGCGAATATGAATTAACTCCGCGACATTGGACGCGCACGGTCGCCGGTTTCCAATCGCTTCTCAGCCTTTACTTAATTGCGATGTGGGTTCTGACGCATTTCGGGCAGCCGTTTGAATAAAATTTTTATTCTTTCGACCAAAACCGAAAAGTCGCGCCGATATTGAACGCTCTCGAATAACCGGGCGTGGCGTGGATTCTTGCAAGGACATCGCACGTCGGACAGGTGCGCGACTCGAAATAATTTTGCGTTTCAAAATATTTTTTGTCCAAAAGATTATCAATCGAGAAATTCAAATCAACCCATTTTCGCAGACGTTTGGCGACTGAAAAATCTACAACGTCGTGTCCGGCGGCGCGAATCGCACCGTCCTCGCCGTCGAGCCGATAACTCGAAATGTGCCGCCAACTAAGGGAAGAATTAAAGCCGCGCAATTCGGATAAAACTAAAGTGCCGTTGGCGACAGTATGCGGTGCGCTATCGAGTTGTATGCGGCGCGGCGACGCGCCGGTGGAAAATTGTCCCGGATAAAATGCTTCCAAAACCTGCGTCAGTCCGGCGTTGAAATTCAGATAGCGACGGATTCGCACGAAAGTTTTCGTTTCAAATCCATACGAGCGCGAGCGTCCGGCAAACTCTATCGAGCCGTCGTCGGGAATATAAACCTGCTCGTTTGAACGGTCTATAAAAAAGAAACTTCCCGTCGCCGAAATTCGGCGCGAATTGAAAGCTGTTCCGGCTTGATAAAAATCCGTCGTGGAAACTTTCGGCGCGTCAGGATTGCGAATCACGCCGCGTGCGTCTTGGCTGGAAATTCCGCGCCCGTAATTAGCGTAAAAAACAATCGGAGTTTTCTCGAAAGGCGAAAACGTCGCTGAAAGTTTCGGCTGAAAATGCGCCGCGCCTTGTTTGCCTTTGAGAATCGTCAAGACATCGCTTCGCTCGAATCCGTCAACGTCAAACCCGAAATAATCCCATCGAAGTCCGGCTTCGACGTGCAGATGTCCATTGTAAAAATCAATGCCGTTTTGCACGTAAGCCGCATAATTGCTGATGTTCGCCTGCGCCGATGTGTAAAGAACGTCTGGATTGTCAATGTTGCCGGGCAAAAATTTGCGAACGGGATTTCTGGCGACCGAAGGATAAAGCCCGACATTAATTTGATTGAAATGCACGTTTCCGCCGACGGTTACGAGTGCCTGTTTGCCGAAAAATTTATATGGTTTTAGATATTGAACATTCGCGCCTTCTTGAAGACGCGAATCGTGCTGCTGAATCTCGTCGCCATACGTCGGGTCGAGCAGAAAGAATGTAAAATTTGAAAATAAATCGAACAGCGAACGCCCGACAAAAGCATCAGCTTTAAAAGTCGCGCCCGACTTCGACTCTCTTCGATAATATGCGCTGACTGTGCCAAGCTCGACTCTGCCGCCATTTTCGGGATCAATGTAACCGAAGCGGTCGAGTTCGCCCGCGTTCACAAGGTCGAGCGGAATCTGTCCCGACGAATAAAAATCGTTGCGTCCGGCGTTGAATTTGAAACCGATGGCTTCGTTTTCGCTGCGTTTCCAAGTAAAATTTCCCGCGAAATTATCGCGCCGGTAACGACCTTTATTGATAAACGGTCCGTCCGTGTAGCTCGGTTCATACGAGAGAAACGCTTCGACGTTTTTGATCTTCGGGCTGTATGCGAAAAATCCGCGAGCCGTGTGAAACGAACCATATTGAATCCGCGCCGTAAATTGTTGCGCGAGACTTTCGCGCTGGCGGATTTGCACAACGCCGAGACCCGAAAAATCGCCGTAAGCGGCGGAAAACGGTCCGTTAATAATCGAAACGCTTTCGACGAGTTCCGGCGATAAAGTTTTCAACGCTCCGAGATAACCTTGCCCGTGTCCTTGCGTCGCTTGATTTTGCTGGATGTCGTCAACCAGAATTTTCAAACCGCCGTTCACGCCGCCGTGGTCGAGGTTGAAACCGAACCGGCGAATTTCCAAACTCTTACCGCCGCCTTCGTGTTGTCCGGCGTTGATTCCGGCGTTTAGAGTTTGAATCAATTGGTCGTCGCGCCCAAACAAAGTGTTTTTGTAAATCGTGTCGTTGCGCTGTTCGACTTCCGGCGTGAGCGAGTTTGCTTCAATCGTTACGTTTTCGTTTATCGGGCGCACGACGAAAGTCGCTTTGATTTGTAGATGAATAAGCGTTTCGGTCGGCGCGAAAATTCTGGTTTGCGGCACGATGTTGTTGCCGAAAAATTTTACCGACAAAGGTTCGTTCGGAACTTGCGCGGAAAACGCGCCTCCCGCGTCGGTCGTCGCCGTTATTTTTCCATCCGAAGTTTCGATTTCGATTGAAACATTCGGAATCAATTCAAATTGCTGCGTTACGATTGTGCCGGAAAAAGTGCGCGTATTTTGCGCGAAAATATTCGAGCTGAAAAAAACGCCGAACGCGAAAATCGAAACGATTGAATAAAAACGTCGAAGCGATAATTTGTTTTTCATAAAAATAAATCGCGGGCGAAAATTAAAATTGTGTCGCTGCTCGTTTAGAGTAACACAAAAGAAAAATAAGTAACACTACCGACTATAAAATTATTCGCCGCCTTTTAAGATTCGGATTCAAAATTATTTTTTGCGGGCGATATGCGACGATGGAAGAGTCAAAAATAATTTCCCGTTTTTGATTCCTTTTAAACTCAAAAGCCCGTTGGCGAGATTGACGATTTCCGAAACTTTTCCGCGCAGGGCGATGAGTTCCATACAATCGTCATGGCTGACGTGAAGGTGCATTACCGACAAAATCAAATCGTGAAAATTATGCTGAATCTCGGTCATTTGTTCGAGCAGATTGCTCGCGTGATGGTCATAGACGAGCGTCAAACTTCCCAACGCGCGGGTCTTGGAATTTAACTCGACTCGTTGTTGAATTAACGCTTCACGAATAAGGTCGCGCAGAGCTTCCGAGCGCGTCGCGTAACCGCGTTCGCTAATCAAACGGTCGTAATTTTCCAATAAATCTTGGTCAATGCTGACTCCGAATCTGATGATTTCGCTCAAAATTTCTCCTCAGAAAATTTAGGGTTTTTGTCTCTAGAAATTTTACAGTCGCTTTCCGCTGCCGATATATCACGCGCCACACTTGCGAGAATTGTCATAAGTTTAAGATTTTTCCGTTTAAGTTTCGAGCGCGGAAGACTGCGAGGAAATTAAATTTTCCGGCGCGGCGGCTTTCGCGGCGAGCGATTCTTTTCGGTCTTCGGAAACTTTTGCTTCCGGCAGGAAATGATTGAATAAGCGGCGAATTTTCGCCGTGTCGTGCGCTTCGACGGCTTGGCGAAAATTGCTCACGATGTTGGCGACTTCTTCGCTTTGGTAAGCGGCGATTTTGCCGATGAAGATTTTCGGATGCGTTGTTTTCAAAAGATTTTCGCCCGTGATTTCGAGTTCTTCAAACAGCTTTTCGCCCGGTTTGATGCCCGTGAAAACGATGTCAATATCTTCGTAAGGTTGAAGTCCCGAAAGGCGAATCATATCTTCCGCCAAATCCAAAATCTTCACCGGCTTTCCCATATCGAGAATAAAAATTTCGCCGCCCGTTCCCAACGCGCCCGCTTGCAAAACTAATTGGGACGCTTCGGGAATCGTCATAAAATATCTGGTCATTTCGCGGTCAGTGATGGTTATCGCTTCGCCTTTAAGAATCTGCTCGCGGAAAATCGGGACGACCGAACCGGCTGAACCAAGCACGTTGCCGAAACGAACGGCGACGTAATTCGTTTCGTAAATTCGATTCAAATTTTGCAGCACGATTTCCGCAATACGCTTTGACGCGCCCATCACGCTCGTCGGGTTGACGGCTTTGTCAGTCGAGATTAAAACGAAATCTTTCACGCCGCCTTCGCCCGCGAGTTCGCCGATTATTTTCGTCGCCAGAACATTGTTTTTTATCGCTTCGGTCGGGTTGATTTCCATCAGGGAAACGTGCTTGTGAGCGGCAGCGTGAAACACGACTGCGGGTTTATATTCGGCGAAAATTTCGCGCATTCGCGGCGCGTCGCCGATGTCAGCGATCAGCGGGACGAATTTGGCTTGCGGGAAATTTTTGAAAAGCTCGCGCTCAATTTGAAATAAAGCGAATTCGGTTCGCTCGACGAGCAAAATCAGACGCGGGTTAAATTCCGTGATTTGCCGAACGAGTTCCGAACCAATCGAGCCGCCCGCGCCCGTTACCAACACGATTTTTCCGGTCAAAAATTCGTGCAGATTTTCGTCGTCAAGTTCGACCGCCTCGCGTCCCAGAAGGTCTTCGATTTGCACGTCGCGGATGCGGCTGATTTGCACCCGCCCGTGAATAATTTCGTGCAGACTCGGAACGATTTGCGCTTTGACGGGAATCTCGCGGCAGATGTCTATCACGCGGCGAATGTCTTTGCCCTGCGCTCCGTCAATGGCGATGACGACTTGTTCGATATGCAGTTCGTCAACTAATCGCGCCAAATCGTCGGTCGTTCCCAAAACTTTTACGCCGCTCACGCTGCCGCCTTTTTTGCGCCGGTCGTCATCAACAAAACCTTTTACGTCGAGTTCCGCGTCGGCGCGTCCCCAAATATCTCTGACGGCTAACGCGCCGATTCTGCCCGCGCCGACGAACAAAGTCGTTTTCGGTTTCACGCGCCGCCGGCTGATTTGAAACGTGCGTTTCTCGGAAATTTCATAAGCGAAACGGCGAATAATCCGAACCGCCAGAAGTCCGGCGAACGCCAAGCCGGTGTCCATCAAAATAATCGAAAGCGGAACTTGCCAGCGCGAGAATTGCTCAGAAGATACGAGCAGACGAATCAGCAGCAAAATCACGCCGGAAATTAGCGCGGCTTTGAGAAAGGCTTTGATGTCTTCGAGGCTGACGTAACGCCAGATAATCGAATATGCGCCGACGACAAACAGCGCGGCAAATTGAACGAAGACGACAAAGGGAAGTTGATTGAGCGCGTTGTCGAAATAATATTCGCTAATCCGAAAATCGAAACGGAAAAGATAGGCGAGAAAAAACGCGCCGCTCAAAATGGCAATGTCCGCCAAGAGTTGAACCGGACGACGCAAAAACCAGAGACGCTCTTCGTTTCGGATAGGTTGGGGTGAATCTGTCATTATGCTTTACAAAGCTAAGTTTATAATTTGAAATTACTTGGCAAAGACAAAACAGTCAAGAGTCGAAAGTCGAGAGTCGAGAGCAGGTTTTAATAAAATTGTCGCGGTTCGATGTTTTTATCGCAAGCAACCGATTGAACAGAAGGTTGAATCAAACCCGCGATTGAGTTACTCTTAGCGAGATAATAAATATACAAATAGAGGTTTTCTGAAAAATTTATTCGGTTTCATTCTGATGCTCGGTTTATCTCATATAATTTTCGGGCAGGACATTCCCGTTACGCCCGAACAGCAGCGCGGTTATCTGGTCGGACCGGGCGATGAAATTACGGGAAAAGTTTTGGGCGAGCCGCAATTCGATTTTGTGGCGACGATTGACGAAGACGGCAAACTTCAAATTCCTTTTGCCGAAAAACCAATCGAAGCAAGCTGTCATTCGGAAAAGGAATTGCGCGACGAAGTGGGAAAATCTTTGTCGAGGTATCTGAAAAATCCGCAAATCAGCGTCCGCGTAACGCAACGTAAAAGTCGTCCGCCGGCAACCATCTACGGCGAAGTCCGCACGCCGCAGCAAGTTGATTTGCGGCGCGACGCAAAACTGCTCGAACTGCTTTCGTTCGCGGGCGGCGTTACCGAAAAAGCCGGCGGAATGGTGCAGGTTTTCAGAACGCAGCCGCCGATTTGCGCCGACGCGCAGCAGAAAAAAGATTGGGAAGCGGAAACCAGCGACGGCATGGACGTGCCTTCGCGTCTTTACAGTTTGACGAGTCTGCGTTCGGGACGCGATGATTCGAATCCGAATATCTATCCGGGCGACTTAATTGTTGTTCGAAGGGCTTTACCGGTTTATGTTATCGGAGAGGTAAATAGGTTAATGGAAATTCCCGTAACCGAAAACGGACTTTCCTTGACCGAAGCCATCGCGCAATCCGGCGGTTTCAGCCGTCAGGCGAAAACGAAAACGATAACGATTCGGCGTTTAAAGGAAAACTCGAAAGACCGCGAAATCATCGCCGTCAATTACGACCAAATCAAAAAAGGCACGCAAAAAGATATCATTCTTGAGCCGTATGATATTGTCGAAGTTGATAAAGCAAAGAAAAGCGTCGCGCAAACTATTCTGGAGATTGCGACGGGAAGCGCGCGTAGCTTTGGAAACGTCTTGCCGCAAAGAGTTTTGTATTAAAAAATTCTCGAAAAATTTAAGTCGTCAATCGCCGACAAATTTCTAAAGGCGATTGGCGATTTTTCTTTTCCTCATTATTTTTCCCTCTGATTCGTCCCAATATCTTCGTATTCAACGCCGGACGCGAAGCAAGATAAAAACCGCTGCCAGCCGAAAATGGCGACAACGGTTTTTCCTTCCCTTGCTCGTTGAAACTGCTCCGACGAAATTTTGATGGAGAGCGGTTTGTGCGGATTATTATAAGATGACTAAAATGCATTGTCAATTTTATCGCCTTAACCGCCGATGTTTCAATAAACTATTTCTCGGATTTGTGCGATTTATGCGTTTTCTGTAAAATTAAAAATTAATACCTCGGATTCGCTAACTCGATTAAAATTTTTTTGGTAAAATCTATATAAGCCGACGGTAAAAATCTTCAAAGATGGAATTTAAAAGTCTGACAACTAAAGAAGTAGCACGTTTGTGCCGCGTGAGTGATGCAACCGTCAAGCGTTGGGAAGACGCGGGACTTTTGAAATCCGAGCGCACGAGCGGCGGACACCGACGGTTTCGCGCCGAAGAAGTCGCACGCTTTCAGCGCGAGCAAAATCTCGGATTGAAAACGAACTACGGCGATGAATCGGTCGTCAGTCCGACAACGCGCCGCCGCGCCTGTCGAAGTTTGTCGGATTCGTCTTTATTTCATTCGTTTGTCGCCGGCTGCGAACAGGAAGCGGCAAATGTGATAATCGGCGCGTATCTGCACGGCAAACATTTGGCGGAAATTTTCGATGATTTAATTTGTCCGGCGATGTGTCGCATCGGGGAGCTTTGGTATAAAGGCGAACTCAGCATCACCGACGAACATATTGCTACGCGAACGGCGACGAGCGCGGTTCATAAACTTCGCAATATTCTTCCGGTTGCCGAGGCGACCGGCGATTTTGCGATGTGTTGCGCGATGGAAAGTGATTTTCACGAATTGCCGACGCATCTGGCGCAAATGACTATTGAAAATGAAGGCTGGGAAGTTTTAAATTTCGGCGCGAACACGCCGCTTTATTCGCTCGCCGGAGAAATATTGCAGCATCAGCCGCAAATGATTTGTCTTTCGGCGACGATTATCAGCGATGTCGAACGGCTCGCCCGCGATTACAAAATTTTCACCGACCAAATCGGCAGATTCAAAATTCCGGTTATCCTGGGCGGCAGGGCGTTGGCGGACAAACAAATCCGGCGGCGTTTTCCCGCCGATTATTACGCGCGAAATTTTTCGGAAGTCGCCGAACTCGCGCGAAGTTTTTCAAAAGTTCGGTAAATTTTCTCGAACCTTATTTTAATGACGTATCGCTTTCTAGCCGACGTGGTGCTGGTTTTGCATTTCTGCTTCGTGCTTTTTACAGTGCTTGGCGGCTTGTTAGTTTTGCGTTGGCGCGTCGTCGCCCTGCTGCATCTTCCGGCGGTCGCTTGGGGAATTCTCGTCGAATGTTTTTTCTGGGCGTGTCCGCTCACGACGCTTGAGAATTGGCTTCGCGGGCTT